>CAZXBD010000130.1:0-35210 GCA_964638305.1 uncultured Geobacteraceae bacterium | reverse complement strand
GGCTTGGTTTCCACATTGTTCCACCACATGTACTCGGCACCCTTGCGGTCGGTCCAGAGGTTCTTGCAGGCAATGCTGCAAGTATGGCAGCCGATACATTTATCAAGGTGAAAAACTGATGACACCTGTGCACGTATATTCATAGTCATAGCTCCTTTACCAGCTCGGCTCCCCTTTGAGTTTACGTACCATGATATAGGTGTCGCGGTTGGCACCGGTCGGCCCCCAGTAGTTCCAGGCGTAGGTGAACTGGCCATAACCACCGAGCATCAGATTCGGCTTGAGTCGGATCCGGTTCAGGCTGTTATGCCCACCGGCACGCTTGTTTCCGCGCAGTGGCGACTTCGGCACGCCGATAGTTCGTTCCGGCGAATGATAAAGGAAAGATATGCCACGCGGTAGCCGGGAGCTGACAATGGCTCGGGTCACAACAACCCCGTGGTCGTTGTAAACCTCAACCCAGTCATTATCGACAACACCGATTTCCTCAGCATCCTGCAAGTTAATCCAGAACGGATGACAACCACGGGAGAGGGTCAGCATACGGTGATTGTCACCGTAGGTGCTGTGGATACTCCACTTGCCGTGAGGAGTCAGGTAATTGAGCATAATGCTCTTCTCCTCCGTCTCCGTGACCAGGAAGTCTTGCAGCGTGCTGTGATCCGGCTTCGGCTTGTAAGTCGGCAGATGCTCACCCGCTGCAATATAGCCCTGATGATCAAGGTAGAAATGCTGACGACCGGTCAGGGTCCTCCAGGGGACCAGATGCTCAACGTTCAGGCAGAACCCTGAATAGGCACGACCATCTGTTATCAGACCAGACCAGATGGGGCTGTTCAGGAAGCGCCGCGGCTGTCGATCAAGGTCAGCAAAAGTGGTGCGTATATCGCGGCTGCCTTCAGCCAATTGAGTTAGTGGCAGGCCGACTTTCTTCTCTTCAACCTCAAAGGCGCGGTAGGCCGCCTCACCATTGGTTTCTGGTGCCAGGGCAAGGATGATATTGGCGGTATCGACAGTGTCTGCCAGCGACGGATAGGTCTTGTCGCCCCAGGTCTCGGTTGGGTTTTTCTCAACCAGTTCGTCGTACATATCCTCAATTTGCCAGCTGAGACCATGTGCACCGATGCCACCGTTGCGGGCACCCGGCCCGAAGGAGATAAAGCGGTTGTAGAGGTTGACATAGTCACGTTCAACCACCACGAAGTTCGGCATGGTCTTGCCGGGGATCGGCTCACATTCACCCTTGCTCCAGTCCTTGATCTCGGGCTGGGCCATCTCAGCAGGAGTGTCATGCTGCAACGGTACCGCGACGATTTCGCGAACAGGATCCGGCAGATGGACTTCGGACAATTCACTGACCTTTTTGGCCAGGGACTTGAAGATATTCCAGTCGCTTCGTGACTCCCAGCAAGGAGGAACGGCTTCTTGCAGCGGGTGGATGAAAGAGTGCATGTCGGTACTGTTGAGATCGTTCTTCTCATACCAGGTTGCAGTTGGCAAAACGATGTCCGAGTAAAGGGCCGAAGTATCCATGCGGAAGTTGATATCAACCACCAGGTCCAGCTTCCCTTCGGGTGCCTCTTTATGCCACTTAACATCCTTGACGAACTCTTCAGCAGTTTCTGGAGCAACTGTATTGGTGTGGGTGCCAAGGTAGTGTTTGAGGAAGTACTCATGCCCTTTAGCGCTCGACATTAGAGCGTTACCACGCCAGATGATCCACATGCGCGGCCAGTTCTCGGGCGCATCAGGATCTTCGACAGCAAATTTCATCTTCTTCTCTGCCAGCTGCTTGACAGTCCAGTCGACAATCTCCTGATTATTCGTGGCACCATCAGCTTCAGCTTGTTTCAGAGCTTCGATCGGACTGCGATCAAATTGTGGATAGAACGGCAGCCAACCGTTGCGAACGGCACGCACCTGATGATCCATAGTGTGCCCTTCGGTGATCTGGTTGCTCTCCGCCACCGGGTTGATCTTGACCTCATCTGAAGTCTTCTCATAGCGCCACTGATCAGTGTGGACATAGTGATAAGATGGAGCGTTCTGAAAGCGAGGGGGTTTAGACCAGTCAAGCGCACCCATGATCGAAGCCCATGGTGCCGCCGGAGCCAGTTTCTCCTGGCCAACATAGTGATTCAAACCACCGCCATTTTTACCGACACAACCACACAACATTAATGAGACGATACCTGCACGGTAAATCAGGTTGGCGTGATACCAGTGGTTGATACCGGCACCGATGATAATCGAACATTTACCTTCAGTCTGCTCTGCAGTTGATGCCCATTCGCGGGCAAACTGAATGACGTTGGCTCGGTCGATACCGGTGAATTTCTCCTGCCATGCGGGAGTGTAAACAGCTTCACTATCATAATCAGCCGGATAGTCACCTTCGAGGTCGCGAGCGACTCCGAACTGGGCCATCATCAAATCATAGACAGTGGTGACCGGTATCCGGCCCTTGTCGGTTTCGAGATAGCGAACAGGAACTCCGCGCTGGACGGCATTCCCATCGGCAAAATCATCAAAGGAAACCTGAAGAACATCTTTATTGCCATCCAACAGGGAAAGGGCAGGAGCGATTTCAGAACCGTCCTGACCATCCTTCATCTGCAGATTCCACTGGCCTTTTTTCTCCTGCCAACGGAAACCGAGAGTTCCCAGAGGCATGCGCGGCTGCTGAGTGGTTTCATCCCATACCAGGTATTTAAAGCCACCATTTTCTTCCTTGCTGTAGCGCTCCATGTCACCAGCCTTGGCCATCCGACCGGCGGTGTATGCATCACCCTTTTCTTCCAGTTCGATCAGGAATGGGGTGTCACTGTAACGCTTCAGGTAATCCATGAAGTAAGGCGTTTTGGCCTTATGGTGAAATTCAGAAAGAATGACATGATTGACTGCCATCCAGAAGGCGCCATCTTGCCCGGCATGAGCGGGGATCCACCAGTCGGCGAATTTGGAGGTCATACTGAAGTCTGGAGAAAGAACTGTGACCTTGGTGCCGTTATGACGGGCTTCGGTCAGGTAATGTACATCAGGAGTCCGGGTCATGCCGGGGTTCGACCCCATAACGGCGATATACTTGCTGTTATACCAGTCGGCACTTTCGGCGACGTCGGTCTGCTCGCCCCAGATCTCTGGCGAGGCGTTTGGCAAGTCACAGTACCAGTCGTAAAAACTCAGGTTGGCACCACCCAACAACTGCATGAAACGGGAACCGCCGGCGAAACTGAGCATCGACATGGCTGGAATCGGAGAGAATCCGACCAGTCGGTCGGCGCCATATTTTTTGATGGTATAGACGGTCGAAGCCGCAATAATTTCTTCGACTTCGTCCCAGTTGGATCGACGGAAACCACCCTTACCGCGTGCCTGCTGGTAACTCTTGCGTTTTTCAGGGTTTTCAACAATTGCAGCCCAGGCGGCAACCGGATCATCGTGCTCTGCCTTGGCCTCACGCCACAGGTCTGTCAAGACGCCGCGCAGGTAGGGGTACTTGATGCGCAACGGACTGTACAGATACCAGGAAAATGAAATTCCCCTTTGGCAACCACGTGGCTCATAAGGAGGGATTCCGTCTTCGAGCTCCGGATAATCTGTTGCTTGCAGTTCCCAACCGACGATGCCGTCCTTGACATGGACATTCCACGAGCAACCACCGGTACAGTTGACACCATGGGTGCTACGCACCACCTTGTCGCACTGATTCCGATTACGATAGAACTCTTCCCACTTACGGGATTTCGGGTCGACGATATCCTTTATCCAGCTCATGCGGTCTCTCCCTTCCCATTCCGGGCTCGATCAATCAGAGGCTGCCTTACCCCCTGCAGTCGCCGCCAACCAAAGGCACCAATCAAAATCATGAATACGATTGTGACGAACAAGACATGCAGCGCCATCTCTGAACCTATGCTCGGAGCAACGCCAGTTGACACAGTGCCGAAAAAAGCCACCAGATCAGCTTTTTCAGAATCGGTCAGAGGACGAGGCTCATAAATGGCGGCCATACTTTCGAAAGAGAGGTCTTCCAGGACACCAAGAACCCCTTCCTCACCATAATCTTCATAGATAGCAGTCAGGTCAGGGCCGTAATTGGCTCCTGCTGCGCGGCCCAGTTCATGACCGGAAATACCATGACAAGCCAGACAGGGAGCACCTCCCTCAGCAAAACTGACAGAACCAACATACAGAGCTTCACCGCGTTGCGGATCTCCCTGTTGAGCCAAACTCGGTGTTGAAAGAAGGAGTAGTCCTGCAGCCAGCAGCGAAAAACGATTCAGCATTTGTCTAGTCATCGGTCTACCTCACCAGGTTAGAAAACGCCCAATATTCAATTGTTGCAGCAAAAGCTAGATGATAATTCTTGAAACTGTTGGGAAAAGAACCCAAATCATTGGAATAAAAATACCGGAAAGCCAACAAAGCATATCGAATCTTTACAATAATTCCAGCTACACACTTAATAATACGGTGTTCTGTTTTTTAAATTGACCCATATCAAAAATCCGAAAAAATATTAAGTTGTATTTATCTACGGCCTGTCTATACTGATATCGCTATGCATATTTCGCACAACGATTTTATTGACAATACAACTGGCGTTCTATTAGCTGGCGGAAAAAGCCGGCGTATGGGATATGACAAGGCACGTATTGAATTGTCCGGACAAAAATTATTGTCCAGACCACTCAATATGCTGTGTCAGCATTTTGCTGCCGTTCTGATCGCCGGCGACCGCCCTGATCTGGCAACTGATGACATACCGGCTATTCCCGACATTTACCCGGGCAGTGCACTGGGCGGTCTTTATACAGGGCTGAAATCAGCTCAAACTGACTGGGTTTTTGTCGCCCCCTGTGACATGCCCTACCCGGATTCTCGAATTCTCATATCACTGATAAACCTTCGCAACGGGTTTGATGCAGTGGTACCAAGCACACCGAACGGCTATGAACCTGTTTTCGCCTTGTACCACAAGAATTGCCTGCAACAGATGGAGACAATGCTGAGACAAGGGCAATATCGCATTTATGATTTTTATCAACGCATCAGGATTCATTACCTTGACTGGCAACAGATGCCTGAGGGGTGGGAACGCAGTCTCTTGAATATCAATACACCTGAACAACTCGAACAGTTAAATAAGGAGGAGATATGATTCCGCCTGTCGTCTCAATCGTCGCCAAGAGTGGCACCGGGAAAACGACACTTTTGGAGAAACTGATTATCGAGATGAAGCGGCGTGGCTTTTCTATTGGAGCCATCAAACACGATGCACACAGCTTCAACATTGACCATGAAGGCAAGGATTCCTGGAGACTGACTCAGGCCGGAGCGGACACGATGTTAATCACCTCGCCAGACAAGCTCACAATGGTAAAGCAGTACCCCAAAGAGCAGGAGCCGACTCTGGCTGAAACCATCGCCACCTATTGCAGCGGTGTCGACCTCGTTCTTACCGAAGGGTTTAAAAAGAATACTATGCCAAAGATCGAAGTTCATCGTCGAGAGCGAAGCGAAAAGCTGCTTTGTCGCGAAGAAGAGTATGACCCGACGCTGGTCGCCGTCGCCTCAGACACTTCCCTGGATATTGATGTGCCTCTTTACGACATCAATGACACAGAAGGGCTTTGTGACTTGATCGTGGAACGATACCTGTCATGAAAAAACTCAGAATTCGCAGTAAGATCTGGCTGGAAGTCGATGGCCAGTCATTTCTCGGTGACGGCCGCTACCGGCTTTTATTGGCGGTGCAACGCAACGGCTCGATCAATGCTGCCGCCCGCGATCTGGGCATGTCGTATCGCAAGGTTTGGGCACAGCTCCAGGCCATGGAGAACTCAGCCCCCTTCCCGATTATGGAGCGTCGCATCGGCGGCAAAGGCGGTGGAGCTTCGCAATTGACTGACGACATTCTGGAACTGATGAAGCAGTTCCAGAGTTTAAGAGATCAGGTCAACAAAGAAGCTGACCGCTGTTTTGACGCATGTTTCTGCGAAAGCAAAGACTGACAATGAAACACCTGGTTTTAATCATTGCCATTTTATTCTCGTTTGTGTCGACCGCCTTTTCCGGAGCAATGCGTACGGTGGTCGTCTTTGCGGGATCAGCATCCCAGCCCGCGCTTGAAGACGCGGCCAAAGACTTTGAGAAAAAGTTCGGCATCCAGGTCGTACTGCATCTGGGAGGCTCCGGCGCCATGCTCAGTCAAATCCGGCTGACCGGTCTTGGCGACCTCTACATACCGGGATCACCTGACTACATGGTAAAAGCCAGGGAGCTCGAGTTGATTGACGGTGAAGAAACCAAGCTGGCCTACTTGGTTCCCGCGATTCTCGTACCGAAAGGAAACCCGCGACAGATCAGAACACTGAATGACCTCGCCCGTCCCGGAGTGCGTGTCGGCATAGCCGATCCCGAAAGTGTTTGTGTCGGCCTTTATGCCGTCGAGATAATGGAGTCAAACAAAATAGCGGAGGGAATTCGACCCAATTTACATGGTCAGGTTGAGAGCTGCGCTAAAACAGCTGCTATGCTGGCGCTGGGAACTGTTGATGCTGTGCTTGGCTGGCGTGAATTTGCCACATGGAACCCACAGACTATGGAGGCAGTTCTGCTCAACCCGCGAGAGATTCCCAGACTTGCCTACATTCCGGCCGCCCTCCTGAGCCATGCGACGAATCCAGAGAACGCCAGGAACTTTGTTGCCTACCTTAAATCCGCAGATGGCCAGGCTATTTTTCGCAAGTGGGGGTATTTTACCAAGGAAGAGAATGCCAGCAAACTGGCCCCGGCAGCTCAAATTGGCGGCACCTATGAACTTCCGGAGGGATGGTAATGCTGCAACGTGACACCATATTCAAGGGCACTATGCTGCTGCCTCTGGCCCTGCTGACGGGATACTTTCTGATTCTCGTCAGCAGTCAGTCCGCCTTCTTCAGCCTGGATAACTTTCTTGAACAGTTGGGTCAGCAGGATATTCGCTCGGCTATCTTCCTCAGCCTGGTCGCCGCGACAGCCAGTACAATTATTGCCGTCACTCTGGCGATACCAGCGGCCTATGCCCTGGCTCGCATCGACTTCCCTGGCAAACGTCTGCTCGACACCTTCATCGACCTGCCAATGGTTCTCACGCCGATCGCTCTTGGCACCCTGATCCTGATGTCATGGAACACCGCCATTGGGCGGCTTTTGTCTGAGACAGGCCTTACCCTTCCCTTTACCCTGGCTGGCGTCATTTTGGCCCAGTTCACCGTCGTTGTCGCCATCAGCGTACGCATGCTCAAAGCAAGCTTCGACCAGGTTGACAGACGCCAGGAGCAGGTTGCCCGCATGCTTGGTTGCTCGGCATTCGGAAGTTTTCTGCAAATCACCTTGCCACTGGCCAAACGCGGCATTCTGGCAGCAATCATCCTAACCTGGGCACGTGCCATAGGCGAGTTTGGGGCCACTGTGATGGTTGCTGGTACCGCCAAAGGACAAACAGCCACTTTACCGAGCAGCATCTACCTCGCCATGTCGATGGCAGATCTACCTAAAGCGGTCACGCTGGTTGTAATTTTGATCGGCATTTCCCTACTTGTCCTCTTTGGTGTGCGTATGGTCACGGAGACAAATAGATGATCCAGATCGAGCAACTTATTGCCGGTCGGGGCACTTTTTCTCTGGGGCCGATCGATCTTAACCTGGGCGAGAATTCCTACTTGACCATCCTTGGCCCTTCAGGTTCGGGAAAAACACTTTTCCTTGAAACCTGCATGGGCCTTCTGGAGCCTATTTCAGGAAGTATCCGGCTTGATGGTTGCGATGTTACGAACCTGTCTCCCGAAAAACGGCAGATCTCATATTTACCCCAGGATCTGGCTCTTTTCCCCCATCTTGATGTCAAGGGAAACATCCTCTTCGGAGCCAAACAGCGCAAGCTGGACGACAAGGTGTCCCAATCGCGACTGAGCGACCTGATTGATCTCCTCGATCTTCACAGCATCATGGATCGCCGTGAGGTTGCAACTCTCTCCGGCGGCGAGAAACAGCGGGTTGCTCTCGCTCGGGCATTACTGCCAGGGCCCCGCCTGCTCTTCCTCGACGAACCCTTTTCGGCATTGGATGCAACTATCAAACGACAACTCCAGGTTAAGCTGAGGGAGATTAATCAGCAACTTGGCGTGACCATCCTGCATGTCACTCATGATCAGGAAGAAGCCTTCATGCTCGGCGAACAGGTTGCGGTCATGATCAATGGTCAACTCAAGCAGGTCGGTACCCGAGACGACATATACTACCGTCCGACCACGCTCGGCGTCGCCCGTTTTCTCCGCAATCAGAACATTTTTGAGATGACTGTTGAAGACGTTCTACCGGATGGTTCGTTACAGCTCGGCAACGGCATTCACCTCATCGCACCAGGATATGATGGTGCAGAAAAAGGTCACCGCCTTGCTACAGGTATCCGTTCAGAGGAAGTTATTGTAATCCGTCCGAATAAGCCGATTGGCCCTGAGTTACAGAACAATCTGTTCTACGCCACTGTCAGCGACATCCTCGTTTTTGGTGGGACACATACACTTAGCGTCAAATTGAACGACAGTGAAATTAACGTTGATGTTGAATTGCCAAATTGCGCCATGCGCGACTTGGGCTTCGCAACAGGGGACCCCTTGCAAATCTGTCTACGTAAGCGCAGCCTCTGGACCATTCCACGAAAGGATACAATTATTTCCAAAGAGGAACATAATGATTAGTTGCTATGAGGCTTTGTATCTCTGAACAGAGATGACACAGGTACTGAAGTTATCAGGATTTCCTCTGTGTCAATTGGAATGACAAGATAATGAGTTCAAGATTACAGTCTCTCGTCGACAGTGAGCCGAGAATAATCGCTTTTTATCCGCCAACAATGCGATCCTTGAGCTATCGGTTGGTACAATAAAAATTGAGGGCTGGAGAGAAGATCGAAGTTTATTGTTGTAGGGTGTGATTTATTAAGCAACCCAGGAAGAAACAGAAAACTTTATTTGCAGTCTGCCAATCAAGGGATGATTCGAAAGGTTAAAGCACAGCATTTTATTGGTTAATCATCAAATTAGCCAGAAGGTCTCAAAATTAAACCGTGTTGCTGCAATAAAAACAACGACCGGAAATCTCAGTCGCCGTTAAATATCAGGCCTTGAAAAGCATGGTATATTTCAGGCTTCTTCTACAATACCGATGGCATCGTGTGGGCAGGCAGGGAGACAGAGACCATCCAGATCACACAGTTCGTGGTCTACAAGCGCCTTGCCATCAATTATGTGCAATGCACCGTGTGGGCAGGCCTTAAGACATTCTCCAGACCCATGGCACTTGCTCTTGTCGATATAGATTTTCATTGATTATCCTCAGATATTGTATTTTTGATATTTCTGCCAGAACAGGCAGGCTCGTCAGCTGTTAGTTTTCTTTTCAGACAAACGCAGGATCGCCTTGCGACTGGATGCAGGAAGATCAACGAACATGATCCCAAGGCCATGCGGGTAGTGAGGTTTCAAAGCATTTGGCCTGCGATTCTTCCACATGACTTTTGCACCACAGATCATGTGCGTAGAGAGGGTATCTGGCAGTTTGAAACTCAGGTTCACCATGCTTCCATCCGGAATCTCGGCCTGACTCTCCACAAACAGACCGCCACTGGAAACGTCCAGGCACTTGCCCTGATGCTCTTCGCCATCGAAAGAGACAATGACCGGGAAGAAACTCGAGTGACGATACTCCCGGATGCCTTTGAGGAATTGTCGCCCGACCTGCAGAAAAGACTGCCTGTCCAACGGTTTAACCAGAAATGCATCACAACCATTCTGTTGTGCTATCTTCGGCTGCTCAGGCTTACCCTGATCACAGATCAAGACGACAGGGACAGAACTGATTTCCGGATCCCTCTTGATTGTCTGGCAACACTTGGCGCCGCCTTCACCCGGCAAAGAAAAGGCCATATACACCAGATCCGGCTTTTCTTTGCGAATGATTGACAGAGCCATCTCACAACTGTCGGCTTCAATAACTTCAACCGGCGTCTTGTGCAAGAACTGGCCTTCAATTGACAGGAAAAACCGTGAATCTTCAACCAAGAGCACGCGAAGCTTGATATTCATCCCCCACCTCACTTATCTGATGTTCAGGGAAGATACACTACTACCAAAGTCAATGCAATGAGTCGCATCCAGGGCAAGTATCATCCAGCAGGGCTGAGTTGTCGTCATCATTCTATGTGAACCGTCGTACCGACATTAGCGAAAAAGACCTTACCGGGAAACCGGGCATATAACTGCGCAGAACGAATCTGACCGGTGCAATGGGAAACACCGAGGCGATCGAAATCAAGGGCTGAGAGGAAGTCAACGGTTGCAGTAAACTGATCATCGTCGGACGGGCCGAGATGTGTTCCGCCTATAATTGCATGAATTCGTGGATTGCCAAGTTTGCAGCGAAAAGATTCTACCGTGTTGACCAGCCCGGCATGTGCACACCCCAACAGGATGACCAGCCCTTTCGAAGTTTCTATGGCGAGCGCCGCATCATCTATGAATTCATCAGCAACCCAGCCCTCTCCGTCTGCAGCCTGGTGGACAAGGTGCGGGTCTCCCACCTCAAAATCGGTGCAGCGCGGGATGGCACCGCTGAAATAGAGCCCCGGTGCCAGTTCCGTCAAGGTGTCGTGGAAAATGAAGTTCGCGCCAGCAGCCTCGAGAACGGTGCGACTGTCAGGTAAACTTATGGAGCGCACTTCATGCTGACCCTGCCAGAAGCGCTCGCTGAATATCTGTGAATGGGCATACACCGGGCGTGATCCGACATGCTTGAGAAACGGCAGGAGACCGCCGCAGTGATCGTAATGACCATGGCTCAGGATGATGCCATTGATCTGGTGTGCATCATGCTCAAGAACGTCCAGGTTGGCCAATAATGTCGCACCGCTGCCAGTGTCAAAGAGCCAGCTTCCGGCAGGTGTCCGTATCAGACAGGCAAAGCCATGTTCACCACAGGCAGTGATTGGCCGACCAACAGTATTTTCACAGATTATGGAAAGTTGCAGGGTCATGGTAGTGTCTGATAAATTCTCAAGAAACAGGTTACACGCAAACAATCTGCGATGTTATAGTGTTGCCGTAGCAGTTATTTCATCATCAAGAAACAGACAAGGGACACCAAACATATGGCAGAAAACTCAGAAGCAATTCAACTGACCGGAAAGCAGAACCGGTTTTTGCGCGGCCTCGGTCACGGCCTGCGCCCTTTTGTCATGATCGGCAAAAACCATCTCAGCGATGACGTGGTCAACGCTGCCAATGAAGCCCTCGAAGCACACGAACTCATCAAGGTCAGAATTCAGGAAGGCTGCCTGACTGACCGTAAGATTGTCGCAGCCGAGCTTGCAACCGAGACTGTCTCAGCCGTGGTACAGGTGCTCGGCAACACGTTCCTGCTTTACCGTCCGAGCGACAACAGGATCATCACCCTTCCCTGACTCTTCACAAATAACTTGACTGCCGGCAAGGGCCTTTCAACTTCGACCCTCTCGTCAGACCCTCTCGTAAGGGTCGAAGAGGCGTTTGTATTCATCAAGGGCGTATCGGTCGGTCATGCCGGCTATGTAGTCACAGACGACCCTCTCCCTTCCATACAGATCGTACTTGGCCTGATAACTCGACGGCAGCAAGGTCGGGTTCTGCAAGTAGTTCTCAAAGAGCATGGTCAAAAATCGCTCAGCCTTGATGCGCATGCGTTCGACCTTGTAATGACGGTACAGGTTCTTGTAGAGAAAGGCCTTCAGTTCGCGGTTGCGGGTAGAGGTTTCAGCGCTAAACGACACCATATTGGCCAACTGGCCACGCACATCGTCCACGGACCTGATGCCCGCAGCACGGATATTGGTGCTTGTCTGTTCGACCAGGTCGAGGATCAACAAACCGATCAGGTGGCTGATGGTTTGCAGAATCTGGCGATCTTCAGGAAGCGACGGGTACTTTGCCGCGACCCTATTATAGGTTTCAGCCCAGAGATCGACCCCCATCAAGTCTTGCGGGTCCAGATATCCTGCCTTGAGGCCATCATCGATGTCATGATTGTTGTAGGCTATTTCGTCGGCCAGATCGATGATCTGCGCTTCCAGGGTGGGTCTCAGGGACGGGCAATACTCCTCGTATCCCGAGCCGTCTGGGATATCATAATCTGAAGAATGTTTGATAATACCCTCACGGCTTTCCCAGCTCAGGTTCAAGCCATTGAAACCTGGGTAGCGTTCTTCCAGCAGTTCTACGATGCGAAGGGACTGGCGGTTGTGCTCAAAGCCACCATAAGGTGTCATCAGGCGATTCAGGACCTCTTCGCCGGTGTGCCCGAAGGGCGTATGGCCGAGGTCGTGGGACAAGGCCAGGGTCTCGACCAGGTCTTCGTTCAATTTCAAACGACGGGCTATGCCGCGGCCGATCTGGGCAACCTCCAGAGAATGGGTCAGTCGGGTGCGATAATAATCACCTTCGTGGTTAACAAAAACCTGGGTCTTGTACTCCAGGCGCCTGAAAGCAGCACAGTGAATTATACGATCGCGGTCGCGTTCGTAGGCAGGCCGATCATCTTTGTAGACTTCATCATATCGCCGACCGCGAGACGACTCACTCTGCGCGGCATATTTTGCCAGATCCTGACGTTCCATTGTTCTCTCCATAATTGATCTACATATAAGCCACGCCACACGCTATCTGTCAAGACAGATTACACCCCCGCCAGCTTGACCGCATTGACTGATTGTGCTAGTTTTTTTCACAGGTTACGTGTTTTCGACAGCAGTTTCAGAGGTGATTCAATGCGGGTGATCGCCGGCACTTCACGCGGTAGGCAACTGACAACGTTCAAGGGTCGTGACGTCCGTCCAACACCAGACCGGATCCGTGAGGCAGTTTTCAGCATCCTGCAAAGTAAGCTGGGCAACTTCATCGACCTGAAGGTTCTGGACCTGTTTGCCGGGTCAGGAGCCCTGGCGATCGAGGCGCTGAGTCGTGGGGCGGTCTCCGCCTGCCTGGTCGAAAAAACATCTTCATCAGCAGAGATCATTCGCGACAACCTGGCTCGCTGCCAGCTTGATGACCGGGCAAAGTTGATCGTTAGCGACGCCTTCCAGGTTTTACAGTGTTTCGACGCAGAATCCTTCGACCTGATCTTTCTCGACCCGCCCTATGGTCTAGGGATGGCGGAGCGTTCTCTCGTCGACATAGACAAGCTGAAACTGCTCAACAAAAACGGTATCCTTTGCGTTGAAACGGGCAAAGAGGAAACCTTGCCGGATTCGGTCGGTCAGTTGCAGCGCATTGATCAACGCTGTTACGGCTCAATTATGATAAACTTTTACTCCTGACACTGAAAAGGGCCAGTTATGAATAAGCAGACCGCCGTCTATCCCGGCTCATTCGATCCGATCACTTACGGCCACCTGGACATTATCGATCGTGGCCTTGAGGTTTTCGATAACATCATTATCGCTGTCGCCAGCAACTCAGAGAAAAAGGGTCTTTTTACGGTGGCGGAGCGCATACAACATATCGAAGAAGCTGTTGATGGTAATTCACGCGTCACCGTTGACACCTTCGACGGCCTGCTGGTTGATTATGTGGTGTCAAAAGAAGCCAGAGTCATCCTTCGTGGTTTACGGGCGGTCTCTGATTTTGAATATGAGTTCCAGATCGCCCAAATGAACCACAACCTCAAAAGAGAGGTAGAAACTCTCTTCATGATGACCTCGGTACCTTATGGCTACCTCAGTTCTTCAATCGTCAAGGAAGTTGCCGGATTGCAGGGACCGATTGATAGCCTGGTACCTCCGGTTGTCAGCAAAGCTCTGGCGGAAAAGTTCGGCAATACCGGAAAAGACTGAAGGAGGTTTCATGATCACACGTGAGATGATTATTGCTGAAATTATCGCAGGTTATCCTCAGACCATCGGTGTTTTTCGATCTTTCGGTCTTGACTGCATGGAATGCCAGATTGCGGATTACGAAGAAGTTGAGCATGGCGCCGGGGTGCATAACGTAGATATCGAGCAGTTACTTAAAGAGCTGAACAGGGTGATCAGCGAAGACTCTTGATAGGTCCCATCGAAGCGCTTTTTCTACAAATAATTACGGTGACACAATGGCATTGTGTCACCGTAATTATTTGGCTCTGTTAGTGTTCTGTGTTGATATTTGGTTTGTTAAGTATCCCTAGGACTTCAGAGAATAACTTGCAACAATACTTATAAGAAAGCCCTAGCCATGGAATCAGGCTGGGGCTTTGCTTTACTGTTAATTGTGATTAATAGGAATGTTTTTCTGCCGTAGAGAATAGCATGTGGTGGCAAGGTCATATGGTTTGATTCTTTCGTTCCCCTGAGAAGTTGATCGGCAAACGAAGGGTGACAGTCGTACCTTCCCCTTCTTTACTCTCAATGTTTATTTCGCCGTGGTGTTGGTCGACAATATTCTTTACGACAACCATCCCGAGTCCAACGCCAAAACCTTTTGTAGAAAACAAAGGCTCGAACACCTTCTCTTTGATATCAGAGGTCATGCCGATTCCGTTATCAGTGAAACGCATCTCATATTTGTCGTCTAGAAAGTGCGTGGAAACGCTCAGATGCTTTCCCTTGGATTGTTTGTCCTGAAGTGCGTGCACTGCATTGGCAATGAGATTGACTACCACCTGACGGAGTTTCTCATGGTCAAACGATGCCCGATTACCGCTGGAGAGATCTAGCTCGCAGGATATCTCTTCGGGGACACTCTGCTCTTTGAATACGGCCATCAACCAATCGTCAACAGTCGTCTCTGAAACATCCAAGCCTTTAACGCGTGCATAGCTGTTTAATTCCTCGATGATGGTAACGCATCGGTCAATGCTGCGTTCGGCCAGTTCGAGAGAGCGGGACACCTGTGAAGGGTCTTTACGCTCAAGACTGTCCTCGATTGAGAAGAGTGATGTTTGAATCGTTCCGAGGGGGTTGCGAAGCTCATGACTGACCGTGGCGGTCAACTTCCCAAGGGTAGCTAAGCGCTCACCTTGAATCAACTCTTCCTGTGCTTCTTTCAACTGGAACGTCCGCTCATCAACTAAATGTTCCAGGTGCTCTCGGTATTTGGCCAGTTCTTTCTCCGCCAGTTTGCGGTCAGTGATATCTTTATCTCCGCCACGGTAGCCTTTGAGGATACCTTCCTCATCAAAAAATGGGACTCCGTTTATCAGCAGGCAGATCTCAGATCCATCTTTGGTAATATTCCAATTCTCTAGATCAATAATTTGTTTCTTGCCAGCAACAGCCTCAGCGAAAAAGCCTTTAATCCTGATAGCTTCTTCATCTGTCATAAAATCAAATGGTGTCTTGCCAAGCATTTCCTGAGAAGAATAGCCCAACGTGTCTATAACGTTTTCCGAACAATAAGTGTAACGACCGTCAGAATTTGTCTCCCATACCCAGTTTGTCATCGCCACCTGACGAAACCGTTCTTCGCTCTCTGTAAGTTCAGATATCTGTCGACTAATCTGTTCTTCCATCTCTGTGAGCACGCTTAGCAAGGGTTGAAATTCCCGATAACTCTTCATCTTGGCTTCAAAATCCACATGAGAGCCTTGCCCGAAAGATTTGGCAACAGTCGTGAGTTGCTCGATGGGGCGCCTGAGGAGTCCGTTTATCAGGAAGATGGTACTCAAGGAGAGAGCCAACAGCACTGCCAGGATAATGGTTACGTTGACCAACAGTAAATTTTCCGTTTGTTCACGTAGCGCTTCTACAGAAAAACTTACCTGCACGGATCCGATAACGTCACCTTCATGCTCAATTGAAACTAGGTGGGTCAGAGCGGCGGGGCCATCCTCTCTGTTTTTTGTGTAGATAATGTTGCCCTCAGAATCCTGAATGGTGACAGCATTAAGCGTTTGATCCTCCATCAGGGTCTGGCCGATCATCTTGACCGCTTGGTCGTCTATTTCCCATAGAGGCAGATTCAAGGCTCCTTGGAGATAAATTCCCACTTGTCGGGATTTTGCTTCAATCCTTGCTTTTTCTTTGTGAGTGGCGTCGAAATAAAACCAACCACCAGCCAACAAAGTGACCACGACTACCACTCCGTTAAGAGCCAGTATCAGCCTACCGGCGAGAGATACACTTGTTTTCTTAAGTCTAAACATCACGAGACTATTGACTGCATTTAGGAACTAGGTTGTTAAATTTTTCAATGAACGTGGGGCGGGACTTTAAAAATTCTTTTGAAAAGTAAACGGATAGAGGCTTGTTCTTATTCAAATAGATCTTCACTTGATCTTCCACACCATATTTTTGTAGCAGTGCGCCCATCACATAATTGTTTGCCATAACTGCATCAACGCGCCGCGCTAGAAGCATTTTCAATAGACCTTCGGTATCTTTCGGCATGGTTGTTACATTGTAATTATGCTCTTTCATCCATTCCAGCATATTTGCCCCCAGGAAGCCGCCAACAGTTGCTTGCTTCTTAAAGTCTTGGTTTTGAGGAGACAGTAGGTTTTCTTTGAGAAGATACCAGTTCCATTTCTGATCCGCGATAACTGCTGACTTTACGGCATATGCATCCCTTGAATCTTTTTGTGACGCCGCAAAAAATCCATCAGCAAGTCCTCGCTGAACAAGCACTTGTGCTCTTGTCCATGGTAAAACTTGGATCTCCAAAGGGATGTCTAATTTTTTTAAAACACATCTCACTCGATCGACAGCCACCCCTTTAAATGTTACATCCGCTATCACCTGTTCTCTGTATTCTGTTGAATAACTGCCGTATGGGTATAAATTATGCGTCGTTAAAACCACCTTTTCTTTTGATAATGCAAAACACTCTCCCCCCACGTTTAATGTTAAGCAGATAAGGGCCACCAATAGATTATCTCTGTATCTGGCTGACTTGAGCATACTTTTATTCGTTTTGTCCATGAAAGGATAAATAGCTTATACACTTACGACTTCTTAAATCTCTTTATTGATACCATGCGACTGAATCGATCAGAGTCAGTAAGCCTGAATGATCTCAGCATATGCTTTGGTTGTTTTTAACTTTTGCAGTTGTTTGTTGAACTGATTGATGAAATCTTGATCGACTCTCTTTTTAGAGAACCCGATAAACAGTGGATTGATGGTAACCGGTGGATCAAGAAAGCGAATTTTATCTGCCGCATCCATCTTTTTAGCGGAATAAGTAACGACTTTCGCGTTGCCAAGGCCTAATTCAATCCGTTGATGCTGGACAAGCAGAATGAGTTGCTTTGTGTCTTGGGCAATTGTTTTGTCGGTGAAGTCTGTATTGTCAAATTTCTTTCCATAGCTGTACTTGTCTATGACCCCAATTTTATGATTGATAATGTCAGTAAGCTTTCCAGAATATTTGATGGTATTGGAGCTGGAGGTAAAGAAACGGTTAGCTTCATCAATCAGTCCCGTTTCAGGAAAGGTGAGAAACTGCTCCCGTTCGTCAGTTTTGAATAACGGCATTACGGCATCAACCTTGCCCATTTTCCCATATTTGATCATACGCTTCCATGGATAGCTGTCGTATTGAACAGAGATGTTCATAGACTGCGCGACCTGATTGACGATATCGATACAGATTCCGGTGGGCTGCTTGTTTTCGTCAAAGAAATAAAAAGGCGGATAGCCAGAACTAAGGCCAATATGGAGTTGCGTTACCTCAGCATAAGCGGGGCAGGCAATTGCGAAAAAACTGACAAAAAAGACAAGTGCTTTTTTCATATGGTTTCCTTCAGTTAACTATAGTATCCCGAACCACAAAAACAACTAAGCAGACTACCTAGGAATCCAGTCATCTCGACCAGTACTGTTACTAACTTTGAGTTTTAAGAACGATTTTTAAACAGGCAGAGAGTTTTGTTTTTTCGAGAGGATATTTATTATTTATCCTCCCACATTGTTTTGATGTAGTCAATTTTGAAGAAATGCATGTTTCTTACTAACCCTGTAATGTAAGAAAGCCCCCGACTAAGATTGAGGGCTTTCGTGTTGTATATATGGTGGATTATGAGAATTTCTATTAGGTTGAAATTTCAATTTTTGATCTGTCCGTAGGTAAGGAAATTTACTGTCGGATCGTGAAATTTTAAAGACGTGTTGTAAATTGATCATTATCCTTATATTTTTTAATTTCTAAACAGTAAATTGACCATTTGAGAAAATATCCATGGCAATCATGACACTCAAATAACATTGATTTAAAGAAAATTTTCATCCAAAGGCGACGGTGCAACCTCTCTAGTCTATAACTATTGCACTTTGGGCAGGAATTATTTATATGAATATTTATCATTTGAATCCTGTAGATTATAGATTCGTCTGTAAAGAACTAGCCGTTATCAAAATCTATATTTTTGATTGAATTTTATTGAACCTCGTACACGAACAGATTGTTCACTTAGTTTCATTTTACCAAAATCCTCTGCAATATGAGAAAAACCACCAAGGATCTAACCTTGGTGGCCATAATTTTGTGGATTAAAGAGCTTCCTAAATACCTCTATCAATAAGAAGCGGATTTTACCTTATATGTCGTGATTTATGAGAAACCAAAAGACAGGTCGTCGAGTTCAAACTGGATCCCCATTTAGGACTAAGATGCGCACTGGGAGGAATCCGTAAATTTGGTTCTTCAGCTATCGAACAGAAAAACTTAATAGCTCATAAGTCTCACCTGGGCGAACTGACGATGTCCTTCTGGGGAGCCATGGAAACCATACCCGCTCTGCTTGGCACCTACCCAGGGAGCATCCGAACCGCCTCCGACGCCCTGATTGACGGCGACCATACCGGCTTCGAGACGGTCTGCAACCGACCCGGCACCTTCCCCGCCGAACACAACGGCACCCAACCCGTACGTGGTATCGTTTGCTCGCCCGATTGCTGCCTCGACATCACTGAAGCGGCTAATAGCGACCACCGGCCCAAAAGTCTCTTCCCGTTCCAGCATCATCTCCGAGGTCACATCACAAATAACTGTCGGGGTGATATAGCGACCCGGCTGGTCGCTACCACCGAGCAGTACCCTCGCCCCTTTATCCTCGGCGTCACGAAAGTGCGAGACGATCTTTTCGTGCTGGCGAGCGTTGATGATCGGACCGATATTGACGTCCTTTTGATCCCATGGGCCGACCTTGTAGTTGGACGCAATCTCTACAACCCGCTGTTCAAATTTGTCTGCGACGCTTTCATCGACATAGATCCGCTCGGTCGAAATACACATCTGCCCAGCGTTCTCGAAGCTGCTGGCGACAGCAAAACGGGCCGCGTGTTCAAGGTCGGCATTGTGCATGACAATCAGCGGGTCTTTCCCCCCGAGTTCCATTACCAGCCGCTTTAGGTTTACCGCAGC
Organism: uncultured Geobacteraceae bacterium; assembly: GCA_964638305.1. Lineage (GTDB taxonomy): Bacteria > Desulfobacterota > Desulfuromonadia > Desulfuromonadales > BM103 > M0040. The sequence goes on along the minus strand of CAZXBD010000130.1, from coordinate 15,795 downwards.
GCCCGCCATGATCTTCTTTCCGGTCGCCTGGGAACCGGTAAACGCTATCATGTCAACGTCGCTCTCAACCAGCGCCGCCCCCTGTTCGCCGTCTCCGTGGATGATCTGCAAGACGTTGGGGGGAAGAACTTCGTTCAACTTGTCAACAAGGGCCTGTGCCACGAGGGGGGTCTCTTCCGACGGCTTAAAAACCACACTGTTGCCTGCAACCAGTGCAGGAACCATGAGGTTATTGGCCATTGCGATCGGGTAGTTCCAAGGCGAGATGACACCGACGACACCCAATGGCTTGTATTCGAGCCTTGAGCCTCCCTCTAGTTCACGGGGTTGTAGAGCCTGCTGCGCCGAGACCGCAATACCTGGCCCGCCGCGAAGAACCCATCGAACCTCTCCGCTGGCACGACGTAGGTCTTTGCCCATCTCGCGGCTAAGCAGTGTTGTGAGTTCCTGTGCTTGCGACTCCATACCTGCAAAGGCCTGAAGCAGCAGCTCAACCCGCCTATCGCCCCCGATTCCTCTCCATTCACTGGCCGCTTTGTGAGCATCGGCCACTACCCCGGCAACCTGCACGGCCGGTGTGACCGCTACCTCGCCTACAAGTTCACCGTTACTTGGGTCATACGAAGCTAATTTCCCTTGCATAGTTCTTCTCCTAGATGAAGCGCTGCATCATTTCGGTAGACCACCTCTCGACATTATCGGGAGTCACCCGGTGAGCCACGAGAGCTCTCTCGGCATGACCACGCAACTCGCTATCGCTCAGGTCTGATAGTCGGGTAAAAATTCCGGTGCGTCTCCCGACCAGATAGAGCGTCTGCTCATTTGCATCCAACGACAGAAAAGACCTAATTGGTGCGATCATCTTCTCCTTATCGTGCGGCAAGCTCCCCTCGACCTCCTGGAACAGGTTCAGGATGTGATCGCTCTTGACTATGCTGTCGATGCCTTGAAGGTGTTCAAGGAACAACAGCAACTCTTCTGCTTTCTGCTTGTCACCGAGAGGCTGGAAGGTTCCCTCACAAACATCCTTGTACAACTCTACAATTTCGGGAATTGCCAAGGTTCGGATACGGATAAAATCAGCATTAATCTGGTTGAGAGCATCGGCTGTTTCCAGGGCATTCTCCCTCGTAAAAGTCTCCCCGCCGAGGCCCGGCATGAAGTATTCGGAGAGCTCGATCCCGGCCTTTTTCACCTTCTGCCCGGCAAGGATATGAGTCTGCTTGTCGACTCCCTTTCTAACAAAAGCGAGGACCTCATCGGCAGCCGACTCCATACCGATGTGAATCCGGTTCAGACCGGCTTCCGCCAGACGTGCGATATCATCGTCACTGATTCTGGCCACCGAATGAGAACGTGCATAAGAGGTTACCCGCTTGACCTGGGGGAACGCCTGACGCACATGCTGAAGAATCGCCACCAGGTCGTCCGGCTTGATCACCAGAGTATTGGCATCCTGAAGGAAGATCGACTGCATTCCACCACGCATGAAGGTCAAAGCCGCATGGAAGGCCATTTGGTCGGCGTGAGTCAACCCGGCCTGAAGTGACGCCAGGCTGCTCGTATCGCCTCCTGATCCGTGACCGACCTTAGTGATTTCGTTTACGAAATAGTGCACCAGGTCGATATCCTTATGGATATCATCAACCGAGCGAATACTGAACTTCTCTCCCTTGTAGAGGCCGCAAAACGTACACTTGTTCCAAGGGCAATTGCGTGTGATCCTCAGCAAGAGGCTATTGGCTTCACTCGGGGGTCTGATCGGACCGAGTTCAAACCCCTGGTAGCTATCATCAACGTTCATTCTATGTAACCCATCCCTTTTTCCTACCACCAGTATATGTCTTCTCACTAAACAAAAAAAGGCGTGACTTAATTTATGCGTCACGCCTTCAATGATCTGTTTCCCCGGGTTGAGATCGAACTATTCTGACACAGGGGGTAATTGGCATAAACATAAAATTATTACTGACCCTTATAAATAACAATAGCCACCAAGGATCGACACCTGGTGGCTATTGTTTTATGGATTAAAGAGCGCCCTATATAGCTATCAACAAGAAGCCCAATTTCAAGTTCATAAACATATTGAGCGCACCTCTAATGATGCTTCACATGCCCTAAAAAGTCTTTGAGCCTTTCTGATTGGGGATTTTTCATTACATCACCGGGCTTGCCTTCCTCTACAATTCTGCCATCATCCATAAAGATAAGTCTGTTACCTACCTGGGATGCAAACCCCATTTCATGGGTGACAACAACCATTGTCATACCGCTGTCCTTAGCAATATTTTTCATAACATCCAGAACTTCACCGATCATTTCGGGATCCAGTGCTGATGTCGGTTCATCAAACAGCAGGACTTTTGGATTAACGGCCAAGGCTCTGGCAATTGCAACACGTTGCTGTTGACCACCGGAAAGTTGTCCGGGAAGCTTGTCCTCAAACTCAGCAAGACCAACCTTATCCAGCAGGTTTCTGGCAATCTCAGTCGCTTCATGTTTGGCCATCTTTCGCGCCTTGCGAGGGCCGAAAGCAATATTCTCAAGGGCAGTCATATGGGGGAAAAGATTGAATTGCTGAAAGACCATACCGACCTCCAACCGTATCTGACGTATCCTACCCTGCTCAGCAGGGATCCTTATACTATCAACGATCAGTTCCCCGGTTGTTATTATCTCCAGGCAGTTAATGCAGCGAATCAGGGTGGATTTTCCTGAACCTGACGGGCCGATAACCACGACCACCTCACCCTCCTGAACGGCAAAGTCAATGTTGTGTAAAACTTCTGTTTTACCAAATGACTTACAAACATTCTTCAGTTCAATAATACTTGGCATCTTTTTCTTATCTTTCTTTTGATTAGCAGTATGTCCAATCAGAACATTTTCATTTTTCGCTCGAAGTGTCTCAATGTCATGGCCAGGGCCGTCGTCATGATCAGGTACATGATGGCCACAGTCAGCCAAATCTCAAGAGCTCTGAAATTGCTCGCCATAATTTCCTGGCCCTGCCTTGTTAGTTCACCGACTCCTATAACAATAAAAAGAGAAGTATCTTTGAGGCTGATGATAAACTGGTTGCCGAGCGGAGGAATCATTCTTCTGATCGCAATCGGACCGATAACATGAACGATCAGTTGAAAACGACTGATCCCCAGGGACATGCCAGCTTCCAATAGCCCTTTGTTAACAGAGATGACCGAGCCACGAACGATTTCTGCGATATAGGCCCCAGCATTAACGATGATTGTAATGACTGCGGCAGTCAAAGCCTCTATACGAAAGCGTTCGATATCTGTGACAGCTTTGACCAACATTGGAAAGGCAAAGTAGAGAAACATGGCCTGTACAATAATTGGAGTGCCGCGTATCAGCTCGACATAGCCGCTTGAGAGGTACCTGATCAAGACACTGATCGGCTTGAAGATCCCATGTGGCTTTTCTCCAAGAGATTCTGTCCCTGCGATACGGCCCAGCCCAGCTAGAACACCGCATACCATGCCACCGGTAATCCCCAGGAGGGTTATAATCCAAGTCAATTTGGCTCCTGCAAGCAGTGCAGGAAGCGATTCAGTAATAACTGAAAATTCAAAATCCATAATTTGTCTCTTCTGTAAAGGCTGTTAACAACGAGAAGCCCTCCTGTATAGGTTCATACAGAAGGGCTCTCGAGTACAGCACACTCATGTTCTGCATTTTGTTTATTTTGTTTTTCTCCTCAGATTATTCTGGTTCTGCATCAAACCATTTTTTGTAAAGTTTAGCGTAGCCGCCATCTTCCATCATCTTGAGAAGAGCAACATTGACTTTTTCACGCAGAGCGCTTCCTTGAGGGAAGGCAATCCCGTATTGAGCAGCCTTAACATCAGGGCCGACGGCCTTGACCTTGCCGTTGCCAGCGGTCTTGATGTAGTAGAGGACATTCGGGGTGTCATGCATTGCAGCGTCAGCACCGCCGGTAACAACTTCGAGATAGGCTTGATCGATATTAGGGAACTTGACGACTTTCTTAGCTCCGAGGGTTTCAACATATTCAACGGTTGCGGTGCCGAGTTTTACCGCAACGACCTTACCTTTCAAGTCAGCAGGCGACTTGATGTCTTTGTTGCTTGACTGAACCATGACTTTCAGGCCCGCCCTGAAGTAGGGGTGAGAGAAGTCAATCTTCTCCTCCCTGGCAGATTTGATAAAAATTGCCGCCAGGGCAACATCGAGGTTGCCGGTTGTCAGGCCGGGAATCAGGCCATTGAAATCCATCGGCTTCAGTTCATATTCAACACCAATACGTTTGGCAATTTCTGCCCACAGTTCTATATCAAATCCTGTGTATTTGCCGTCCTTGCCTTTGTACTCAAAGGGCACAAAAGCGGTGTCTGTACCGACATACAGCTTTTCGGCAAAAGCCGCCCCAGATGTAAAAACCATGATGCTCACAAGGATTAAAACTGCCATTTTTTTCATAATGTTACCTCCTCTGCACAGGTTGAGTTACGTAGCCATTGAAAAACAGGTTGATGGGAATCCTTTATATTAAAGGGGTAGTTCTCTAGGTCTTCAAAACATTACAGTAAAACAATTTTCCCACAAAACACGAGGATTGCAACAAAGTCAAACGCTTTAGCGCATTGCTCGCGCTCAGTTTAAACCTTGAATCAGACGTCAGAAAGCCAAAGACCGGCTTTAAGTAAAAAATTCTGAGCCTGAACTTCATCGAGTTCGCCGCACTGATTCAAGTAGAATCGTTTATTAAATTCGTGCCTCACACCCCCTTGGGCAAGCAGGACACTGGTTTTTGCAAAGACGCTTTCCAAAGTCATGTCGAGAGCCGACAGAACCCCCAATTGAAGGGCCTTGACACCCAACTCATATTTCGACAAGTCAGTGCTACCGTACGGCGAATGTGTTTTTGCGATTACTATTGTCTCATTGTCATTAGCCCATCGCGAAAGGACTCCCATCAAATCCTCTCTGTGGCCGCTCATGCCATAAATGAGGACTATGAGCGCTTTGAGGTTAGAATTGTCGAGATAGTGTTTCAAGGAAAGCGGATTGGTGGTGTGGGTCAGGCAGAAGATATCGACCTCTTCGGAGGTCTGCACGCTGAATGTTTCCACCTGTCCCCTGTTGACGGCATGGTCGTTGAGCAGGAAATCGGAAATTTGGATCTCATCCTTGCGGTTCGATGCGAAGGCGTCAAAGCATTCGACACCAATATCTATTTTTGTGGCCCTGGTCGCTTTGATGACTTTCTTATTGAAGGCCACCCACACACCGCAATTGGGCGTCGATGCGGCAAGGAGGGCTGTCTCTAGATTTTCGACCACGTCACTGTTTTCGTCTTCAAGGGTTTTTTGGGCTCCCGTGACAATGACTGGTTTCTGGATGCCCTGCAGCATGAAGGAGAGCATGCTCGCCGTGTAGGCAAGCGTGTCCGTTCCGTGGGTGATTATAAACGCATCATGGTGTTCGTAGCTGTCACAAATCGTCCTGGCGATCTTCTGGATATGCTGGAGTTGCATACTTGCGCTGTCAACCCCGAATTCGCCTAATGGGGATTGTGCCTTGGCGATAAGGCGATCTCCGACAAGCCCTCTGTCCGCTCTGCTGAGCAGATCCGCGAAGGAGAGTTTAGGCTTGAAGCCGGTCTCTGTACCAACGGACGCGATCGTGCCCCCTGCGTGAATTGGGAGAATGCGAATTCTCTTCATGATTCCTTCGCGACAAATAATTATGGACGAAATCTCACATTCATGTTCTTAGGTAAAATGTGGCTATTTACGTGAATATAACAATGAGAAGATGTCAAAACCATTTGTGTTGATTGATTGACCTTGGCTATACGAATTTCAACAGCTTATTTGTTGCTCGCAACAAGGCCAATCCCGACGCCAATAAATGTTCCGCCGATTACTCTGTTGATATACTGACCGACCGTGGCTTTGGAAAACAGAGAAATAATCTTTTGCCCGGCAATTGCGTAAATCATAAAACAAACAAATGCAACAAATGCGCAAATCATCAAAAGCATGCATGATTGAATCAAGTATAAATCAGGATCAATAAATTGTGGAAAGATTGCAGTGAAGAACACAATGGCTTTTGGGTTTCCGGCTGTTACAAAGACCGCTTGAAGATACATCTTTCTCAAAGAGAGCTCTTTTGTGGGATTATTATATTCACTGAGTGGCATTGACCTCTTTGGTGAAAGAACAAGGCTTATCCCAATGTAAATAAGATATGCGGCGCCTGCCCATTTAATAACGTTAAAGACAGCTTCAGAAGCTACTAAAATTGTACCCAGCCCCGCTATGGAAATAGAGGCCTGGACTAATGTAACAGTCACATTCCCCATTGCTGACGCGAGGGTTCTCCTTGCCCCATAATTCATACCGTGGGTCAAAGCTAAAAGCATACTAGGCCCTGGGAGAATGGAGGCAATAAATACCGTCATTAAATATATAAACAGGAAGTTGAAAGACATGATCTTATACTTTTACAATTGTTGAAGTCATCAGACTAGCAAAAAGGTAATATTCTCAAATCCCTACAGTGTAAAAAAGCCCCCGATCCAAGGACTGAGGGCTTTTTTTATAAATGGTAATTTACACTCCTAACTTACGACCTGTCGATAAGACCTTCAGGATTTTTTTCTGGAAACACTCTCAATCCTAACCGGCCCTTGCTTCTCTGGGCGTTTACCAATTTTATCATGGTAATACTCCTCTATAATCAAAAAATCCGCCTCAATATCGCCACTCGGTTCTAACATACGATCTATGCCAATCCGTTTGCGTGGGTAGTCGATATACGCAAGAGCGATTGGCACGCCGGCTGCTAAAGCAATACGGTAAAAACCTTCCTTCCATTGTTTTGTCAGGTTACGCGTCCCCTCCGGAGCGATCGCCATTACAAATTGGTCGCGACCAGCAAATATATCGATAACCTTTTTAAGAAAACCGATGCTCCCCTGTCGATCAACCGGAATGCCTCCAATCGCCCTCATAATCGGGCCAAGCGGACCCTTGAACAGGGTATGCTTACCAACCCAGTTGAAACGCAAACCGCACGCCCACATCCCCAGGAGCCCAAGAGGAAAATCCCAATTGCTGGTATGCGGAGCGCCGATCAGGACGTACTTGTCACGCGGAGGTAAAGAGAAAGAGACTTGCCAGCCGATTATCTTGAGTACAATTGTCGCAATAGTTTTGATCATTGGGTAGCAATTCTATCTGAAAAGCAATTAAATGGTCACTCGGTGAATAACCTGAGTGACCATAATTTTGCAGATTAAACTCCATCCATTGAGGACAGGCCATTTTGCACTTTTTGGATGTGGATGTTAATTCAGAGAATCATCCTTCCAGTATTTCGTCCCCATAATCGTTGCCTGAAGAGCCAACCCAGCCTCCGTCAACTGGTATATCGTAATGTTGTCGATAGTAACTTCACCACCGACGGCAGCACCTTTATCGCTGGCCTTAGCCGCTGCGTCTGCCTGCCCCCCGAACGCCCAGCCTTTCTCTACGAAGCGATTCAAGGTGTTTTTGTCGTGGAAGACAAAGACGCCACGGAAGTCTTTTACGCCTAACCCTAGACCAACGCCAACTTCGCCCATTTTCATAAAAGTATGTTTGCCGGTGCTGTTGTTTTTGACGACACCATGTCCGCCACCGAAGCTGGCAAAAATCACATAGACATTAGCATTGCTGAACACCGCGTACCCTGAAGCAGTGGAGATTTGTGATTTGACGTCCGGTTTTATTTTGTAGAGTTCAGACAAAACATCATTTTTCATATCGAGGACCGCCTGGCGTTTTTCGGCCTTGGTGTTTCCGGCGGTAGTCGAACAACCGGCAATACTGAATGATAGAACGATGCAGATTAGTGTCATGATTCGATTCATGATTGTCCTCCGTTCCAGAGTTTGTCCGCTCACCCATCATGATGACCGTGCTTTTTCACTTAAAGCTTATACATACTATCAAAAACCTGGAGTTATAAGAATGGGTTTTTGTTGTATGAGAAATTAAGTTGTCACGACCGGAATGTTTTGTAAGCTAGGCACGACACATTTCATCTACCCTCCTGCATTGTCTCGTGGGTGCGAAAACCGCTAAAACGGAGAATCCTTACTGACACTGCCATTTAAGAAAAAAAGACACCAGGGAACAATCCTTAGTGGCCGTATTTTTGCGCATTATCCCCACCACCAATAGACGCGCTGAACCTCTTTGGAAAAACACACGCCAAGATTGATCTATCATTATTGATTTCGAGGGAGGAATCGTCTTATTTTAAAACTATATCTGCAAGAGTTTTTCAATAAGACAAAAGCCAGTTTAACTTTGGGGTCAGGTTATTTAAGCAACTGTATTACCTTTTACTGCTAATCGTTAAATTATCTTACGGCGACATTAAAAGACTTGACTACACTCTCATAGACAGGCAGGTCGCGAGGGAAATAGTGGAGACTGGTCCCGTAGTATTTGAGTATGTAAACATGTTCTCTCGTGGCAAAACCGGTGATGACTCCTTCATAATCAAGCCCCTTTGAGGTTTCGTAGTTGATGTGCAGGCGAAAGCCTTGGTGCTCAGCAATCTGTGTGGGCGTATTTTTCAGCAGGACCACCCGACTGGCAGGCAACTCGTTCTTTAATAAGGCTAAAGTCAATTCTGCCAGTTCGGAAGGAAGAATGTCGGGAACAGACGTTTCTTTAATTTTTTTAAAAGCTTCATAGTGCGTGGTTTCAAGTATTTCAATCCCCTGCAATGCTGGCCCGTCACAAGAAATAAACAGAGCCTCTTTGTTGGCTGTATTGCGCATCCAACCAGCAGGCAACTCAACTTGGTACGCCGTACCTGAGACAACTTCGGCTTTGGGCATGACTTTCCAGGGGGGAGCACAGGCAGCCAACATCAGAGCCAAGCAACAATAGAGTAAACAATATCGTTTCATGAGCCTTCTCCATTTTCTAGATTGTCAATATAATACCGTATGTACTCTTGGTCTCCCGCATCTGGAACTCGCTGCAAATAGAGCTCCAGGAATTTCCTGGCATTTTCATTGTCCTTTTGCTTTAGGTAGTGGATTCCTATTGCGCGGTAAGTTGGGGCAAATCCAGGGGCGGACACCATAGCTTCCTGATAAGCCTGAAAAGCATGCTCCTCATCCTCAGTATCTCCTCTTTGTCTGTATGCCTCACCGAGATAGTATTTGTAATAACGCGGATACCCAGGAGGCGAGTCCGCTCCTTCCAAGAGCAGTATCACGCTCTTATATCGATTCATTGATAAGTCCTCTTCCAACGAGGCGATGCGAACCGTTTCGGTTTCATGGAGGAAAACCTCCTCGCCGATTTCGCCATCGGATGGTGGTTTTTCCACAAGCATTTCATTAAGGCTTGCGACCCTCTCAACCATACGCGGGTGAGTAGAAAAGAAGAATGGTTCTTCTTCATCCGTATTCTTAGTTTCATCTGCAAGGCGACGGTATATCTTGATCGATTCTTGGGTATCGTACCCGGCTTGGAGCATCCGCTCATATGCCATACGATCAGCCGTTCTCTCCATTTCCCTGGAGTAACCAAAAATGGAGGACACCGACAATATGGGGCCAACAAGTGGAATGCCGGACAGGGTTAAGACATTGGCAAGAGCTGTGCTGTTCTCCGCGTACTCTCTTTGCCGCAAGGAATGACGATCAACAAAATGGGCGGATTCATGGCCGAGGACGGTCGCAGCTTGAGCCTCATTTTCACATCGCGCCAACAAGGCTGTATGGATATATAGACTTCCATTCGGCAAGGCAAAGGCATTGAGTGACGAAGCCCTAAAAACCTGAACATGAAGACTGCCAGAAAATTCCGGATATAGCCGATTTATAATGCCCTGCAAATAGGTTTGTAACTCAACATCGGGATAAATTCTGTCGGTATGGCGAATTTCTTCGTCAAACTTGTCCGCTAGTGCCCAAAGGCGAACATCGTTGCGATTAGTCTGCTGTACATTCTCGGTTTTAGTATAGGGCTTAATCGATGTTGCGCAGGCAGTAAGCACAAAGAACAATGGCAGGAACAGGAGATAAAGGGAAAGTCTTTGGCTCATTTTCCGCCATACCCTTCCATAGCTTTGGCGAACAAAATATTAGCATCCCCTTGTTTTCGGAGATCAAGATTCCCCTGGGCGAAACTGTTCTGAAACCACAAAATATCTCCGTCCTCAAGGTCTATCACGCCGACAAGCACCCTTGAAGAGCCTAGTGGCATGCCGACCCCCATTAACGCTGCCATTACGGCAAGGGTCTTCCTGCCCCCGGAGGAAATATTGTCAGTGCCGACGACTATTAAAGCTGCATCGGCACCGGTCTTCTGTTTTAGAAAACGCAGCCCGTCCCCAAGGGTGTAACGAAAATCCTGGGACAGGTGCCCCCAACCGAGGGTTGGCATGTTTGCTGCGGCATAAGCCTGACCGGCGACGACATCGTAAAGGAGAACATGTTCGTGGATCAGTTCACTTTCATCTTCGGTAAGCTCTGGCATATCAACAAGTGAAGACCGTGTTTCAGCCGTGAAGTAGTTTTTTACCGCAAGGGTCATTGCGGCCTCCCCATCTTTACTCCATACAGGGTCTTCTTGAATTAAACCTCCTGCGGAGATTTCGTTGATAGAGACAGTCACGGGCAAAGCTAGCAACTTGGTAGGTAGACTCGACAGGTCTCCCTTTAGTTCGGATCCAACAGACGGTTTACCCGCCATGGTGCAGGCTGTCAAAGATAGCGGGAGGATAAGAAAGAGAAAGAGATAAAAGGCTTTCTTCTTGACACTTGACATGACGCACCCCCCCTTGCCAAAAGAGTTTATATAACTCGACTATATATTCTGTATTAAGTTTGTCAATTTTCCTGGTCAAGAAGCTAAGGCGCGCGGCGCGTTCCATCATTGGAAAGGACTGCCACGGGTCTGACCCCAAGTTTGAAAGCAAAAAGTTGGGCGACCTCATCGAGAAATCGTTCGTCATGGAGGCAGGTTCACTCTGTCGGTTCAGGGCATAGGTGCCGGTCTTAACGTCAATCAAGAGCTCTCCGGCGTAGGTGACCTCACAGGTTGTGCCCACAGTAACGCTTACAACCCAAAGCCTGCCCCTACTCCTCCCGATGAATTGAAAACGGACCCCAAGCCTGATCAAGAGGCATTACTTCCAGGCTGTTGATATTGACATGAGGCGGTCGATTAACCACCCACAGGACGGTTTCAGCAATATCAACTGCTGTGAGCGGCTCAGTCCCTGCGTAGACCTGGTCGGCCTTGCCGTCATCACCCTTGAAACGCACATTGGAGAATTCTGTTTCCGCCATACCGGGCTGGATACAGGTCACTCTGACCTTTTTCCCGAGCAGGTCGGCTCTCAGGTTCCGCGAAAACTGTAAAACGAAGGCCTTGGTACCTCCGTAGGCATTGCCACCGGGATAAGGCCACGACGCGGCAGTAGAACTGATGTTAACAATATGGCCGCGATTACGTTCGACCATCCCGGGAAGGATGGCACGGGTACAATACATCAGCCCTTTGATGTTGGTATCTACCATCACCTCCCAATCATCAATATTGACCTGGTGTGAAGGTTCAAGCCCGAGGGCGAGCCCGGCATTGTTGACCAATACGTCAATGGCACGAAATTCTTCCGGCAATGATGCCACAGCAGCATCGACGGCAACCCGGTCGCGAACGTCCAATCCTACTACATGAATTGGCCATTTTTCGGTTAATTCATCTTTCAATTGTTCCAGTCGTTCTTTACGCCGGGCGGTAAGTATCAGACGATTCCCGTCCTTCGCAAAGGCACGGGCACATGCCTCACCAAAGCCGGCTGAGGCACCAGTGATTAAGATGGTTTTTCCAGACATGCAAAAGCCTTTCTTTTTTATAAAGTGGGAATCTGCTGCACAAGCTGATTTTCGTCAGGGAACTCTCCGGTAGCTTTTTTAGAATAAACCAACTCACCACCGACAACGACCTCAAAAACCCCGCCGGTTGACTTGATCAATTCTGCCTCTATCGTACATTGTTTCTTCAGTAATGCCGCCAGACTGACAGCACGGTCCTCGTAGCCTCACATCCCGCAATATTCGATACTAGCCTGCATGGTCTCTCCTTGTCCTTTATTTGCTGATTTGCCTGATCTTTTCCTCCAGGCGCTGGATAGTTTTCTCGAGGATTAAATGATTGACACCCATCCCGATATAACCGGTCTGAGCATAGTTATCGTAAAGAACGACCTGCTCGATCAGTTCTCCAATTTCAGCTTGCAGAATTTTCCTACCACGCAACAGTTTAGCAACAGCAAAGATACGCTCTGCGAGAAAATCCGGCAAATCATCCTCCTGCTGGGCCGTAAGGGTTGCCGCTATTAACTTGTCAAGAAGGGGCATGGTGTTCATTCATTTATAAGTTGATCGTTTGCCATTTATAGCATGTAGAAACGAACAAGCAAACGTCCAGAGCTACAGAGGATCGTTTATTACGACTGACGACACGAATCTCTCTACTAATTTTGAGTCGGCGCCTAGACACAGTAATAAAGGATCAGGTTATAATGGAACATCAAAACAGATTATATCATCAGCAGAGGGAACCCATGTCTATCACCTGCCCCCTTACGATCTTTTATGATGGCGCCTGCGGAGTTTGTTCCACAGAGATCAGTTATTATCGTTCAATTGCAGACCAACGCGTCCAGTTTATTGATATTGCATCTGTTGATTTCGATGCCGGTGAATACGGTAAAACCATTGATGATTTTCAGAAGCGTTTGCATGCACGAGACGCAGAGGGACAATATTTCACCGGCGTTGAAGCCTTCCGGCAATTATGGGAGGCGCTGCCGTCACCTTTCTACCCTCTTCTCTCGACCGTTGTCGGTTTACCGGGCATCCATCTTGCGGCACGAACCGGGTATGCATTCTTCGCCAGGTTCAGGCACTTGCTGCCAGCGAAACACACAGCCAGTTGTCCCATTGCAAAAAACCCGTAGAAGAAGGGCCCAAACAATCGATTAGTTCACCAATTGTATCCCGTTACTTGATTAATTTGGTAGAATGTTGATGTGATTTCAATACAAACCAGAGTGAGGGTCCATGAAACTGCGTATTACGATTTTAGATGATGATGCGGATATCTGTAATTTTTTAAAATCAGCTCTTGATAGCAAAGGACATGATGTAACAACCCTCACAGATCCGACTGATTTCCCTTTTCTTGATGAGAAAAACTGCCCCTGCCCACCGGGCAAGCCTTGTGCAGACATTCTGATCGCAGATAACGTCATGCCTAACATCGAAGGGATTGATTTTTTCAAAAAGCTCGGAGAGCACAACTGTCAGACGATGCTGAAGAATAATGTAGCGATCATGAGTGGTTACCTGACAATCCACTACATCAACGAGCTCAATAAAATGGGTATCCACTATTTCCGAAAGCCTTTTGAGCTGAGCGAAGTTTATGAATGGGTTGAAGAGTGCGAAGCACGCATCAAAGCATCACAGGCACCCGCTTCTGACTAGAAAACTAGTTAGACCGTCGCATTGTGAAGAGTGACTGACACCAAAAAAGAAGAGTCAATGAATAATTACGCCATAGTCCGACAAGAGCACCTCAACCACTATGGCTTTCTTTTCGGTGGAGCACTCCTGCAGTGGGTCGATGAATATGCCTAGCTGGTCGCCTCACTCGACTATCCCAACTGTCCCCTGGTGACCGTCGGCATGGACAAGATCAGCTTTCGTCGACCGGTTGCCAACGGCTCCATCCTGCGCTTTCATATCCTGCCCATAAAGCGCGGTGAAACCTCGATCAAATATTCCGTTGACGTCTTTGCAGACGCTCCTGGTTGCACCGACGAAACGGATGTATTTTCAACAACCATCACTTTTGCGCACGTTGACACAGATGGCAACAAGAAGCCCCTGCCAAAAAAAAATCTCCTGCGCTCAGAGAAGGATATTCGTGGTTCACTTCCCGGCTCAGAACCGAATGGATGAGTTCAGCAACCTTGATGCTATACCCCCAAGAGACCGTCACTTTTCTTTAACATGATGGTCTCTTGGTTACTGCAAGCATCAAAAAATATGTTTAAAAGGATATTGCTTTTCAAGGTTGGCAAATAGGGTCAGGTCTTGAAATCATTTTTTTGTTTCAAGACCTGACCCTGTTTTTTTCAGTGATCTTATCTGTTCAGTTTGCAGGGTGAGACAGTGGGTTGCCGCCTCCCCTTTGCCTCATTACTTCCAAGTGACCGGCAGAGAGTCACTACCCTCAAGACCAAACACGGTGACACTGACCGGGGCATCGCCCTGCGCCACCTGACTGACTTCCAGCTCCCAGCGGCCTTTTTTGGCGTTCCAGTCCATGGGGCCATAGCCTTCGAGCTCAAGGCCGGCATCCTGGTTGTAGGCGCTGGTCGCCGTGACCTCCAATTCCTCTTTCTTCGGAGAATAACCGGCTTTGGTGACATTAAGGGTCAGATCATAACCATTACAATCCTGATCAATGCCATCTTGCGATATCTCAAAAGCACCGGGACTGATTTGGGTATCGGCATCGTTGCAATCAACAGGTCCGCAAGTTCCACCTTCAATGGCATAGCCGTCCCCATCCGAATCAGTACATGGATCGGCGACATTGATAGTGAAATAAACGCGATCCCAGCCTCCCCACATTGGTTCCTGGGCCTCGATAATGAACTCATAAGTACCAGCGGTTGTAGGGATGCCGCTAATTGTCGCCGTCTCGGCCAGAGTATAAGTTGATTCCGGGTAAAGGGTTAAACCATCGGGGAAAGAAAGTCCTGCGGGGACTTGATAACCGCTGGTCTTCATCCGCCAAGAATAATTACCTGGAATATGGCCTCCGGTTGCCGCAATAGTCACACTGTATGGCTGGCCTGTGACAGCATCGGGCAATGAGGGTGTGGTGATCACGATCCCCTCAACGACATGGATATTTACAATATCTGACACTGCTGTGTAGCCCACGGAATCGGTTGCCTTGATTGAGAAGGACCAAGAGCCCATCTCGGTTGGAGTCCCACCGTATTTGACACTTGAGGTGCTCACTGTTGTCGAGAGAAAATCTACTCCTGGTGGAAAGCTGCCAGATTCCAGGGTTACGGTATATGGAGGAACTCCGCCCCATACGTTAAAGACCGAGTCGCTGTACTGGTTCTGGTAATAGTATTTTTCATAGGCATTGACGACCAGCGGCTCATATACGCTAATCGTAAAAGTGATGGAGTCAGAATATTCTGCATCGCTGACAGTGATCGTTATATCATTATACTGTCCTGCATCTTCGGCAGCTGGTGTGCCGGAAAGGATCCCGGTGGCATGATCAAAGCTTGCCCAGGCCGGCTGGTTGATGATGCTGAAGGTGAGGATGTCGCCATCAGGGTCTGAAACGTTCGGGGTAAATTCGTACCCTGTGCCTGAGACCACCTCTGAATCAGGAGTGCCGCTGATCGCCGGAGCATAGTTGACATTGATCACCTCTATATCAAAGGGAGGCAAAGGTGCAGGCTCATTTTTAATGGCCAGAATTTGTCGTGGGTCGTGCCATGAGCCCAGGTCAATCATGTTGTTGTCCAGTGTTGCATGGACCAGGTAAGTGAAGGTCGTCGGCAAATGATGATCGTGGCGTGAAATGAAATAATAACGTGTCGGATCATATTGTTTGTTGCCGTTATAGGTGACAAACGCATGGACACTGTTCCAACCAAAACCGAGTCCGTCCATCAGGGCCA
>CAZXBD010000129.1:0-2365 GCA_964638305.1 uncultured Geobacteraceae bacterium | reverse complement strand
GACGACGTTGTCGTCCGAATCAAGCACAACGATTGTTGTCTTAATGTCAGAAGAGTGGCCAGGGATGGCAACGTCAGCGAGCGAAATGGAGTCTATGTAGTGAATGACAAGTCCTGAATATTAGACGATACCCGCCACCCTAGCCCGAAGTGGTTATATTTACAGTGTGTCTATTAAACAACAAGAACGTCCCCTCAGGTTTCCTCCTTGCTCATCTTTGAATGCCAATCACTTTCTTGACAAAATCAATTTCGTCGATATATTTGGGTAGAAGTGGTTTTTAGTGGGGATAAGTGGATGAAGTTTTCAGGCGAACATTATAAGTCTCTGGATGATAAGGGGCGGATCAGCATCCCGAGGGAATTCAGGGAAATACTGAGCCGGTTTCATGAAAACGCTGCTCTGGTTGTCACCAAGAATATGGATGGTGGGTTAACCGCTTACTCTGAGCCTGAGTGGCAGGAGTTTGTATTGCGCCTGGAGGAAACCGCAACCGGAAAAATTCGCACAGCCTTGAATCGTTTGTATATAGCGCCGAAAACCGAAGTGGTGATCGACAAACAGGGGCGTATCCCTCTCAGTAAAGCTCAGCGGAAATGGGCCGGGTTGGGCGAAGAGGAACGAGAAGTGGTCGTGGTCGGCAACTTCCGTCGCATCGATATCTTCAGTCCTGCCCGTTATTGTCAAGTGGTGGGCGTCGATGTCGAACTGATAACGGCTGAGGAAGAGTTGATTGAAAAGCTTGATCTCCCGTAAATGAGATTATTGTGTCTATGTTGCTGTAAACAAACGTTGCTTATGGTCAGGAAGAACGGTGTAGATCTCCGAAGTTGTCAGTAATTATCCAAAAGGAAGGAGGGTTCAACAATGAGGTCTCGAACTGTTGAAACGAATTATTCTCTTCCCCGGATGTCCTCAACCAGGTCCACCTCTCAAACTCTCTTGATGCGCTTCAAGTTTCACCTTTTCCGCAATGTTTTACCGACCATTTTCATATTGCTGATCGTCGGCTGGCTGTCTCTGGTTCTGGCAGAACAGATTCATCTGGCGAAAAAGAATCAACGCTTTGTGTTAGCTAATAAGTAGAGAAAATATATATCTGCTCCTTTTCTTTACTCGTGGTTGATGGTGCCTGAATCATCATCGACAGCAGCGGCATTGCTCGGCATGACGCCCTGGTTGGATTCTGGGTGAGTTGAAATGCTGGATAGCGAACCTCTAAGCATAATACATGCTTAAATTCTAGCGGTGCCTCTCTCCAAAATACACTCTGAGTCCATTAGTTCAGACCTTGCTTCAATTCTAACTTCGAGTTGTTTTCCTTTCTACGCAAACAACCGCTGGCAGGAACAGAAAACTGCGGCATACTTAAGAGTAAACTCTCTCGTCCTGTTGAGGTGCAAAAAGAGAAGAGAAAAGGAGGAGTCCTATGCTGCCGAATATCCGAAATATCTTGTTCGCCGCTGGATTGGGTCTGGACACCGGCTACGTACTTGCCTATGCCCTGAGTCAGGCCCAAAAATACAATGCACGGATTTACATCATCCACAGCCATGAAGCCTTGAATATTACCGATCAAAGTCAGGCTGAAATTTTTATGATGCAAGAGGGGATGGCTGACGACTTCGACACGTCGGCACTTGATACCGCCGCAAAAGTATCGGACTATTTGGAAGAACTCTGTCAATCAGTGCTGCAGAAGTACGACGTGGCTCCCGATGTGATCGGCAATATACGTATTTCCGAGCATGCGCCGAAGCCGGCCATCCTGACTGCTGCTGATGATTTCGAGGCTGATCTGATAGTCATGGGCTCGCACCGGCACACGGTGGTTGCCGATGCACTGCTCGGTTCGACGACGATGAAGATTTTGCACAGCGCCAAGGTGCCGGTGCTGGTGGTGAGGCTGCCGGAGGATTTATCTGTTGAGTTGTGATGGGAAGGGCGGTTGAACTTGAGCAGGAGGAGAGGGAGTCTGTCTTACTAACTGCTATGCTTAATTAGCACGGATTCCGTTTAACCCGCTCGCAGGAGAGAGTCATGGGAACTGTAACCAATATTACCAGGGTGAAATTCTCGGTTGGTGAATTGGTTCACCATCGGCTTTTCGACTATCGAGGGGTGATTGTCGATGTAGATCGGGATTTCCAAGGAACAGAAGAGTGGTACGAAGCAGTCGCAAAGTCACGGCCGCCTAAGAACAAGCCGTGGTACCATGTGCTCGTTCATGGGCAAGTGCATTCTACTTATGTGGCTGAACGGAATTTAGATCCTGATAAAAGCCTAGAGCCCATCGATCACCCGCTGTTGAAGCTCTTTTTTGCCAAATTTGAGAATGGGATGTATTTCCGCAAGGAAACGGATA
>CAZXBD010000128.1:0-3897 GCA_964638305.1 uncultured Geobacteraceae bacterium | reverse complement strand
AAAGTCTGTTTGAGTATATTGAAGTATTTTACAATCGCAAACGACGTCATTCATATCTTGGCTACACGAGTCCAGCGGAATACGAACTGAGGAGTGTCCCCCAATAAACGAGTCCGTTTTACTGGGGGAACCTCACAATGGCACTCCTATTGTGTCCCCATAATTATCGGAGGCGTCTGGCGGGACGCGACCCGCCGGTTCTTCTTTAGCCTATTAAAAACTTAAAGAGCAACAGATTAACAATCTGTTGCTCACAATCTACTGAAAGCCTTCAATGCGTTCCAATTGCCAACATACAAAAGGACAAACCCCACATATGACCCAAAGTGGGGTTTGTCAACAATCTGAGAGGCGCCCCGACCGGGGCGGCCCTTTATATTCTGCAAGCAGGTCGCTGCTCATTGCCTCGGAAGGCGTTTATTTGCGCTCGCCGTGAATACCGATGCAAACCGTTTCCAGCGGGATGTCACGACCACTATTGGCAACCGCCTGCTGTGCCATGGAGATCAGGCCGTTGCAGCAGGGAACTTCCATGTGGACCACGGTCAGGCTCTTGATGTTGCTCTGTGTGATCATCGCGGTCAACTTGTCAACATAAGGAGAAGTGTCGTCAAGCTTCGGACAGGCGATCGCCAGAGCCTTGCCCTTGAGCAGGTCTTCCTGGAAATCCGCATAGGCAAAAGGTGCACAATCGGCTGCCAGAACCACATCAGCATTCTGGAAAAAGGGTGCTGTCGGCGGTACCAGGTGCAACTGGACCGGCCACTGCGCCAGACGTGAGGGGCGCGAGCCGACTTCGCCAGCTTCTTCTGCGGGGGCTTCATCGAAATTCATTGCTCGTGCGGAAGGACAACCACCGCCGGCAGGCGGAGCAAAGCTCTTGACTGCCGCCGAGGGACAACCACCTGCTGGCGGTGCCGTCGGTTCGGCATGATGCGGCAGAGGGTCACGGCCGATCTCCTTGAGATGATCATTTACAGAAGCCTCGTCAAACTCGTCAGCTTCGCGTTCTTCTATAGAAATGGCACCGAGGGGGCAGTCACCGAGACAGGCACCTAAACCATCACAGAGGTTATCGGAGAGAAGTTTTGCTTTACCATCAATGATCTGAATCGCACCTTCGGCACACGAAGGGACACACTCGCCACAACCGTTACATTTTTCTTCATCAATCTTAACCATTTTACGAATCATGAGCCGGTCTCCTAACTTAAACAAAGAATATTGGTTTTTTGCTTCATCGTGAGATCGACTCTAAATATTTTGGGACCATACCGCCTTGACCGGGGTCAAACACTACAAGAATTTTCCAGAGCTTAAAAAAAGTAGTGCCAGAGCAGGTCAAACCTGCCGCGTTTGATCAGGTACTGCCCGGAAAAACGCATGATCTCACGGATTTTCTCACGATGGCCCGGCTTGTAACAGTGCACGTGGCAATGCTTGCAGACCGGCTTTTCTTCAAGTGGACATCGCAAACGGCGCTCAAAAGCATAGAGCAGGAACTTACTGCATTCCTTGCATACAGGATACTTGACTAGAGGAAGAGACTGCAAGTCAGGCTCATCGGTTGCGATAACAGACCTGTCTTCGCTATGCTTGGCACGACAGTAGACTGCCGTAAACTGCAACAGAACCTTGAGATCCTTGAGCTCTTTCCGGGTCAAAGGCGAGACCACATGGTACGCAGAATCCTGCATTTATTCAGAGTCCCTGGCGGAAAGACTGTTCAACAGCTCTTCTTTGCTCCTGTGGTATTCGTCGGCATCGATCGCGCCACGGTCATGCTTCCGCTTCAGGACCTTCAGCTCTTCCTCTACCGACTGATAAGTTCGCACTGCCCCCACATCCTCAACCGGAGCAGTGGACACTGCAGAAAATCTTTTTAATCGCGCTGCCTCAGCCTTGATATCAGCCAGGGTCATTTTCAGTTCCGCGTTGCCGTACCAGTGGGTGTAGGCGGGGTTCTGATGAAAGGCTCCCTTGACGGTTTTGGCAAGATCGTATTTCTTCATCTTGAAGAAAAGACGTTCGACGTGTGAGATATCTTCATAAAGCATCTGGCCGTCGAGGACCAGCTCACGTCCGCGCAGGGGGTGCTCTGGGCGGTCCTGAAAAGAGGGGATCAAGAGATCTCGGTCCGCGAGGTCACGAATCACGGCCTCAGCTTCCTTGACCAACGCCTGGCTTTGTTCAAGGATGACATCGCCCTGACTCAACTCACGTTCAGAGAAGGATTTGGCGTGGCATTGTGTGCAGATGCCGATCATCTCCCGACGACGTTCGGCTCGCTGTTCGATTGGTGGTTGGACCATGGCTGGCGACATGGTAATGCCGAAGGAGATATTGTGCGAACCGGCAGGCATATGGCAACGCTGACAGGTCGGACCGGCACTCTCACCCAGGGCCTCGTAAAGCACACCATGTCGTGAAGTCTGCCACATCTCCCATTGCGGGTGGTCCGGCCCCATATGGCAGGTCGCACACGACTCAGGGGCACGAACAGCGGCAAGATCAGTGATGTGATTGGTATGGCAGGACGCGCAGGAGTTCTCCACCTGGTGGCAACGATTGCAGCCAAGAGCTCCCATCTCCGAACTCTGGGTCAAAAAGCGTGCGCATTGCACACTGGTTTTTGGCTGAGTACTGCCTTCCTCGTGACAGAAACGGCACTCACGCGGGTTGCGGCTGGTCAGGTTTCTCGTACAACCCCAACCCGAGTGCAACCCCAGACCGTGCTTACTGGAAACATGCTGATGGTAGGCGGCTTCGTGACAACGACCGCAGACCTTGGCATCAACCGGCGCCTCCCCTTTAAGAATCGCCTCATGGTCAGTCCCGTGACAAGAGCTGCAACCGACCGAGGCAACATGAGCACTTGCCTGCCATTGATCCACAGCAGCGGGTGTCTCTTTCTTGTGACATTCAAGACAATCCTCGGCGAGAGCCGCTGAACTCAAGAAGAGCCCCATACAAACCACAACCAGCAGACGCAAAATTTTCATTTATTATTCTCCTGCAATAGATTCAGATACTCGTCCTGCGTAATCAGGCCCTGGTAACGCCAACGGCGCAAATTCCACGCTTTTTCATCATATTTCTGTCTCGGGCGGGGTTGTAATCCATCACCAATATAGAGCGACTGTTGTACAGCCAGCAGGAAGCGGCCATCATCAAGGATCTGCAGCCGAGCACCCTCCCCCCAATCAGCCAACAGCTCTCGTCCTTGGTAGAGACGCCCGTCCGCAAAGCGATACGTTTGATCTGGCGCAGGCACGGAGATGTCCAGTGCAGTGGGCCAAAGGTCGACAATCTCTATATTCTTATCGTGGAGAACATCGATTGTACGTCCCGACGCATCCCAGGCGAAATGCATCGTTTGCAAAGGGAGTCTTTCCAGCGAACGGCCTTCATCGGACTGCCAGTTCTGGTAAGTCAACTGCAGGTACGGTGCAAATTCAGGGGGGTCATGCAAAAAAACGAAGACCAGTTCATCACCTGCAGGAGAAAAAGATACGGGTTGCAGGCTGCGCGCGACTGGAGCAAGTCCGGTGGCCAGAGAGGGTCGCAGAGTGCTGTCAGTAAGGAGTATTTCCACCACATCTTCCCCGTTGACCCGGTAGAGTAACTGACGAAGATTGGCGCCAAAAGAGTAAACCTTCAGAAAATACCCAACCGCGAGCAGGTCACCGCGAGCGCTCCAGTTCAGCTGAGTAACGGTAACGGGCAACAAATGCTCACTAACCAACGTCCCCTCTTGAGAGTATAGAGACAGTCGGGTCTCATAATCTGCAACTGGAAAAGCAGCGGCCAGAGTTGTACCCTCAGGGTTCCAGGCCAAAGCAACAGGATCATCGGAGGAGAGTTTCAGTCTTGAAGAAGATTCCGTGTCGAACAGAG
>CAZXBD010000127.1:0-3600 GCA_964638305.1 uncultured Geobacteraceae bacterium | reverse complement strand
CCCGTTCGACTTCTTCCACCGGGGTCTCGGTGACAAATTTTACAGCTGCTTCTGCGCTCATCGTTTCACTCCTTAGCAGTGGCGCGTGGCGCGTAGCGCGTGGCGAGAAAAATCCACAAACACTAGGCCAAGGCCCCCAATTACTAAAGCCATCAGTCTGCTCACTAATTAACTTTGTTTTTGATTCCCGCGCCACGCACTACACGCCACGCGCCACGGTAAAAGACCTAAAAAGGCGATTTGACCAAATCCCAAGTAGGACTATTAATAGCCATATCAATATCTCGGGCGAAGATCTTAAAACCCTCATAACCGTGATACGGACCCGAGTAGTCCCAGCTGTGCATCTGGCGAAAGGGGATGCCGGCCTTCTGGAAGACATACTTTTCCTTGATGCCGCTGCCGACCAGGTCAGGCTTGAGCTCTTCGACAAATTTCTCCAATTCGAACTCGGAAACGTCGTCGTAGATCAGCGTACCCTTGGCCATCTCGGGAGCGGTACGGTCATAGTCGTCCTGGTGGGCGAACTCATAACCGGCACCAGTGATCTGGATACCGAGATCTTCATAGGCACCAATGGTATGCCGAGGGCGCAGTCCGCCAACAAAGAGCATTGCGGTTTTGCCTTCCAGGCGCGGCTTGTACTCGTCGGTGACTTCTTTCATAACCGGCTTGTACTTCTTGATCACCTTTTCAACATTCTTGCGGATCTTGTCGTCGAACAGTGCACCGATAGCGCGCAGGCTTTCTTCAATCTTGGTCGGGCCGAAGAAATTGTACTCGAGCCATGGGATATTCCATTTCTCTTCCATTACCTTGCACATGTAGTTCATCGAGCGATAACAGTGGATCAGATTGAGTTTTACCGAATGAGTGGCGCCAATTTTTTCGACTTCACCGTCGCCGGTCCAGACCGACTTGACGTTGAGGCCTATCTCTTCAAGGATCGGTTTTGCCGCCCAAACGTCACCACCAATGTTGTAATCACCAATCAGAGCGACATCGTAAGGACCCGCCTCTTCCTTGAACTCAAACTTGCCGATGATGTGGTCGCGGATCGAGTCGTTGGAGATGTGGTGGCCGAGTGACTGGGAGACACCACGGAAACCTTCGCAGTTACAGGGAACGACCAGCTTGTCGAACTCGTTCTCCATTTTCTTGGCAACTGCGTTGATATCATCACCGATCAGGCCAACCGGGCACTCGGACAAAATCGACATCCCTTTGTTAAGCGGAAAAAGCTCATTTGCTTCGCGCAACAGCTTCTCCAGTTTCAGGTCACCACCGTAGACGATGTCGCGCTCCTGAAAATCGCTGGTAAAATCCATCGGAAAAGAGGTGACGCCGGGAATGCCCTGCATCAGGTTGCGTCGGGTACCCCAGCTATAGACGCCGCAGCCAACCGGGCCGTGGGACACATGAACCATGTCGCGGATCGGACCCCAGACCACCCCTTTGGCGCCGGCGTAAGCACAACCACGCTGACTCATGACACCAGGGACAACTTTCTTGTTGGATTTGACCGCGCAGGTTGACGAGGTCGGTTCATTTGCCCCCAGGTGAGGGGCCCTTTTCTTAGCTGCCTTCTCCGGCATCGCAGCCAGAGTTTCGGCGATCAACTTTTCAGTTTTTTCTGTAGTAATACCCTTGACGGGCTTTCTTTCAGCCATGAAATTTCTCCCGAAATTTTACGGACGCGGAGCGCGAGACGCGGGACGCGAAGATCTTTTCCTCGTCCCTCGTGCCGCGTTCCTCGTGCCAGTTTTTAAGCATTCTCTGCGACACCAACGATCGTCTCGTCTTCCGCTTCCATTATGCCGAATTCCATCAACAGGTCTTCCAGATCTTCCATTTCGAGCGGGGTCGGGATGACAAACATCTCGTTGTCAGCGATCTTCTGCGCCAGCTGACGGTACTCTTCTGCCTGCTTGTGCTCGGGGGAATACTCGATGACCGTCATGCGGCGCAGTTCGGCGCGCTGTACCTGGTTGTCACGTGGCACAAAGTGAATCATCTGGGTGCCGAGGCGCTTGGCCAGGGCTTCGATCAGATCAGCTTCGCGATCAGTGTTACGGCTGTTACAGATCAGTCCGGCAAGGCGGACGCTACCGCTCGAGGCGTACTTGACAATACCCTTGGAGATGTTGTTGGCGGCGTACATGGCCATCATCTCGCCGGATACGACGATGTAGATCTCCTGTGCCTTGTTCTCGCGGATTGGCATGGCGAAGCCGCCGCAGACGACGTCACCAAGGACGTCATAGAAAACATAATCGAGATCAGGAGTGTAAGCGCCCTCTTCCTCGAGGAAGTTGATAGCGGTGATAACGCCTCGACCGGCACAACCGACTCCAGGCTCTGGACCGCCCGACTCAACGCACATGACGTCGCCGTAACCGCGCCTACAGACATCTTCCAACTCAAGGTCCTCAACGGTGCCGAGCTCGCGAACCTTGTCCATAACTGTGTCCTGGGCTTTAGCGTGCAGAATCAGGCGAGTTGAGTCAGCTTTGGGGTCGCAGCCGATAATCAGGACCTTCTTGCCGAGGGAGGCGAGGCCTGCCACGGTATTCTGAGTCGTAGTGGATTTGCCGATTCCGCCTTTGCCGTAGATTGCGATTTGACGTAATTTTTTTTCAGCCATTGTTCTGTTCCTTTCGTTCGGCCTCCTATAGAAGCCCTAGGTTTGCTGTGCATCCATTCTCCCCGCGGCGGCATCGCCATTGATTCGTCCGGAAAAAACTTGATACACAAAACGTACGACGCCCTACCCGAATAATTCGGATAGGGCGTCAATGCCCAGCGGCGCAATCATTGTGCCGCAATATTTTGTCTCTATAAAAACGCAAAGGCCCACGAGTGCATACAATCACTCAATGGGCCTCTTTGCCTGAAGGAGGTACAGCTATGTACCTTGTGGTGTTACGTGATTCATATATAGCATCAGCCGTGCCAAAACATTAAATCTATGTATTTTAAGCAAGTTACAAACATTTCAGATCGACAACATTACACACATGCACATGAAATGCACAGGGAGTGAACAGAAAACATTCAATCAATGGCCACTAATTCCAGGGCAAAGGTCAGCTCGCAGCCAGCCAGATCATGGTTGCCATCGAGCAGAACTTCGTTGTCGTCAAAGTTACGAATTCGCATTGCCCGTTTCTCGACGCCCCCAAGCTCGACATTAAGTTTCTGACCGATACGCAACTCTCGATCTGCAGGAAACATTTTCCGTGAAACGCTCAGGAGATTCTCGTCGAGCCGCAAACCATAAGCTTTATCAGCAGGGAGGTAGATGTTCCTCACATCTCCTACCGCCATACCTATAATATCCTGCTCCAGAGCGACAAAGACCTCTCCGTTACCAATTGTAAAGGAAAGAGGCTGATCACTATCACGTTGGTCGAAAATCCGACCATTGTCGAGTGTACCAATATAATGGACGGTGACTCTGTCACCCTTTTGTGCCCGTTGCATATTATTACTCCTCACTTGAAATGACATGAAACCGATCGTCGAAATGCCGAGCGAGTATAATTTTTATGTCAGACCATTCCAGACCACCACACCCGCAACCCGGTCGCGGCACCACAA
>CAZXBD010000126.1:0-6546 GCA_964638305.1 uncultured Geobacteraceae bacterium | reverse complement strand
CCCTTGTGGTCCTCTATGATTCTGGTTGCTGTTGCTTTTTGTGTGTTACGCTTTTTGCTGCAAAACCCCACTCTCTGAAAGGCCCGCAAGCACAGGGCCGGCTTCTTTATCCCTACCATACCTTAAAGGCTATGAAAGCTGGCAAAGGAGATGCCCTCCGCCAGGAGAAAGGCCTTTTTTGCAAACAGGCAATTATGGGGACACAATAGCACTCACATTGTGTCCCCATAATTGCCTAAGGCGTCTGGCGGGACGCGACCCGCCGGTTCTTCTTTGTCTTTAAAGAAACAAAGAGCAACAGATTAACGATCTGTTGCTCTCATACTATAAAAAAGAATTCAAAGAGGCTCAATTTCCGATACACAAAGAAACAAACCCCACAGCCGAGCCACAGTGAGGTTTATCAACAATTTGGGGCCTTCGATTGAAACTTTACATATCTAAAACATCCAGGCTTTCAGAAACGATAGCCAAGGCCGACCATGTGCAGGTTGAGACCAGGGTTGCGTTTGTAGATTCCTGCATTAGAGGTGTGCTGGATCCGGTAGCTGAGCACAGCCTGGTGCCAGTTGACGGCCAGGCCGGCATGACTGGTAAATTGCATGCCGCCACCGAAATCATCATCACCGTATTCATGATCGAACATCCAGGTCGGGCGGAAACCGATCTCCAACTCCACGCGATCGGCCCACAAGCCGAGGGCCAGGTTAACCCCGGCAGCCAGCATGGCTCCCTCGTCATCTCCGGCCTCAAGGTAGGTCGCGCCGAAATCGAAGCGACTGGTTAATGTGTTCTGTTCACCGAAAGCCATGCCCCATGGCAATTGCTTGAGCAGGTAGATTTCCGCACTTTTGTAGTCTTCGTCCAAGTTGCGTTTGCTGACGTCCGCCCCACCACGAGCACCGATTTCCATTTTCAACCCCTCTTCGGCGGCATTGGCACACAGTGGCAAGAGGATAAGCAAAAAAACAGGCAGGATGACAGAGACTCTCATCTTTCCCTCGGTGATATTTTTCAAATTGAGACACTTGATGTTGGTTTTTCTAACATAACGGGAGGGCTCAGTCAAAGGCCCTGGTGGTTTGTTACAGGCAACAGGCAAGATAATTTCAACAGATCAAAGTTTACTGCTTATGAATGTTCGGATGCATCGTTACGAGATTGATGTCAGGAGTTTTTTGTAAAAGTTGTAGCTTTCCAAGCCGCCCGGGTTGTTGTGTGAGGCCAAGGAATCAATTCTCAGGAATTCCAGCAACAACGGAAATTTTGGGTCAACCAGATATTGGCTCTGCTTTTTACTGAGATCTTCCGGCTTCTGCAACTGCCAGGAGTGATGGAAGGTGTGGTGACGAATCACCCAGATGATTCGCTCGCGACGCTCCACAGACATGCCGAGTCGGGCGAGAATAGCCTCAGCCATTTCGGCTCCCAGCTTGGCATGACCGTAGGCGGTGATCCGACCATCAGCGTTCTGTTCCGTGGTCGCCGGTTTGCCGACATCATGAAGCAGGGCAACCCAGAGCAGGTCCGGGTCACAATCGGCCGGACAGGCTTCGATCGCTAACCGGGTGTGAATTGCGACATCGCCCTCGGCATGGTATTCCGGCGGCTGTGGTGTCCCAGACAACTCTAGTAGCTCCGGAATCGCTTCACAGAGGTGATTCCACCAACCGCTTTCGCGCAGTCGAAGCTCATTATCAAGCAACTCCGTTGAGCTCATGTCTGGCTCTCTTCCCGGGCATTGACATAATAATCTGCAGACTTATCCAGGTTGCTCTCCCAGCGACTGCAGGCGATGACAATGCGTTGCCAGCCGCTCGGAATAATCTCCTGGGTGTGAGCCAGGTTGTTGCGCAAGGTTTCAAACTCCTTAACCGCATTACGGGTCTCCTTGCGTGATTTATGGCCAAGTTCCTCTCGGAGCTTTTCATCGTAGGTGATAATCCAGCCCTTGTCGCCAAACTGCAGGCAGTCGATCAGTTCGACATGCTGACCACGGCGGTTTCTTTCTTCCTGAAGTTTCTTGGCGACATCAACCCGTTTCTCAGAAAGAAATTCCTGCCAGGAGTTGTTGGGGTATCGTCGACGCAAGATCTCCGTCATGGTCATTTCGATCATGGTGATCATGCCGAACAGGAACATGCGCATCGGCGGTTTTTCCAGATCGGTCAGGGTGATGATGGCACCGACCCGGTCGAGGATGGTTACGAAGCATTGCTGGTTGATCGCCAGTGATTTGACCACATCGATGAGGTTGGCGGTGTCGGGAACCAGGTCATCGTCTGGAGTAAAGGGGCGAAAGTGATCACCACAAACACCGGAGGTCAGATCTTCGTGCCGGACATAACCTTCAACCAGACCGTTGCGACGGACACCGACGAGGTCGAAACGTTTGGCTTGCATGAACTGTTGAACGTCTTCTGCTTTGGCGTTTTCGTCAAAGGAAACCAGAGGCTCAGCGACATCCATCGCCGAAAAGCCCTCCAGGAAAAGGCGGCGCAGGCGTGAACTTTGAGTGTCTCTCCAGGGCATATAGCCTCCGTGGTTCAGAGTTTATTTATGAGACCGGTTCGCCTATCCGTCTGACAAATCGTTCTGGTTGGACATTGAAATAGCTGAAATCCTTGGTATATTTGTGTGGCTTGCACAGGTTGCCAAGTTATGTGCTCCTTATATTTACCCGTCACAAGAAAGCTTGCCAAGTTTCAAACTAAGTAAAACAGAAATAACCAACAAGTTCAAACACAAGATTAAACAACTGCTCTGCTGGCAAGACGGCCAAATGAGTCACGGAGAGTTTCTTACACTGTCAGGAGTCGTCAAATGGACGTACTTTTATCCCGAATTACAGTCACGGTTCTGAGCTTGTTGTTGCTTTGCTCAGCCCATA
Source organism: uncultured Geobacteraceae bacterium (assembly GCA_964638305.1). Lineage (GTDB taxonomy): Bacteria > Desulfobacterota > Desulfuromonadia > Desulfuromonadales > BM103 > M0040. Next base: position 3,656 of record CAZXBD010000126.1, on the reverse strand, counting down.
GTCATGCTGTTTCGGAAGAGCAATTTCAAGACGTATTTGCCGAACATCTGAACCGGGGGCCGGCCAGCTACATGGACGTCGAGGCCCACGGCAAAAGCGCTGTGGAGATCGACAAAAAACTCATCGAAATCTATCGTGGCAACGGGTTGCAGCCTATCTGGATTCGGGATGGCAAGCCCGATTCGCGTGCCGTCGACATTCTCGCTGTGCTTGAAGATGCTGAAAGTCACGGACTCGACCCGGTCAGTTATTTCACAGACAAGATTCGCCAATACTGGAACAGGAAAGACACGACCAGCCTGGTCCGCCTGGATATCCTTCTGACCATGGGTATGGTGCGCTACGTGGCTGATCAGCGTGAGGGTCGTATAGAACCACGCCTGGTTGATCCCGTACTTTTTGAAACTGCTCGCGATGCCGAAGTAGACTGGAACGACCTTTTGCAGGCAGCCTTTGCCGCACCGGACATGAAAGCCTTTATGGAGCAGCAGGCTCCACCTCTATTGCAATACCGAAAATTACGAGAAAAACTCTCTGAATATCGGCAGATAACTGCTGAGGGCGGGTGGCCGTTAATTCCTGGTGAAGAGACTTTAAAGCCCGGAGAAGAGGACCAGAGAGTCGCCATTGTCAGGCAGAGGCTGGTTGCTACAAAAGAACTGCCCACAGAGGATATGGCAAGCACCCTGTTTGACGAGTCTCTGGCAGATGCTGTGAAGCGATTCCAGACTCGACATAACTTGAACCCGGACGGTGTGATTGGCAAGCAGACCATGGCCGCCATGAACGTATCGGTTACAGACAGGATCGAACAGATCGTCATCAATATGGAGCGGTATCGCTGGCTGAAGAGGTTCAATGACGATCGCCTGGTCGCGGTCAATATCGCAGGGTTCAGGGCGGCGGCAGGGAAACCGGGGGCTTTCGATTTGACGATGCCTGTGATCGTCGGCAAAACCTATCACGCGACACCGGTTTTTAGCGAAATTATAAAGTACGTTGAATTCAACCCCTACTGGAACCTGCCGGCCAGCATTGCCCGCACTGAAACACTTCCCAAGCTGAAGCAGGACCCCCTGTACCTGCAGAAACACAATATGCGTATTTTCCAGGGTTGGGAGGAGGGTGCTCCGGAACTGGACGCCACGACAATGGATTGGAGTAAAATCTCGGAACGGGACATGAACCGATACCGGGTTCGCCAGGATCCCGGGCCCAACAACGCCCTCGGCACACTGAAGATCATGTTCCCGAACAAATATTCCGTCTATCTGCACGACACCCCGGCCCACGGCTTGTTCAAACAGGAGCAGCGTGCCTTCAGCCACGGCTGCATTCGCATGTCCCGGCCGGCGGAAATGGCTGCATGGGTCCTGGGTGGGGAAGAGAAAGGCTGGAATGTTGAGAGGGTCAATAAAATCGTCAACGATCGCGAGCGGCAGGTGGTGGTGCTTGATGAGCCAATTCCTGTTTACATATTGTATCGTACGGCGTTCGTCAACCCGGAAGAAAACATGCTTCATTTTTATGCGGATATTTATGGCCGCGATAATCTGCTTGCAACAGCGTTGTTTGGCGTCAACAAATGAACATGAAAATCTCGTGGTGAAGACGTTTTTGTCCTGCCATAATTGAGGCGGTCGCTAGTCGTGTGAAACATTCTTTGATACCTAACAATTATCTACTCATGTTACGGTTAAGGTTCCTTAAAAGCTTTATTTTTTGAAAAAATATAGCTGGCAGAAATAGTGTTAATTGTATTGTTTTATGGTGCAATTTTTAATGAATAAACTCCCCTTTGGCAGATAGAGGGAGTTCTATAATTAGACGACAGGAGTACCTGACATGAAGTTTAACAAAGCCCTCTGTGACCATATACGTAGGATCCTCTATATAGGTCTCGTTGCCTTTTACGCACTGGCCCTGACGGCCTGCAAGAAGGAGGAAGTCAAAGCCCCTCTGGCTCCGGTCGAGGTGCAAGCCGTCAAGGTGAAGTCACAGACCGTCCCGGTTACGGTCTCCTTTGTCGCCCAGGTGGAAAGCTCCCACCAGGTTGAAATCATGGCCCGGGTCAACGGCTTCCTCGACAAGATCCTGTATCAGGAAGGGGATGTGGTCAAACAGGGGCAGAAACTGTTCCTGATGGACCAGAAGCCGTTTATCGCCCAGGTCGAAGCAGCGCGCGGTGCCCTGTCGAATAACCAGGCACAGTTATGGACGGCACAGGCCAATCTCAACCGTATCAAGCCGCTGGCCGAACTTGATGCCGCCAGTAAGAGTGATCTGGATAATGCTATCGGTTCGGTCAAGTCGGCGGAAGCTGCAGTCCATACGGCCCGGGCGCGCCTAGAGCAGGCTGAACTCGACCTGAGCTACACCGTGATCAAGGCTCCGGTGGCAGGGGTCACTGGCGAGGCCCTGGTCCGTGAAGGGACCTATCTGACCGCTGGCCTCGGTGGTCACTTGAGCTACGTGGCCCAGGTCGACCCGATCTGGGTCAACTTCAGCATCTCTCAGAACCAGTTGGACGCCAGTCGGTCACAGCAAGCTGCCGGCCTGCTAATCCCTGCGCCCAACCACGAATACGATGTTGAACTCGAGCTCTCCGAGGGCGACAAGTATCCACACAGCGGCAAGCTCAGCTTTGTCGATCCATCCTTCAACACTGAGACCGGCACCTTTCTGGTGCGTGCTGCACTGCCTAACCCGGAGGCTAAACTGCATCCCGGGATGTTCGTCAAGGCGACTCTCACGGGGGCAACACGCCCGAACGCGCTGGTTGTGCCGCAGCGCGCGGTTCAGCAAACCTCCAACGGCCATGTTGTTTACGTGGTCAGTAACAAGGGGACAGTGGAGATTCGGCCGGTCGTCGTTGGCGACTGGGTTGAGCAGGACTGGATCATCACGAAAGGGCTAAATTCAGGGGACCAGGTCGTCACCGACGGATTCCAGCGTCTTGCGCCCGGGGCTCCGGTCAAGGTGGTCGCTGCGGCCCCTGCTGCAAAAGTAACTGATCCCGCCGCTCCTGCGGCAAAGAAATAGGCGATCCGATATGGCAAGTTTTTTTATCAATAGGCCCGTCTTAGCAGCGGTTATCTCAATTGTCATCCTCCTGGGCGGGCTCGTGTCCATGAAAGCGACTCCGGTTGCACAGTACCCGGATATTGCGCCGCCGACCGTGCAGGTCACTACGACCTATCCAGGCGCGACTGCCGAGGTCGTTGCCAACACGGTGGCCGCGCCGATCGAAGCGCAGGTCAATGGTGTCGATGACATGAGCTACATGCTCTCGACCAGTTCTTCGACCGGCAACATGACCCTGACCGTGACCTTCGATCCGGGAACCGACCCGGATCTGGCCCAGGTCAACGTGCAGAATCGCGTCAGCCAGGCCAGCTCTCAGTTGCCCGAAGTGGTCTCCAAGCAGGGGGTCATCGTGCAGAAGCGTTCCAACGCCTTCATGATGGTCATCAGCTTCTACTCTGAGGATGATCGTTATGACCAGACCTATCTGGGCAACTACGTCAATCTCTACCTGCTCGATGCGATCAAGCGTATACCAGGGGCAAACCTTTCGAGTATGTTTCCGGTCCCTGATGTTGCCATGCGCATCTGGCTCAAGCCGGACCGTCTGGCGCAGATGGGGCTGACCTCCA
>CAZXBD010000125.1:0-4018 GCA_964638305.1 uncultured Geobacteraceae bacterium | reverse complement strand
GTCGATGCTTTGCAGAAAGCTATCACGGAGGCTCTACCGCTTGGTTTGACTTCGCTTAAGTGGACAGGCGGAGAACCGACACTGCACCCGCAATTTCCCGAGTTTTTGCAGATACAGAAAAACAACGGCTTGTCCGGGGTCATTGAAACAAACGGGATGCTGGTAACCGGCGCTCTGGCAGACTTGATGATGGAGTCAGACATAGAGCAGGTGTCTGTCAGCCTGGATAGTGCCGATGCAGAAATTCATGACGCCATACGTGGTGTAACAGGCGGCTTCAAACGGACCGTCAAGGGCATAAAGTCGCTTGTCTCGGCCGGTTTCCAGCCTGAATTGATCCTGACCTTGCAACGGGCCAATCAAAATGAGTTGCCGAAGTTGTTCACCTTGGCTGAGGAGTTGGGGGCGGGGAGCGTCAAACTGAACATTCTTCAGCCCGTGCTGCGTGGCGAACAGCTCCTCTCGTCAGGAGAAGCATTAAGTGTTCGGGAAATCCTCGACATAGCCAAGGCAATTGAAAGCGAATACGCTGAATCGACCTCCATACCGATCCTTCTCGACCTGCCCATGGCGTTCAGACCTTTGTCGAAGATCCTTTCGGGTGAACAGGATGGAGGGTGCAAAATCCTCAATATTATAGGCGTTCTGCCCATGGGGGAGTATGCTTTGTGCGGCGTCGGTCAGCATGTTCCCGAGCTGGCGATGGGAGATGTAATAACTTCATCGTTGCAGCAAATCTGGTCGTCTCATCCTGTTCTGCAACAGGTCAGGGAGGGCTTGCCAGGACGCCTGGAAGGTACCTGCTCGCAATGCGTAATGAAGTCTGCCTGTCTTGGAAGTTGTGTCGCTGCTAATTATCAACTCTCTGGCAATCTGCTTGCGCCTTACTGGTTCTGTGAACAGGCGTACACTGAAAATTTGTTTCCGAAGTCCCGACAGGTCTGATTGGTATTGTTTCTTCTGAACTGGTTGACTGTTGGCAATCGCCGGAGTTTGGTTTATGATGTCGGTTATAATTATCGAAGGAGTTTTGTATGTCTTCAAATAAGCGTCAATGGCAGGAACCGCTGGTCAAATCCATTGATCAATGCCGGCCTGTTTTTGGAGAATGTAGGGCTGGAAGTTCGCCGAGCACAGGTGGTGATTTTCAGTGCAGTTCTGGAACGGGTGCGACGACGGGCGGCTCTTGTACGACTGGAAATGGTGCCAAACAAACTTGCAACAGGGGGAATGGTGTACAATAGTAATTGGCCTTAAGTTCTTATCCGGTCCTTTTCGGTAACTCTACGAAAACCGACCAGGGCCAGGCCATAAGATATTCTGATTTGCTTGAATTCTGTCGCCCGACGACCCTTCCATGTAATTCCCATACTATTATCTCTTGTTCACCTGTCAGTTTCATTGTGCGTGCAACACAGGCACAACGCAGCATTTTAAGTATGCTCTTGCTTGTTGCACGAATACCCCTTGCGAGTTTTCCTCCACGTGAAGAACGATTCGGATCGATGCGTCCTGCATATCGATAGAAAAGTCCGTAAAATTGTCCACGCAGCCCATGCGGCATAAAACATTTCTGTCCAAACCTGTGACGATACATGACACGACCGATTATATGGTCTCCAAAAACAGGCCTGTTGTCGGGTTCGGGAAGAGCATCGCCCCGTGTGATCAGGCCACTGCCTTTTTTGCCGACCACTCTGTGCACTGCCTGTTCACCGCTGGTTGAGCTATAAGCAATACAATCTCCGGTGCGCACCTGGTCGAAGTCGATGGGAGCAAGCTCCAGCAGGTCACCCTCCTGGAAACAGGGCCACATGCTCAGACCCTGGTAGCGGAGCATCCTGATGGGTTTCATACCGCCTCCTTGATCAGCAGAGGCCAGACGTCGCCATGACGCGGTAGGGAAAGTGTCCACCCCGAGAGGTCTCGGGTCATCTGTGCGGCCATGCGAAAGAGCGGTTCCCATTGTTTACGACTGCCCATGATAGCGGCGGGATATTCGTTGAGTGATCGGTAAAGATTCGCAACGATGTCAACGGGTGAGGTCGGCTGCAGCTGAATCCCTGATGCCTTTTCCAGGAGCATCAGTCCTTTGAGTCGGCAGCAACAGGCCAGGTTCATCAACGGATAGCTCCATTCCATCTCGGGGTTGATGATGCTACCCCAGGCGGGAAGGGCGCTGGCGTGCCATTCTTTGTTGTCCCCTGGCCAGATCAAAGCGGCATCATCACTCAAAACCTGCCAGCTGACCGGGGCGGTGCTCAAAGTTGTACTTTTCCCGCCGCCTGGAGGTGCAAGGAAGAGCAATCCCGACTCATTGAAGCTCGCCAGGCCACCATGGACCAGCCCGCCGCCACGGTTAATGATGTCATCGATGATAAGTCCCCATGGTAGATGAAAACGAACTGGGCCGATGGTCGGCTCTGCTTCAGCCTTCCAGAAAGTATGGACTGACTGTGTTGTAAACCATACCGTGTCCAGGCGGCTGCTGTGCTGCTGCCAGTCTGTCAGCCGCTGTTGCACACTGAGGTGTTGCCAGAGTCGGACAGGGAAGGGGGCTTTCGTCTTTCCATCTGGGTAATTCTCCAGCTTCCGAGTGAGGTGAATGATGCGGTCAGGCTTACCCTGGATGTTTCTGCATGTCAGGTGTAAGGAGATGCGTTCAAGGACATCAACGCCCCACTCGTCGTAAGCCAGAAATTGATAGTAGAGAGGTCCGAGTTGCAGGCCAATGTTTTTCTTTATGTCGCTTGTTTCGTCAATCTCAATCATGGTGGTTATTATAAGTCGAATCTTCGTTAAACAACAATACTGCTTTAAAAGGCCCCTATCATTTCCAAAATATGCTGATGCATGGTAAAAAATAAGCAACAAATTACCTGGGATATTCAATGACACCTGATCCAGTTAAATCTCGCATCAAGGGAGCTTTCAACCTGCACCGCGCCTGGCGCCTTGTCTGGTCGGCTGCGCCTCGTTGGGCATCGGTCAGTCTGCTGTTGATTCTCGCCCAGGCAACACTGCCTCTGCTGGCCCTGTTGTTGCTTAAGCAGATTGTCGATGCACTCGGTTCTGCCCTCGCTGCACCCGATGATTCCTCCTTCTCATCAGTTGCCATCTGGATCGGCCTGGCTGGAGTCGTAGCTTTGGTAACCGCTCTGGTCAATGCGCTCAGCTCTTATGCTTCCGAAGCGCAGGCTCTGGCTGTAACGGACCATGTCTCCGATGTTGTTCACGCCAAATCCATTGCCGTTGACCTTGGCTACTACGAAGATCCGTCGTTCCACGATACCCTGCACCTTGTTCAGCAGGATGCGCAATCCCGCCCCGCCAATATTGTCAACGGCTTGAAGCAGACGCTGCAGAACGCCTGTATCCTCATTGGAATTGTCGGTCTCCTGTTCAGTTTCCACTGGGTCGTTGGGTTGGCCTTGTTGTTTGCAGCACTGCCGGCCGGTATCATTCGCCTGATCTATGCCCGCCAACTCTTTGGTTTCGAACGGAGCCGGGTCCAGTTGGAACGCCAGGCCTGGTATTACCACTGGATGATGACCAGTCTCGATTTCGCACGGGAAATTCGCCTGCTCGGTATCGGGCCACTGTTTACCGAACGATTTAGCTCTTTGCGCCGGCAATTGCGCGAGGGTCGCCTGGAGATCAGCGCCAGACGAGTCAGGCGGGACGTTCTCGCCCAAGGGGGGGCAACGGCTGTTCTCTACGGAACTCTGGCCGCAATGGCGTTTTTTGCGATCCAGGGCAGTATGACCCTTGGCGTCATCGTTATGTACTTCCAGGGCTACCAGCGTGCCTTGAACGCGCTGCAAAGCGTTCTCCAGGGGCTGGCCTGGCTTTATGAGGACAACCTGTTCCTGAAGAATTTTTACGTGTTCCTCGACCTGCCTGTGGCCGTGGAACAGAACGATGGGCAGGAGCACGTGCCTGACCCTGAAGCTCTTGGCCTGGTTTGTTCTGATCTTCATTTTACCTACCCGAGTCGCAGCGAACCTTCTCTCAAAGG
>CAZXBD010000124.1:0-54602 GCA_964638305.1 uncultured Geobacteraceae bacterium | reverse complement strand
CGATAGCCGCGAGCAGAATGCGACAGAGAGTCAGGACGCCACCACGGGCTCCGGTACTGCTTAACACACCGCCTTCAAGGACCAGGTTATGGGCGATGCCCATCATGACCCCGCACTGGGTGATCTGCCATGGCGTCAGATCAAGAGGAGCCAGAACCGCAATTGCGGCGTAGAGGTTAATCAGCCCCCCGGCAATAAAGGCAAAAGCGGTTGCCCCGGGAAGACCGAACAAGCCCATGAGCGGAGCACACCAGACGCCCATGCTGTCGAGCAGACCATACGCTTTGCAAAGATCAACAATGATGTAGAGCGGCAAGACAAACTTGATCATCTTGAAAACCGTCCACCAGCCTTCAATGGCCCCGCAACGAATGCGCTGCGAGATTGGCGGGACCGCTTCTTTCCCTGTTATTTCCATGTCTTAATCAGTTCCAGTGTAATTGACATATCGAGTGTCCAGACTTATAGTGACGCCCATGAGAGCACTCTTTCTTGCGGATGCGCATCTTTGCAAACCATCCGACCCAAACTACCGCGCACTTCTGGCCTTTCTTGAGGAGCAGTGCGGCAAAACAGATTTGTTGGTCCTGCTCGGGGATATTTTCGAGTTCTGGATCGGCAAAGAAACCGTGACTGATGACTACCTGCCCCTGATTGAAGCTTTTGAACGTATGCATCAACAGGGCACCAAGCTGGTTTATGTGGAAGGCAACCACGATTTTCACCTCGGGCCGGTCTTTACCCGGCGGCTGAATTGTCAGGTCTTCCCGGACGGCGGCAGCATCGAGCTCGACGGCAAGAGCATCTATCTCGCCCACGGCGACCTGGCCAACCCTGATGATAACGGCTATCGCCGTCTGCGCAAGTTTCTGCGCAGCAACCTGATTCGTACATCATTACGCGTCGCGCCGAACAGTCTGACGATGGCGATTGCCAACCGTGGCAGCTACGAAAGCCGTAAAAATGCCGGAGAGAGACGCCAACGTTGGCCCGCCCGGGAGATCTTGCTGCCCTACGCGGAAGCACTCCTCGCCAAAGGGCACCAGGTCATCGTCACCGGCCATTACCATCAACCTTTTCACGAAAAACTGGGCGATGGAGAACTCATCGCCCTGGGTGACTGGATCACTCAATACTCCTACGCTGTCTATGAAGAAAACACCTTCACATTGAAAAGCTATGCGGAAGCCTCCTCCGCAACGGGCTCAGCAACCTGAGTCTCAGCATTCTCGACCTGCAACACCAAATCCCGCAATGTCATACCGGCCAATGCCTGCTCTTCAGCCTTTTGCAGAGTTTCGGCGACACCAGCGATAACTCCACGCTCACTGGTGTTGCGCAAATGGCTGTAGTCTGTACCATCCACAGCAAGCCCGTGAACAACATCGTACAGGTTGATTTTTTCCAACGCCTGAGCAGGCTGATAGCCAACATTATCGTTCCCTTGCTCGATAGACACGACAAAGCCAAGGCGAGTCAATTCAGACAGGATGGTACGCAAAAGTCGTGGTGGGGCATCTAATTGTGTTGCCAACGCTTCTTGTCCCAGCGCAGGCTTACCAAGGTAAAAGCGACGACCAACGAAAAGCAGAACGGTCAGGGCAATGAATTCAAGACTGGCATAATTGACTCGTTCTCCGCGGAGGTCCTGCCGGATTGTTCGCAAATTCTGAGTGGCATAAGTCATTTCCAGACCAAGCAGTACGATCATCCAGGAAAGATAGATCCAGACCATCAGAATCGGTAGTGCTGCCATGGTACCGTAAATCGCGTTATAGCGCGCGACTCCAACCTGGAAGTTCAAATATCCCCACTGGCTGATCTGCCAAAGCGTACCACCAAAGATGCCACCGATCAGCGCTGCTCGCGGGCTGACTTTGACATTCGGCATAAAGAGGTAAAGGCCGGCAAAAACCAACCACATCACCATGAACGGTAAAACCTTAAAAAGCGACAATAACGCTTCGCCTACGTACTCATGTTCAAGGAGGGTCAGGACAAGGTTCTGGCTCTTTAAGGTGCTCGTCATAGAGATAGCTACGACCACAAGGAGCGGACCGATCGTCACGACCGAAAAATAATCCGTAAAACGCCTCAGCAAGGGCCTGGTTTCCACAACCCCCCAGACGCTGTTGAATGATTTTTCAATATTAGAGAGCAAGGTCAAGACAGTAACAATGAGCAAGAGCAAGCCGTATTTACCAAGACTGGAAACGTCTGTGTTGTTGATGTATTCAACAATCTTTGTAACCGCCGCACCGCCACCCACCGCTAACTGGTCAAGGAGCAGCGGCTCCAGTTCATTCTGGACTCCAAACCCTTTAAGGACCGAAAACATCAGTGCCAGCAGTGGAACCAGAGACAACAGGGTTGTAAAAGTCAAAGCCGAAGCGCGCAGCATACAGCCGTCGGTAACAAAACCACGCACGACCAGGGTCAGGATCTGCCCCTGGTTGAGGATGAAGCGTCGCCACCATTTCTGGTCCGCAACATCCATTTCCCAGAGGCCGCGCTCCAGAAAATGCCGGCTGCGATCAAGGATTGTTTGTATTGAACTCAAATCGTTGCCTCCACTAACGGGCTTTGTCCAGATCGACTTCAACCACGGGCAACCCGAACTCCGACAGAGCATCACTGAATTCTTTTGGGTCACCAACCAGCACAATCTGCTGCCTTGAGAGATTGATAAATCTCTGTGCGACCCGCTGCACATCAGCAGCCGTTACCGCGGCGATGCGATCACGATAACGGGCCAGATAATCTTCCGGGTAACCGAAAAAAGCCTGAGTCATCTGTCGGCTGACCACCGAGTGTGAATTTTCAAAGCCAAACACAAAAGAGTTGATCTGGCTTTCCTTGGCCAGCTGCAATTCCTCCTCAGTTACCAGCTTTTCACGTAAGTTTACCATGATTTCACGGGTCAGGCTGATTGCAGGCGTAACAGTGGCATTCTTGGTTTCCGTTCCGGCCAGAAACGGCCCGGGCAGACGCCTGCCAACCGAAAAGTAGGAATAGGCGGAATAGGCTAGGCCACGATTCGAGCGGATTTCGCGCATCATGCGGGAATTGAAGCCGCCGCCACCAAGAATGTAGTTAAGCACCCGCACGGCATACTGATCGGGATCATCCTTGGTCAGCCCCAGATCGCCGATCACGATGGTGGTCTGTGGCAGGTCCTTGGCTGCTACCTGAATCGAGCCCTCCGCCACAGGTGTAATTTTCGGCAGCTGCTGGTCGGGAACGTCGCGACGTTTCCAGTCGTCAAAGTTCTCGGCCAGGATCTGGAGCAGCTTCTCCCTGTCGAAATCACCAGAAACAGCCATCCAGAGTTTATTCGGAGCGAAATATTTCTGATGGAAGTCGACCATGTCCTGCCGGGTGATCGCCGCCAACGTTTCCGGGGTTGGTGAATAACCAAGAGAATTATCGGGATAAAGGGCCTTCATCAACAAACGCCTGGAGATAGCACCCGGACTGTCGTTTTGACGTCTCAACTGTTCCTGGGCCTGCAGGCGCGCCAGTTCAATTCGCTCCGGGGCAAAGTCAGGACGACGCAGCATGTCACCCAGAATGGCAATGCCACTACCCAGGTCCTCCGAACGCAGGGATAGCCCCAGTTGAGCAGTGTAAGGTCCAAGGCTGGCACCCAGGTCAGCGGCCAGGTGATCAAGATATTCGTCCAACTCTTCAGGAGAGCGCTCACCAGCACCGCCGGTACGCCAGCTACTGCCAAACAGACCGGCAAAACCAGTTTTCTCCTCTGGAGTGGACATCGCACCGGCACCGATCATTGCAGTCACCTGTACCAGCGGCAGTTCCTTGTCTTCTTTCAGATAAAGCCGGATGCCGTTATCCAGCACCAGGATATCTGCCTCAGGCAATTGAAACTTCAGGGCAGAATAGAGTAATTGGTCGGGATTCTTTGGCAGAGAGGATGTACAGCCGACAAGGATTACCAGGATAAAAAGGCCGCCCAGTGTTTGCAGATAACGGGAGAAAATTATCATAGCGTCTCCCCCTTTTTCAGCACAACGACATTACGGTTGGTCGGCACAAAGTACCTGTTAGCCACCTCTTTGATATCTTCCGCAGAAAGCTTGTCGATTTCTTGCGCAAAGGTCACCAGGTAACGCCAGTCACCGCCAAGAGACTGATAGCTGGTCAAAAGCCGGGCCAACCCTGAGTTGCTCCTGAGCTGTCGAAGTTGATCCGTCACCAGCCGATTTCTGACCTTATCCAGCTCGGCCTCACCGACCGGTTCCTTCTTGAGTCTGTCGAGTTCTGCATAAATCGCGTCTTCCAGCTCTTCGGTCGTGTGTGGATAACGCGGGACAGCATCAATAACAAACAGGTTCGGATAACGAGAGCCCGGTGCACCATAAACGGACACCGAAGTGGCCAACTTTTGCTCCTGCACCAGAGACTTGTGGAACCGCGAGGTGCGACCGCCATCAAGGAGTTGGGTGATCAGGTCAAAGGTATAGTCGTCCTTATGCGGCATGGTCGGTTTATGCCAGGCAATCGCCAGACGCGGCTCGGCATCAAATATCTCATCAACCCTTTTTTCGCCGGTTTGCTCGGGCTCTATGGCAGCAACGCGGGGCACTGGTGTTCCGGGTTCGAGGCCACCGAAATAACGACCGACCAGCTCTACGGCGTCCCCGGCCCTGATGTCTCCAACCAACGCAATCACAGTGTTGACCGGCGCATAGTACTTTTGCAGGAACTCCCGGGTTTTTTGTGGGCTCAGGTTGGCGATATCAGAGTGCCAGCCGATAATCGGGTTGCGGTAAGGATGCACCGTGAACGAGTTGGTCACCAGCTTCTCATAGTGTTTGCGACTCGGGTTGGTATCGTAAGAGCGCCTCCGCTCCTCGCGAATCACGTCCCGCTCAGTATAAAACTCGCGCAGGACGGGGCTTCTCATCCGGTCCGACTCGAGAAGTGCCCAGAGCTCAAGCTTGTTCGACGGTAGGGAAATCAGGTAGGTTGTCAAATCCTTGCTGGTAAAGGCATTGTAACCAACGCCACCATTTTCTGAATAGATGTTGGAGAAGACATCCTTGACCACGTACTGCTTGTGTTCAGCCTGCAAATCCGCCAGTTCTTTTTCAAGGGCGGCAATTTTCTCCGGATCGGCACCCTCCTGCAAACGCACAGCATCCAGCTTGCTGCCAACCCTCTCAATGGCTTCAAGGAGCGGCTTTTCTTTAGCGTAATCTGTCGTGCCGAGGGTTTCGGTTCCCTTAAAAAGCATATGCTCGAGCAGATGAGCGACACCGCGGGTCTCACTGGTCTCGTGCACTGAGCCGACACCAATGGTGATGTAGGCCGAGACAACCGGGGTCTCATGCCGTTCGACGACCAACAATTTCAACCCGTTGGTAAATTGATGTTCGAACACCTTGCTCTCAAGAGAGCTGCTGCCAAAGGCTGCCCCGGCCAGGCAAAGCAGCAGGACATTAAGAAGGAGAGTCGTTACGAATTTTATCTGTCGCATAGATTATTTCTTTCCAGTTGAGTCTTAAATTACAGGTTAATAGTGCCATTATACCCATGCCGCTGAAGTCAGTCGACCAAGGCAGACATTATGTTTCGTATATGTAACATGTTTTGGCTAAAAGATTAATAAATTGGTGGAGATATCTCATCATTACTGCACTTTGACAAAAGGTCCATCTGCTGTTTAACTTCATGCAGGTGCAGGAAATGCCCTAACTTTGCGCGGAGCATTCACATGAAACGAATAGCAGTACTAACCAGCGGTGGCGATTGCTCAGGTATGAACGCAGCGATCCGCGCCGTAGTGCGCGCGGCCCTTAGCAACAATCTTGAAGTCATTGGCATTCAAAAGGGTTATCAGGGACTGATCGATCGACAATACGAGCGACTGACGACGAAATCGGTAAGCGGCAAACTGCAGCTGGGTGGCACCTTTCTGCAGAGCGCGCGCTGCATCGAGATGATGGAAGACCCCGGCCAGAGGTTGGCGGCTGACAACCTCAAGGGGATGGGCGTCGAAGGTCTGGTCGTCATCGGCGGCGATGGCTCCCACCGTGGCGCTTTGGCATTGCAAAAACGCGATATCAACGTGCTTGCCATTCCGGCGTCAATCGACAACGACATTCCCTTTACCGACATGTCGCTCGGTGTTGACACCGCCCTGAACAACATCCTGCACGCGGTTGACTGTCTGAAGGACACGGCATCATCCCACGATCGCACCTTCGTCGTCGAAACCATGGGCCGCAACTGCGGCTACCTTGCCCTGGTCTCGGGCATCTCCTGCGGCGCTGAATACGCCCTGATCCCCGAATCTGGCTACGAGATCAATGACATCTGCGAAAATCTACTCAACCGCTTTCAGGAAGGCCGCGACAACTCGATCATCATGATCGCAGAGGGCGCCGGCAGGGCCCAGGACGTTGCCGATCAGATCAAGGACCGCATCGGTTTTGAAACCCGCATCATGGTACTGGGTCACTACCAGAGAGGCGGGTCGCCATCCACCTTCGACCGGCTGCTTGCTGCACGGTTCGGTGTTACGGCCGTAGATGCTCTGCTACAGGGAGACTCGGGGAAAATGCTCGGTCTTTCATGCGGCTCAATTATCCGCACTGATCTTGAGAAAGTGCTCGGTGCTGGTCGACGAGCAATAGATGAAACCTTGCTCAAGCTGGCGACGATCCTGGGAATTTAGGCCGCGGCGACGACTGCCTGACCCAGTGCAAGCCCACCATCGTTGGGTGGGACCAGGGAATGTGTGATAACTTCAAAGCCTGACCGTCCAAGCCGCGCCAGGGCCATCTCGGTTAAAAGACAATTCTGAAAAACCCCTCCCGAGAGGACAACTCGATTCAGACCGGTACGCTGACTCAACTCTGAGCAGACTTCTTCAATCATCGCTGCCATGGAAAAGTGAAAGCGCCCGGCAATTTTTTCCACGCCCAATCCCGCCAGCTGATCGTTTACAATTGACGCAATCATCGGAGTAGGATTGTAAAGAATCTGATCATTTTCATCCAACATGAGACAGGGATAGGAGATCGACTGGGCAGGGTCAGCGATCATCTCCAGCTGCATCGCAGCCTGACCTTCGAATGAAACCGTTTGTCGCAAACCCAAAATTGCAGAAACGGCGTCAAAAAGCCGGCCGCAACTCGAGGTAAGCGGGGCATTTATCTTTTTTTCAATGGCCTGGGTAACCAGACGACGCTCATTGTCTGCAATTCCGGCACAGACCTTCAGCCCGTCTGGAACTTCGCCGTAAATTGATTGCAGATAGCTCAACGCCATACGCCACGGTTCTTTGGTAGCAAGGTCGCCACCCGGCATTGGCTGATAGCAAAAATGACCGACACGTTCGTAGCCTTTCAAATCACCGACCAGGAACTCACCTCCCCAGATGTTGCCATCAGTGCCGTAACCAATTCCGTCAAAGATCACACCGATGGCAGGAGCTTCGAGACCATGTTCGGCCAGGCAACTGGCCAGGTGGGCATGGTGATGTTGTACTGAGACGGTTGGCAGGCCACTCTCCTCCAGGGCGTAACGCGTCGAGTAATAATCGGGATGCAGATCATGAGCAACCCTTTCAGGGCGCACATCGAGAATTGCCTGCAGATGTGAGATGGTTTGCTTGAACGATTCGTAGCTTTCGAGGTTTTTCAGATCACCGACATGTTGACTCAAAAAAGCCCTATCGCCACGGGTCAAGCAGACCGTGTTCTTCAACTCGGCGCCGACAGCCAGAACAGAGCAACTTTCACCCGGCAAAGCAAGTGCGCGGGGCACAAAACCACGGGACCGACGCAACAACAACGGACGCTCGGCCATGACCCGGGCAATTGAGTCGTCGGTGCGCGTGTAAATGCGGCGGTCGTGAGACAAAAAAACATCGGCGACTTCTGACAGTCGCTTTCGAGCCTCACTATCCTCAAAAGCAATCGGCTCATCGGAGAGGTTTGCACTGGTCATCACCAAGGCCTTGAGCTCATCTTGCAACAGCAGGTAGTGCAGCGGGGTGTAAGGCAGCATGATGCCCAGATAACGGTTGTCGGGAGAGATGCCTTCAGCCAGAGTGTGCTCCTGCTTCTTTTGCAGCAACACGATCGGCCGCTCGGAGCCCTGTAACAGGCGGTCCTCATCCTTATTGACAAAAACAAATCGCCGTACAGTTTCGATGTCTCTGACCATCAAGGCGAAAGGCTTTTCATCGCGCCGTTTGCGCCGACGCAGTTCAAGCACAGCGTCCTGGTTGCCGGCGTCGACAGCAAGATGATAGCCACCAAGACCTTTGACCGCTACGACCTGACCTTGTCTGAGACGATTGATTGTCTGCGTCAGGGCGTCCGCACTGGCAATGAGCCCACCCTTGGCATCAAGCAACTGCAACTGGGGACCACAAGCCGGGCAGGCATTCGGCTGAGCATGGAAACGGCGTGATGAGGGGTCTTCATATTCTGTCAGGCAACTGGCACAAAGCTGGAAATCCGCCATTGTGGTGAGGGGGCGATCGTAAGGAATGCCCGTCACAATAGTGTAACGTGGGCCACAATTTGTGCAATTGATAAAAGGATAATGGTAGCGGCGGTCAGCAAGATCAAAGAGCTCTCGCAGACAGTCGTCACAGACAGTTGCGTCCGGGGCAACCTGGGCCCGGCGGCTCTCGTCCGTGCTACTCTGCAAGATCCGGAATCCTGTTTCTCCCTGTACCGGAAGCTGTTGCACATCAACTGAATGGACAGCTGCCAAGGGCGGCTTTTCAGTGTGAATAGCAGCAACAAATCGCCCCAGAGCCGTCTCCTCACCTTCGACCTCGACCGTCACACCACGGGTATCATTACAGACAGATCCGGACAGCTCAAACCGTTCGGCCAACTGATAGATAAACGGACGAAAACCGACCCCCTGCACAATTCCTTCGATGATGATTCTCTGACGTTGCAATTTGATTCCGGCTCTCTCCAAAGATATCCGCCAGGACAGGACCAGGCTGACAAAAAACCACAGCAAGATGCGCCGCCTGCTTTGCGGAGAGACTTTGGTTTATGCAGCCTAAAGCACTTCTTACGGGAAGATGAGAATACAAAAAAGAATAACGGAAAACCGCAAACAATGCAGTCTTAAAAGCTGGGAGGCTGTTCAGGTCGGAATTACGGAATTTTCTTTGATCGTCAGGTTGACAGGATTATAGCTCTGCCTGTTCTTCCAGGGCATCTCCAATCAGAAACTTTTCCACCAGCCCGGAGATTATTTCCAGTTCCTTCGCTGTCAGCCGACTGAACTTGATTGCGACCCCATAGGAAACAGTGCCACCGTCCTGCTGTTCCCGACAGTGGATGACGGG
This sequence comes from uncultured Geobacteraceae bacterium, assembly GCA_964638305.1. GTDB lineage: Bacteria > Desulfobacterota > Desulfuromonadia > Desulfuromonadales > BM103 > M0040. Next base: position 45,253 of record CAZXBD010000124.1, on the reverse strand, counting down.
GCCACCAATCCGCATGGTTTCATCCGAGGACACCGGCAAATCAATATCGACATAAGCCCCCTTTGGCAGTTGTTCTTCGAGATGCATGAAGATACCACGCTCGGAAAGGGTGGTGACCGGCACTTCGTAACGTGTACCCTGAAAGTGCAGCACGACTTTTTTTTCGAAAGGCGCCCGCAAATAGCGCCGACGAGCACCTGGGTAAAGGTCGCAGCGTTGAATTGTTTTGTGCAAGCGGTGCAAGTCAACCGGCTTATCAAGAATATCAATACAGCCGAGACTTAAAGCTTGCCATTGCCGGTTTTTGTCCCGGTAGCTGGAGATCATGATAACAGGAAGGTCAGCAAGCTCTTCATCATCACGGATCGCACGCAAGGCCTCGAGCCCATCCATGCCAGGCATTACTATGTCCATGGTGACTATATGGGGGCGGGTCATGCGACATATTTCGAGGGCATCAGTGGCGTTGTCAACAGGCAACACCTCAAAATTCAGCCGAGCTAAAATGTCTGTCAGATACAGACGGAAATGTTTACTGTCATCAACAACAACTGCGATTGGTCGTGCTTTCATATCTGGCTCTCTTGAATAACCAAACAAACAAAAACCCGGCTCACGATCCTGGAGTCAGGGAGGAATCTAGTGACAACGCACCGCTACGATAACCCGGCTCTCCGCTCTTTGTAACCCTGCAAACGAAACGACGGCTTTACGACCTCGAATGACTCCGAGTTTGCCATTATCAGTGAGATATCATTCTTGAGTGAAACTATAGCATAATCTCCTCACAAGTTTCTCACAAACAACCATTTAAATGAGATCAATCAGGGAGATTCGGTCAATCCATACTTTTCCATTTTATAACGCAAAGTCCCACGCGGCAGGTTGAGTAAACGAGCCGTTTTGGCTACATTGCCGCCGGTGATACCGACCGCCTGGGAAATCAGGTCTTTTTCCAGACGGCCGACAATCTCTTCGAACAAAACTCCGCCCGGAGGGATCTGGTAGTCAAATGACGCGTCGTCCTGTGGCTTGTCACCCCAGATTTCACGGGGCAGGCATTCTGGTGTAATAGTCTCCAGGTTGTGCATGATACAGATTCGCTCCACCACATTACGCAACTCACGCACGTTACCGGGCCAATGATATCGCATCAACAGGTCCAGAGCCGCACGTGAGATCTCACGGACGTTCTTGTGGAACTGTTCGCTAAAATGTTTGAGAAAAAGTTCAAGTAGCGGCGGGATATCTTCGCATCGATCTCGCAACGGCGGCACATGAATGGGGAACACGTTAAGACGGTAGAAAAGATCCTCACGAAAGCTCTTCTGTACAATGGCGTCCTTGATATCTAGGTTTGTAGCTGCCACGACACGAACATCGATTTCGATATTACGAGTTCCTCCCAAACGACGAATTTTTCTGTCTTCGAGAACACGGAGAAGTTTAACCTGAAGATTCAGATCCATCTCGCCGATTTCATCAAGGAAGATGGTGCCGCCGTTGGCTTCTTCAAAGAGGCCGATCTTTCGATTCTTGGCGTCCGTGAAGGCACCCCGTTCATGCCCGAACAGTTCGGTTTCGAGCAGGTTGAACGGTAAGGAGCCGCAGTTGATTTCAATAAAAGGTCTGTCCCTGCGCGGCGACAGATGATGAATTGCTTTGGCCACCAGTTCCTTGCCGGTCCCCGATTCACCGGTGATCAAGACCGTTGAAGTCTCGTGCTTGGCAACTTCACGAATTTGCCGATAGACCTGCGTGAGCTGCGCGCTGGAACCAACCATGATGTTGTCTCCGGTCAACTCCCAGCTCTGACTGCCACGCCGCAACTGGCGAACTTCGCGGCGTAGATTCTGTGTTTCCAAGGCCAGTCTGACTATCAGGCGAATGGCATCAGCCTTGAACGGTTTCTTGATGTAATCATAAGCGCCCAGTTTCAAGGCCTCCACTGCACTCTCCACGGTACCGTAGCCAGTGATAATGATGACCAGAACACCCGGATCAATTTCACGCATTGCACGCAGGACATCAAGTCCACTCTGGGCGCCAAGGTTCAGATCAAGCAGAACCAGATCGACATCCGCCTCGCTGACTTCCTTGACGGCGTCATCACCATTGTCTGTGGAGTAAGGATGATAGCCATCCTCTTCGAGTATTCTTTCCAGATTCTCGCGGATAAAAGCCTCATCATCCACGATCAGAATGCGTTCCATAATAACTCCTCGACGAGCAGAAAAAGCTTTCGGCAGTAAGGTATGATAGCGGCAGCGAGGAGAAGTGACAACAAAAACGGCCAAAAGTGGCCATCTCTATCTGTTCTGGCCACTGAATCAGACATACAAGCCCAAACAAGGCTAATTTTGGCCGCCATCGGGTAGATAAATTGTGAACGACGTACCTTCTCCAGGCTGGCTATTGACTTCCACTCTCCCGCCATGGCTGGTAATAATCGTGTGGGTAATCGAGAGTCCCAGGCCTGTTCCCTCGCCCTTGGTGGTGTAAAATGGCTCAAAAATCAACGACAGTCGATCCGCGGAGATCCCTTCACCGGTATCGCGGATCATCAACTGGACTTCCTCTCCAACAAGCTTTGCAGCAATCCATAACTCGCCACCGTTCGGCATGGCATCCAGAGCGTTTGTCAACAGGTTCAGGACCGCTTGTTTCAAGCGATCAGTGTCTATACGCGGCTGTGGCAGACTCTCGGGGATATCTTTGTGGAGCCGGACCTTCTGTTTCTCAAACTGCTTGTTCACAAGAAAGAGTGTGTCACGCAAAAGAACGGCAAGGTCACCAGGGGCCAATCGGGTGTCCGGCAAAGAAGCAAAATTCAGTAATTCGTTAACCAATCCATCCAAACGCTCGATTTCATGCAAAGCACGTTGAATCAGGCTCTGGTCCTCTGGATGGTCGAGCATACGATCATGCAGCTCATCGAGCAACAGGCTGATGCCGGTTAAAGGGTTCCGCACCTCATGAGCGATTCCGGCCGACAGACGCCCCAGTGAAGCGAGACGTTCAAATCGGGCCATCCGCTGACGCAAGCTGACCCGTTCAGTCAAATCTTCAATCGTCAAGATGTGGCCGGCATCCCGCCCGGAAGAAAGAGGATAAAGAGCCAGTCGATAGGTCAAAGACCGGGCGTTTCGTTCCAGTGTGACATACTCACTCCAACGCTCATTCTGGATACTCTGAGAAACCGCGTCATGGAATTCCGGAAATGCCGACAGGGCTTCGTTAAGAGGCAGGGAAGCGACAGGCCCCTCGGCAACACTCAAAAGGGTTCGGGCGACTCCGTTCAGAGAAGTAACAACCTGGCTGTCGTCAAGAGTCAGTATCCCGACTTCAACATTTTCAACGATCGTCTGCTTGAAATCCCTTTCCTGTTTGATCTCTTTCCTTGAACGTCGCAGTACGGTCAAGGTGGTAAGCAATCGTTCGCGACGTTCGTTGAGTTGCCTGGCCATGGTGTTGAAAGCGGTCGCCAGCTCAGCGACTTCCACAGGACTGGATATTTGCACCTGCGTACCCAGTTTGCCGCGTGCCATCTTCTGGGTTCCATCGATGAGAGTTGACAATGGAGCGGTGATATTTTGCGAAAGGCGATAGGCAACAAACACAATCAGGAGTGCCGTCATGCCAATCAATACCCAGGCACCCGTCAGGAAAGACTTGTAAAGATTACGAATATTAGCAGAAGTTGATTCCGACAAATTGTGGAATTGCTTGACCTCGGCACCAATCGTTATGCCGCCGAACACCCCCGTTTCAGCATACGCCCCAGAATCGTAGAAGATCGGGGCAAAGGCCATAATTTTCCGAGAACCGCCGACATTGGTAACATCAATAACGCCCGAACGACCGCCAAGTGCAGCCTGGTGAACTTCCGGGTAATTAGGGTGAATAAATGCCGCTTCACTGAGATTGTAGGGGATGGTCCCGCTGGCAATCGACTCAGGACTTGAGTCTTTGGTGTAAGGCGGGACAAGATGCCCATCCTTATCCAACCCCCGGATGTCCCAGAATTTAGGGTGCGTGATAATCCAACCTTCGTTATCAAACATAAAGGCATAGTTGCCGCTCTGATAAGAGGGGAAGATAACAAACCGTTCATCCGTAGGGGCAATGTGTTGGGTGAACTCCATCAGGTGTCGATGGTCAAGTGAGAGCACAACAACACCTTGTAATTGCCCCTCAATGTTAAAAACAGGCCGAGCAAAGCGAACAACACCCTCATAGGTTGCTCCCTCAATGGCCTCCTCTGTGGACGCCGCGCCGGCGAGTTGGGCCTCCTTGCTCACATGCCACCCGGTCACGTGTGAAACATAGATCTGACCCTCAACGAGTTCTCTTGCGGCATTGAAGTAGGTTTCAGTCAGGTAGGTTGTGTTAGCGGGGTCCGACAGATCACGCAGGTCTTCCGACGCAACACCATCAACGATTCGCAGACGCTCCATACCATCCGGAGAGATGAAAGAGATTTCCCTGTAAAGGCTGACAGATGGTCGTAATTCGCGCGGCCATTGGTTGGTCCCTGTGCGTACCCAGATCGGCCGGCGCTGGTTTTGATTGAACCAGAGATATTTTTCTGACTCAACCGGTAAGAGTGCCAGATCTTCCAGGTCTCCCTCGATTCTGCGCAAAAAGGTGCGCACTTCGTCGGCCACCATAACTGCACGTAGTTCAAGCGTTTCCGCAGCCTGCTGGTCAAGAGCACTGATCGCACTGGCACGCAGGAGTTGCTCCACAGTATCCAGGCTCTGACTGGCAAAAACGGCCAGGAGAACCAGAGGAACCAAGGTCAAACCGCAGAAAACATAGAGGACTTTTTTATGAAAAGAGAGGCGGGGCATTCGTGCAGTATAACAGGACAGGCTCAGATTCGGATACCCGGATTATGACAAAGACGGCACTACTCAGTTAATCATGCGGGAGGAGAAATGCATCTTTCTGGAACGAACGGCGAGGGGTAGTAATTCTCGATGCTTCAGGATGACATCGTCAAAGTTAACTCCGTCGCTGATAATGACATCCTCCGGGCTGAAAGTCGTACGCGCAAAGTGACTGCCATCGGGACGGACAAACACCTCGATCAAATACTCGGAGCCCTCGAAGTCGTGCTTCAGTTCATGTATCAGTTGCGCGCTATCCATAAAAACTCCAACCCACTGAAGTTGCAGAGAAAGTAATATAGAATCATCAGCAATCTTCGCGCCAATCCCGAAAACAGCTTTTTTGCTGGGTTTTGTTCTACGGAAACAGCCGAGAAAAGCTAAAGCACGGCATTCAGAATGGGAAAATGACGGAGACGGGCTAGTGATTGCGGCTGACGACATAATCAGCCAATCGGATCAAGGCCTCTTTGGCAGGGCTCTGGGCAAAGGTGAGCAGATAGCCTTTTGCGGATTCTATCAGGACTTTCGCCCGTTGACGGGTATAACCGATACCGTCATAGGAGTGGATCAGATCGACAACATATTGCAGCTCTTCGTCTGACAAGACGTCCTGGCTGACAATTGCCGCAATCTTCTCTCGCTCTCCGGCGGTACAATGCTTCAAAGTATGGATCAAAGGCAAAGTGACCTTGCCTTCCAGCAGGTCATGTCCACACTCTTTTCCAAACTCGCTCTGGTCTGCGACGTAATCAAGGGCATCATCCATGAACTGAAAGGCGATGCCGAGATCCATGCCGTAAGCTGCCAGCGCTTCTTCCTCCCCGACAGCGCAGTTGCCAAGGATCGCTCCACAACGGCTCGCAGCCGAAAGCAACACCGCCGTCTTGTTCTGGACAACTTCGATATAACGCTCTTCGTCCAGGTCAACATCACTGGTGCTGATCAGCTGCAACACTTCCCCTTCAGCCATCTGCGTGGTGGCGTCGGAGAGAACCCTGAGGATATCCAGGTTTCCTTCGCGGACCATAATGGAGAAAGATTTGGCAAAGAGAAAATCGCCGACAAGAACACTGGCCTCATTCCCCCACACAGCGTTGGCAGAATCCTGACCACGGCGCAAAACAGCACTATCAACGACATCATCGTGCAGTAGGGTCGCAGTGTGGATAAACTCGACGACACTGGCCAGACCGATGTGCGACTCACCCTGGTAGCCAGCAAGACGGGCACTCAGCAATAGCATCATCGGACGGACGCGCTTGCCGCCGCTGGCCAGTACGTACTCACCGACTTTGCGAATCAGTGGCACACGTGAGGTCAGATCTTCGCGAAACTGTGCTTCAACGCGACGAATCTCATCATTTAATATATTAAGTACGAAATCCATAATTAAGGGGAAGTCCAGTAGGGGAATTTTTGCTTATCGTAATGAATCCAGATGAAACATGTCAAAGCTTTTCTCCTTAAATCGTAACCGTGAAGGAACTAATCCGAAAGCGGCAGCAAAAGCAACAGACGCGCTCCCCCCAGAGGAGCCTGATGAACATAAATTTCTCCACCCTGTCCCTCAACCAGCTTGCGACAAAGGGGTAAACCGAGGCCTGTGCCCTCACCCTGGGCCTTGGTCGAGAAAAATGGCTGAAAAACTCTTTCGCGATCATCTTCAGGGATTCCCGGCCCACTGTCATCAACATGGATCAGAGCATGCGCGGACTGGCGGGACAAGGAGACATGGAGCTGCCCTCTGCCCTGGAGCGCCTGGGCAGCATTTAGCAGGACATTGATCATGACCTGTCGTAACTGATCGACATCGCCGGTCACATACAAATCACTGGCAGAGCACTCAGTTTTCAAATCAAGGTCTTTGAAAAGCATCTGCGGCGACAGAGAAGCAACTGTCTCCTGAACAAGTTGGTTAAGGTCGACCCGGTCATGGTGTCCTTCTGGAGAACGGGCAAAGCCCAGCAACCCCCCTGTGATTCGTTTGCAGCGCCGGCATTCTTCGATAATAGCGGACACATCCTCTTTCAGCGGGTCCCCTTCCTCCAAATCGTCCAGCAGCAGTTCAGCGTGCCCTAGAATGATTCCTACCGGATTGTCGATTTCATGAGAGACGCCGGCCGCCAACTGCCCGATAGCCGCCAACCGCTCGCTTCGCAAGAGTTGTTCCTGCATCGACTGCAGATGTTTGTTGGCCGTACTCAAGGCCTCATTTTTGTGGGTTAACTCAGCACGATTGAGCGCAAGGCTTTGAGCCATATCGTTAAAGGCCTGCGCCAGAGTACCAAGCTCGTCACGACTCTCTGCTGCAATCCGTGTCTCGAGTTCACCCTTCGCCAGGGAACGGGCACCATCCGTCAGACTGGCTATTGGCCGGGTGATGCGTCGGGCAATCAGACTGACCATGACGAGGCAGCCCAAGAGTGCGGCGGCGGCAACCATGATAAAATGCCTGCGCGCCTCCCGCATTCTCGCATCGATCGAATCGTACGAGATCAGGTAGCGTACCGAAACGACCTGTTGTCCGGTCGGACCGAAGGCGGGTTCGACCAAATCAAGCAGACGCCTACCATCAGGCAGTTTATGTGTGATCATGGTTGTTCGCTGGGCCGAGAGCCTGGAAGACAAATTGTCATTTGCAAATGGCTCGAGGTCAAGATCAGGAAAACTTTCAAAAACATTTGACAGGTAGAGACGGCGACCGCTTGCGGACATCAGGGAGAACCGGACAAGATCACGGTTCAAACCAAGGAACTCATGCATGTCGGCAATCTCTGCCGGTTCGTCGGGAGGGAAAGAGCCTCGAAACCGTTTCAACAGTTCTGGTGTTGCCAGGCGGGCAAAAGAAAGGCTCTGGTTGAACAGGTAATCCTCCCAGGCCTGAGCCTGGTTGCGCTCCAGCAGCATGAAGGTGATCACCAGCAACAGGGCCACGATGCTTCCGGTGTATAGTAATAATTTTTTTCCCAAACTGGTTCGCACGGCAAAAGGCTCCTGCAAGGTCAATTTGCTTAATAATTATATTTTACAGTCATAAATGGAAGCTGAATCGTCACTCGAATGTCCATGAAATAAATTTCCAGGCATCTGTTGACAAAGCTTTTGCGCTCCCGTATAAATAAAACCGTTTTTGTTATGTTTAATTAAGCCTTGACAATTATAAGCTCAGACTTAAACTCTGGGACGAATTAATATTTTTTCAGGAGGTGCTATGGAGAACCAGACCTATAATTACGCCATTGTGCGCAGCTTTGTCACTTGGAGCGTGCTCTGGGGGCTGGTCGCTGTGCTGGTTGGAGTCATTGTCTCCTTCCAGATGATCGATCCGGACCTTAATTTCCCACCATATCTGACCTTCGGCCGGCTACGTCCGATTCACACCAATGCAGGCATTTACGGTTGGGGGGTCGGCGTCATCTTTGCCACCTTCTTCTATATCGTCCAGCGCCTCTGCAAAACGCCGCTCTGGAGCGACAAGCTGGCAAAATTCCAGCTCTGGTTCTTTAACGCGACCATCATTGCCTCGGCAGTCACTTTACTGCTCGGTTACACCACATCAAAAGAGTACCACGAGATGGAATGGCCGATCGACGTCATGATCATCATTCTCTGGGTCGCCTTCGCCATCAACATCATCATGACCATTCTCAAGCGCAAAGACGAACAGATGTACATCTCGCTCTGGTACATGATGGCGGCGATCATTGGCGTGGCAATCCTCTTCGTGGTCAATTCGGCAGCCATGCCGGTCTCACTTTTCAAATCCTACTCGGCCTATGCTGGCACCAACGACGCCAATGTTCACTGGTGGTTCGGCCACAATGCCGTCGCCATGGCGCTGACAGCTCCGCCACTGGCGATGTTCTACTATTTCCTGCCGAAATCAACGGGCGTTCCGATCTACAGCCATCGACTGTCGATCATCGCCTTCTGGAGCCTGATCTTCATGTACCTCTGGACCGGCGCACACCATCTGCTCTGGACTCCGGTGCCTGACTGGATCCAGACATTGGCCATGGGCTTTTCGATCATGCTGATTGCACCATCCTGGGGCAGTGTTTTCAATGGCTACCTCTCTATGAACGGCCAGTGGCACCAGATGCGTGAAAACTACCTGGTCAAATTCCTGATCCTCGGCATCACCTTCTACGGCCTGCAGACTCTGCAGGGGCCAATGCAGGCTATCAGAACCTTCTCTGCTTTCATCCACTACACCGACTGGGTCCCCGCACACATCCACATGGGAACTATGGGTTGGGTGTCGATGATCTGTTTTGCCAGCATTTACTTCATCATGCCACGCATCTACGGCCGTGAGATCTACAGTATTCCCTTGGCCAACCTGCAATTCTGGCTGATCCTGGTCGGCCAGCTGATCTGGTCCATTTCTCTCTGGATCGCCGGGGTCCTGCAGGCGGGAATGTGGAATGCCATGAACAGCGACGGCAGCCTGACCTACACCTTCATGGAAACCATGGTCGAGATGTACCCCTACTGGTGGGCGCGAGCTTTCGGCGGTCTTATTTACATGGCCGGACTCATCATCTTTATCTACAACCTGTATATGACAGTCCGCAAAGGCGAGCCAACGGCTGAGCAGACTGCAGTTGCAGAAGGGAGGGCTTGATCATGTGGGAAAAGAAACCTGTCCTCCTTCTCATTCTGGCTACATGTGCCATCATGGTTGGTACTATCATTACCATGGTGCTGCCGTTTGCCTGGGTTAACACCGACGCTGACCGGATTGAGGGCGTCACCCCGTATACGGCCCTGGAACAGGAAGGCCGCGACATCTACATTCGTGACGGCTGCAACAACTGCCATAGTCAGACGGTTAGGCCCCTGGTCTCGGACGTTCTGCGCTACGGTGAGTACTCCAAATCCGGCGAATTCGTCTACGACCGGCCTTTCCTCTGGGGCTCCAAGCGAACCGGTCCTGATCTGGCCCGCCTCGGCGGCAAGTATCCGGATGCGTGGCACTACAAGCATATGGAGTCGCCGCGCTCCATGGTTCCGAAAACCAACATGCCCGATTACGCCTGGTTTTCCGACAACCTGCTTGACCCACAGATGATCCAGCGCAAAATGGACACGCTCGGCTTCCCCTATACCGCTGAAGAGATCAAAGCTCTCGAAGACAAGAACGAAATGGACGCCATGGTGGCCTATCTGCAAAAGCTCGGTTCGGACATTCCGTGGCGTGAAGCAACGGAAACTACCATCGTCGGTGATCTGGTGAATCCCTATGCAGATGCCAGCCCGGCGACTATCTCCGGCTGGGCATCGCTCTTTGCAGAAAACTGCGCAGCCTGTCATGGTGCACAGATGGAAGGAGATATCGGCCCGGAGCTGATCGGTGAGGACTATGACGATGAGATCCTGTTCGAGCTCATTTATAGCGGGATAACCGACAACGGCATGCCGAGTTTCTCAAGCCTTGGTACCGACAAGGTGTGGAAGCTGACCAACTACATCAGAAAATACCAAGCAGACGGGAAGCAATAAAAGATGGATTTGGCTTCCCTGGTATACCTTGGCATCACCTTCGGTCTCTTTGTGATCTTTGTCCTGATCGTAATAAGGACTTACAGCAGGAAGAACAAAGACTCAGGTGAAGCAGCCAAGTACCGCATGCTGGATGACGATTAAATTTTTATCGGTCAAACAGACCGACCTTTGCCAAAAAGGATATTCACATGAGCACAACCGACCCTCACCACGAAGAACATGCAGACGGCATTGTTGAAGATCGTGAGAAAGCTCCACCGGTCTACTTTACCGTTCTCTTTTACGGCCTGATCATCTGGGGAGTGGCCTTCATGGCGTTCTACCTGCTCTCCGGCTGGAGTGCGGATGCCGAATTCCAGGAGAAGATGGCAGCCCACAAAGGCGAACAGCCTGTTCAGGAAAACGCGATGAGTCCCTCACCCGCAACCCCGGCACCGGCACCGGCAACAACCTCTCCGGCAGTTGCAGCCGATGGCCAGGCACTGTACAAAAAGTATTGTGCGAGCTGCCACGGCGCAGACGGCCTGGGTGCTTTTGGCCCGGACCTCTCAGGTGATTACAAGTACGGTAAAACCAGCATGGCTGCGAAAGAGAGTATTACTTCCGGCCGACCGGGCAATATGCCGGCTTTCGGGGACAAGCTCTCAACAGAGGAGATCGAAGCCCTGACTGAATTCATCCTGAACCTTTGAGTTAACAGGCGGCAGAGGGGGCACCCACTGCCGCTTTTGCTTTTAGGGACGGTCTCCGCAGTTAAGAGAACTGTTCCAGACTTTCAAATGGCGACTGCCTCCGGGGACGGCCCCCTTACATGACTGAAGCATCCTGCCCGCAAAAGGCCACCTCCCTGATTTCACCCTGGCGCCGCCGCTGCCAATGGGCGGCAACCCTCCTGCTGTTACTGCTTCCCTGGTTCCGGATCGATGGGAACAGTCTCCTGCGAATCGACATTCCCGGGCTGACGCTGCACTTCTTCGGCCAGACACTTCGCATTGAAGACCTCTATCTGGTCCTGCTCTTCAGTCTGGCCCTGACAATGGGATTTCTCTTGATCACCATGCTGCTTGGTCGGGTCTGGTGCGGCTGGCTATGCCCGCAAACCACCTTGACCGACCTGGCGGAGTGGTTCTCTTCTCAATTCGGATTGAGAGGGGAAAAATCGCAGCCCCACGGAAGACACGCACGGCAGTTTCTGCTGCAGATCGTCTACCTGCTCCTGTCGACTCTCGTCTCGGCCAACCTACTCTGGTATTTCATCGAACCCATGGATTTTTTCTCCCGGTTGGTTACGGGACAACTGCATTACGCAACATGGATCTGCCTGTTGCTGGTGACCCTGTCAATCTACCTGGACCTGGCCCTGGTTCGTCGCCTGATGTGCAGTGACTTCTGCCCGTATGGTCGCTTCCAGACCGCCCTCTCCGACCAGACAACCTTGATCCTGCAGCTACCCCCTGCGGAACTGGAACGCTGCATCAAGTGCAATTCCTGCGTGCGAGTCTGTCCGATGCAGATCGATATCCGCAACGGTTACCAGGTAGAGTGCATTAATTGTGGACGGTGTCTGGATGCCTGCCGACAGGTTATGGCCAAACGGGATCAACCTGGATTGATCAGCTACGCTTTCGGTACCACAGACAAAGGTGCCAGAGCGCTGTTAAACCTTCGCACCCTGCTCCTGAGTGCGTCGACCTTGACCCTGATCCTCATTCTGATGTTTGCCGTTTATCATCGTCCAACGGCGTCTCTGAAGGTCTCTGTCTCACACACGGTAGCAGCGCGCACCCTCAAAGATGGTAATCGCGCGACATTTTTCAACGCCTGGGTACACAATCGCAGCAGCCATAAAGCAACCTATCGAATTGCAGCCCGAGAAGCAGAAGATGGTGACGAACTGGCGTTGAAGGGGCAAACTGAGAAACTCGAGTTGACCGCAGGCGAGAACCTTCGTATAGACTTTGTTCTGATAACAGCTGTTCCGAAATCCAGATTGGATGTAGAATTTCTTTTACAGGATCATTCAGGAGCCGAACTGGCGGTGACTCCTGCACACATCAAGTAGGTCAGGACCAGTAATAAAAATGACTGTGAAGAAAAATCTTTATCCTGTGTTTATTTCGCTACTCCTAGGCAGCTTTCTCTGTTTTTCAATCTGGGCTGCGATGCGAGCCGTTGAGTCTGGGCCACAGGTGACCGATGCTGATTATTACAGCAAGGGGTTGAAATATACCTCCACCCTGCTGGAGAAAAAAGCTGCAACCACACTCGGCTGGAAGGTCTCAACTCAACAGGTCGGACGCAGCCTGCTTTTCCAGCTGAGCGACAAAGAGGGGCAACCGGTCAGATCGGCAAAAGGAGTCCTCTTTATGTACCGGCAGGAGGCGGCATCGAGCATACCGTTCCCGTTGCAGGAGGTTGATCCGGGAGTTTATCAATTTAACCTGACAGGAAGCATGACCGGTGAGATAAGTGCGAGAGTTGAGTTCGAATACAAAGGCGCCCGTCTGAGCCGGCAGCTGCTACTGAATCTATAATGGCAAAGTTTGATACATGTATTCATTGCAACCTGCCAATACCAGAAGCTGATCTGGTCATTGACGAGATAAATGGCAGGGAGCTGCACTTCTGCTGCCACGGTTGCCAGGGGGTCTACAGGATCATAAACGGTGCTGGCCTGGGCAACTTTTACCAACAGCGAAGCTGGCCCGAGCAAGGGGTCCCTCCCGGTGTTTTTGAAGCCGAGTTCGACGATGGAAGCTTGTCTCGACACGTTGTTGCCCGGAGTGATACTTCTGCAGACATCTCTCTGATCATAGAGGGCATTCGCTGCGCCTCCTGTGTCTGGCTGCTTGAAAAACTCCTTTGCAAAGAGCAAGGGGTGATTGGCATCCGAGTCAACTACGGCACCCACCGGGCGCAGGTAAGATTCAACCCAAAGGAGACAACCCCGGCAGAGATTTTCTCAAGCGTCAGTCGTCTCGGCTACCTGCCCCACCCCTTCACGGCCGGAGCAGCGCATCAGGCTGTTGTCAGGGAGCAGCGTTCGCTGCTGATCCGCTTTGGCACTGCAGCCTTTCTTTCCATGCAGTTGATGGGTTTCTCTTTTGCTCTGTACGGCGGCTATTTTCACGGCATCGACCCGGGGATCCGGCAGATGATCCAGTACTTTGCTGCGGTTGTTACAACCCCGGTCGTTTTCTATTCCGGTTGGCCATTCCTTGCAGGGGCCTGGCGCAGTCTCAGGAACCATGCACCCAGCATGGACCTTTTGATCTCCCTCGGCGTGCTGACGGCTTACAGTTACAGTCTCTATGCCCTGGTTGTCGGTGGCGAGGTCTATTTCGATACTGCCGCCATGATCATCACCCTGATTCTGCTCGGCCGACTTTTTGAAGGATCCGCACGAAATCGCTCTGTTGCCGGCATCGATAAATTATTACAACTTGCTCCCGAAACAGCCAACCTGATTAAAGGAGATGAGACGCAGAGCGTTGCCAGTGACAGCCTGACTCCGGGAGACTTCATCCTGGTCCGCCCCGGTGAACGCATCCCGGTCGATGGTCAGATTCAAACCGGTGAAACCGAATTGGATGAATCAACCATCACAGGAGAGCCAATGCCGGTGATGCGTCGCCAGGGAGAATCTGTCTCAGCCGGCTCCCTTAATCTCTCTTCGTCGGTCAGACTGAAAGTTGAATGCCTGGCGACAGAATCCTTTGTTGCCCGTATGGCCCGCATGGTAGAGGAAGCTCAAAATCGCAAGGCAGCGATCCAGTCTCTGGCAGACAGGGTCGCCACTCTTTTTGTACCCTTCGTTACCCTCGTTGCCGCAGGCACCTGGATTTTCTGGTATTTCTGCAACGTTCCGCATAGTGAAGCACTGCTCAATGCTGTATCAGTCCTGATTGTTGCCTGCCCCTGCGCTCTCGGTTTGGCGACACCGACTGCTGTGCTGGTCGCGTCAGGGAGTTCCGCGAGCAGAGGGATTCTCTTCCGTGGCGGCGACATTCTTGAACAGACAGGCCGCATCGACCTGATAGCTTTCGACAAGACCGGTACCCTGACCGTCGGCAAGCCATCTGTTGTGCAGATTATTCTCGCCTCCGGGCAAAGTGAAGAAAACATTTTACGACTATCCAGCCAGGCGGAAAGCGGGTCGAGTCATCCGATCGCACTCGGCATCATCGCCAGGGCAAAAGCGGCAGGGATCACTTCCGAAAGCCCGGAATCGGTTGAAACGATTCCTGGGCGGGGTCTGAGGATGCACACTCAAAATGGGGAAGTTCTGGTCGGCAGCCGTACTTTCCTCACCGAAAAGGGCATTGATCTACCCCCTGTCGAATCAGGAGCCCTGACAGAAGTTTATGTGAGTCTTAGTGGCTCATGGTGTGGAGTTCTCATTATACAGGATCCCATGCGTGATGAATCAGCGCAGACCATGAGCAGACTGCAGCAACTTGGCCTGGACACTGTTCTTCTGACAGGCGACCGTGCAGAGACCGCTTCACAGGTCAGCACCAAGCTGGCCATACCCCTCTATAGGGCCGATTTGTGCCCATCGGATAAGGCCGAATGGGTCGAGGCCCAACAGCAGTCCGGCCGAAAGGTTATGATGGTCGGCGATGGTATCAATGATGCCCCGGCACTGTCTGTGGCGAACGTCGGTTGTGCCATGGCCGGTGGCACGGATATCGCCCTGGAAACATCGGACCTGGTCCTGACCAGACCTGATCTCGGTCGCCTTTATGAAGCCATATTCATTGCTCGTAAAACATTGCAGATCATCAAGCAGAATCTTTTCTGGGCGTTTACCTATAACCTCATCACCATTCCCCTGGCCGCGAGCGGCACATTAGCCCCTGTCTGGGCAGCTGTCACCATGGCCAGCAGTTCTTTACTGGTCGTCGGCAACTCCCTGCGTCTTGGCCGGTTGGTACGACGTACTTTTTCTGTTGCCAAACAAACAACAGGACATTAATATCCACCAATGATGCAATCAATTGTCATCCTGATCCTGCTCTCTCTCTGCATCGGCACCGGTGCCTGGCTTTTTTTCATTTGGACAGTCAAGCGCGGAGATTTTGATGATGTCGAGGGGCCCAAATATCGTATGCTTGATGATGAGGATGAATCCTCCACTCAAGACGCATCTTCCCAAGGAGAGAACCATGAGAAATAACCTGGTCCGCACAACCCTCACCACCCTTATCATCGCCGTTCTATTGAGCTTTTCAGCCACGGCTTTTGCTGCAGAGACCCAACTGACAAAAGCTATGCCCGGGGGAGGCAATGCGATTCTCACTTTCAACGCCAACCCGCTGTTGAGCATGACCGAGACACCCTTCACCGTGAAACTGATAGGCGGCACAGGCAAGGTCATCGCCGATGCAAAGGTCAGCATGAAGTTGGTGATGCCCGCTATGGCCATGCCCCCCAACAACCCTAAGGCCCCCTGGCGTGACAACAGCTATCAGGGCACAGCCGTCTTCACCATGGCTGGCGGATGGCAGGCCATACTACTCATCCAACGACCGGGCCATGACCTGGTCGATCTGATCTTCAACCTCGGCGAGGTTATGATGAAATGAGCGTCTCGCTCATCTCCATGGCTTTTATTACAGGCTTGATGGGGGCTGGCCACTGCATCGGTATGTGTGGTGGCCTGGTGGGGGCTCTTTCCCTTTCGGAGGCAGGAAAGAAGGGAGGGTGGCCCTTTCACCTTCTCTACAACA
This sequence comes from uncultured Geobacteraceae bacterium, assembly GCA_964638305.1. GTDB lineage: Bacteria > Desulfobacterota > Desulfuromonadia > Desulfuromonadales > BM103 > M0040. Next base: position 29,118 of record CAZXBD010000124.1, on the reverse strand, counting down.
CTGGGCGCATCATTACCTATACCTTCATCGGCGCCGTGGTTGGTTGGCTCGGGTCAGCCATGGCCTATACCGACCAGTTCAAGCTGATCACCCGCTCACTGCTGCTCTTCTCAGATCTGTTTGTCATTCTGGTCGGGTTGGGAACAGCCGGTCTTTTCACTTGGCTGAATGCGTCAAAGCTCGATTTTCCCGGGCCAATGCAGGCGATGACCAAAGCAGTGCATAGCCTGCGAAAACTTCCCCCCGCCCTTTCCGCCCTCCCCCTCGGCCTGATGTTTGGGTTCATCCCCTGCGGTTACCTTTACGCGGTGGCGATCACCGCCGCCCAGAGTGCCGATGTCGTCACCGGTGCTCTGATGATGTTTGCCTTCGGTCTCGGCACTGCCCCGTCACTGCTGATTTTCGGCAGCGCAGCCCATTGGTTGAGCGGTCGCGCACGCACCTGGATGCTCCGCATTGCCGGATTGCTCGTTGCGAGCATGGGCGTCGTCAATCTCATCAAACATCTGCGTATGATGGGGTGGATTGGTTAAAGCGAAAAAACTTCGCCTAAAGCCTGGCTATGTATGCGACGAGATAGCTCTATTAAGCTTTGGGTGGTTTATAAAGCTTTGGTGGTGGGAGCTTGTGTTGCCAGAACCGTTTGGCAAGCCACAAGGCAACCAGATAGAGTAATGCCATAGGTGTGTAGCGAGCGAGGAATGTCACCTGAAGAGAGGTCTCAATGTCGAGCCCGGCAACAAAGTAAAATGCCAGAATCACGTACGGGAAAATTGGAATAACGGCAAGCTCACGCCAACGATAATTATAACGCCACAACATGTGCAATTGCAGCAGGATATAGGCCGGAAATGACGCAAGGGTCAGAAAAAAGAGGATGTCGTAAAGGGTCCCGTGCTTTTGTGGTGTAGGGTCATAAACAAAATCGATTTTGCGACGCTCGGACTTGATTAAGGAGTTGACCCAGTCAGCAGGCTCCCTTGGTTCGGGCGCCGCAACGCCTTGCCAGGTCACATCCGCCTCTTTGCTCAGATGGTAAACCTCAAGCCATGCTTCATTCAGAACCGTCACCTTGACAGCGTCGATATGAGTCGGGTTCGTGTAACCTACCCAGACCAGAGCCTCGCCACTTCCTTGCGCATGTAGAGCCGCCGGGTTCTTGATCGCCCCCACTTCCAGAGGCAACCTGTTACGCATAGCGATTGCCTGAAAACGCAGGGGGATGGCGCTCTCATAACGAATCAGAACATACAGAGCATCATCGTTGCCAAGGGTCGAGGCAACCGAAGGATCCAGAGAGACCAGTTCAACCAGAACATTGTCCACCGACTGCGCTGACGACAGAGAGCCACAAAGAGAAAAGAAGCATAGAATAATTGCCAAAAAAGTTGTTTTCAAAGAGATCATTATGTTTCACCAATAGAAAGATTGAAAAGTATTTTCTAGTGGTGCAATTATACCCCAAAAGATGGCGAACAGGCTAAAATAATTACCAAAAAGGTAACACAATCAAACAAAACAATTGCAAGGAACCCGATAATGTCCCGGGGACAGACAGAACCTGTTGAACGCACGAAACCCCGACCGTGTCCAGTCGGGGTTTCGTGTGTACCTACTGAAGGAGGGTAGGATTGTGCTAGCGTTTGAGCGGTGATTCGGCTGAACGGCGCCCGGCCATGAATTTTTGTCCCTGAAAGTCGCTTCAGGCTTCCTGCTCTACGGCTGGCATGCTCACCACGCTTTACCCGGAACTTTTCCTTTTCACATTATCGACGCTGCCAGACCGGATAACCGCGCAAACGATACTAACTGTTGCATATCATTTTTTGCGATCAATATGCCAAAAACGGAAGAATTTTCCACAAAGCTTAAGTGTTGACTGCGAAGGGTAATCATTATAAACAGTTACGAGATAAGAACAGATCTCAAGTCCGCCAGACTGTATGATTGCCTCTGTGCCAACAGCTTATGTTGATACACATCGTGTCATGGACGGTGACACATTTTGTTACGCACATTCATGTTTTCTCATAAGCCTTTCGAGACAGAAGCAATCTGATATAATGACCTCAGTCAAATTCACATAAGGAGCCATACCATGGACATAGTCAAAATTCTTCTAGCCATCTTTCTTCCTCCGGTTGCAGCCTTCATGCAGGTCGGACCGACCCTGCACTTCTGGGTCAACATCGTTCTGACCCTGCTGGGCGGGTTACCGGGTATGGTCCATGCTCTCTGGCTGGTAGTGACAAACAAATAGGACCAGAGGCCGGCGCAGTATCGTTTCAAGAGCTCGCTCCGACAGCGATCGTGACTGACTTCCCGAAAAGGTATGGAGTGACGGAAAAAGATGGGCAAGACTTCGCTACTCGACCACCCAATCATCAGCCAACGCTATTTCTTTCCCCGCCAGGCTGTCATCCCCCAACCATTCTGGGTTGAGTGCGAAGGTGCTCGACTGGCCTGTGTCTACCATAAAATCGACGAAGAGGCACCGACCATTGTGCACTTTCACGGCAACGGCGAGGTCGTGGCAGACTACCTGGACGACTTCCCCGAGCTGATTGGTCGCATGGGTTGTAACTGCTTTCTTGCTGAGTTCAGGGGGTATGGTGCCTCCACCGGCATTCCGCAACTGGGCAAGATGCTAGAAGACGTGCGGCAAACGATCGCAGCAATAGGTCAACCTCATGACAGACTGATTCTCTTTGGGCGTTCTGTCGGATCACTCTTTGCTATAAAAGCGATTGAATGTTTTCCGGATATCGCCGGTCTGATCCTGGAAAGTGCTATTGCCGACCCCGTGGAGAGGCTGCTGTTGAGAGTTCTTCCAGAGGAGTTGGAGACAACATGTTCCGGGCTGAAAGCGGCAATCACAGAGGCCGTCAATATTCAGCAAAGCATGATGCACTTCTCAAATCCCACCCTGATTATGCATACCCGTCACGATGGCCTGATTGATGTCAGCCATGCCGAACGACTCGCAAAGTGGTGTGGTGGCCCATCGCAACTCGAGATTTTTCCCCAGGGCACCCACAACGACATCATGTTTGTAAATGGGCCTCAATATTTCTCTCTGGTCAGAGAGTTTATAGCAGGACTTCGAGGGCGGTAGACCAATGGCATACAGGCTGATCGCTGACCTGATCCTGGTTTTACATTTTTTGTTCATCTTCTTCGTTCTCTTCGGCGGCCTTCTTTGTTTACACCGAACCCGCTGGATCTGGCCGCACCTGTCGGCTGTGGCGTGGGGCGTCTATGTGGAGTGGGCAAACATACTCTGCCCTTTAACACCCCTGGAGAACCTTTTTAGACGACAGGCCTCCCAACATGAATATTCTGGAAGTTTCATCGAATACTACCTTGTTCCGCTCATTTACCCAGAGCAATTAACAGATTCGTTACGATATTTTCTGGGAGCCATGGTGCTGATCGTCAACATAACTATCTATCTTTACGTATACATAAGAAGAAATAAAAGTCTTCGAAAGGTTGACGAATGACATTCTTAGCGTTACCTTTTTAAAAAACCAAGGAGAATATCTCATGGCTGAAAATGATTGTTCCAACCCTGAAGAGCACTGTGAGTTGCATATGTGCCAATTAAAGGCAACGCCGCTTAATGACGAAATCAACAAACTCTATGAGAACCCGAAATTTGTCTGTGCCAACTGTGGTGTGCAGGTTAACCGGGCGGAGAATCTCTGCAATCCCAAACCTATCTGATCAAGACTGCGGCAAAGAACAAAAAGGCAACGCGCATTATCCCTAAAGCGCGTTGCCTTTTTTTATCTATTGAACCTGCAGGAGAGTCTCTGCCGAGGAAACCTCAGCTTAAGGACTACTGAGCCTGTGGCAGGAATTTACTCTTTTCTTTATTCCATGAGTAACTTCCGGCGTCCCAGAGTTGTTCAAGATCATTCCAGTCAATGTGTACGCCAGCCATATCCTCGAGGGTAAATGACGCTTCGAGCATCTCGCCATCATCGATACGACTGTCACCATCAGTATCAGCCCAGTGAATCGGGGCCACGATGATTTTATTTTTCCCCTGAACCGGAACAGCAGACTGGTTCCCCTGCTTGCTGGCCACAATTTCCCCTTGGAAACGGCTTTCACTCTCCGGTCGGGCAAGAGGGTCGACATGCACCAGATAGACAACCCGGTCACGATTGTCACCTGCCTTGATGATCCAGCGAGCCACTCCGTTCACATTATCGAGACTTGATGTCGGCGGGTTAGCCTGAACAATCTTCCAACCTTTGGGGAAATATTCCCTAAGAATGACGCCACTATTACCAGCACGATGCGTCAAAGTGACCTGAACTGGGATCACACTTCCCGGCCCGGCGTATTCAAACAGAATTCTCTCCGCAGTTACCGCCGCGGGAGGTGGTGGCGTTTGATTTGTGTAAGAAACGGCGACAAGCATGATCACCACGATCAAGAGGGCCGTGACTGTCCATGTGACAGGGGACATCTTTTTGGGTGTGGGTTCGACCAGCACGGAATCATCTACTGGCTTCAAAAGGATATCTGCGAGAGACACCTCCAAGGCTTCAGCAAGCTTCAAGGCATTTTCACGACGTATGGTCGGGTAGCGATTATTTTCCCAACGTGAAATGGTGTCGGTTGTCACACCGACAACTTTACTCACATAGAGTTGTGTAAGCTGCTGCTCCTCCCTGATGCGCCTGATCCCCGTCGAGTCTAGACAGATCGTGGAAGATTTATCTATATATTCATCATGATTCATAGCGGTGAGTCTATCAAGGTAACGTCTACCAAGTAAACACGAATTTTTCCCATGTCTACAAACCCGACCTACATAACCATAAACACCTGTATTCACATAATTTAAACTCTACATCTAGCGACATTCACATCGATGTCTAATGATATTGTAATGAAATTCTTATATAAAGTTCACAACAGATTTCAGGGCAATCCGGCCCAAGACAGATTCAATTTAAATCAGGAGGAAAAAATGAAGAAGCTCGTACTGATCATGATGTTGTTGGCGTTCATCGGTGTTAATATTGCTATCGCTGCTGACACGGTCACCTATGACAACAAGAAAGGGACAGTAACCTTCGACCACAAGGCTCACCAGGACAAGCTTGGCGATTGCGCCAAGTGCCATGAAGGCGAGCCGGCAAAAATTGCCGTTGACAAGAAGGCTGCTCATGGCGACACCTGCAAAGGCTGCCACAAAGAAATGAACGGCCCGACCAAGTGTAACGACTGCCACAAGAAGTAATTTCGCTTACGCAATGCTAACAACAAAGGCCACCGGAATCCGGTGGCCTTTGTTGTTAGCGCAAGCAACATTCGCAGTTTACTCACAAACAACCACCGAGAAACTTAAAAAGGCTGCCATGCAGTTTCAATATATCTTCTGGGACAATGACGGCGTTCTCGTTGACACTGAGCGTTATTACCTGCAGGCCAGTCGCGAAGCGCTGGCTCGTGTCGACATACCATTAAGCGATGCACAATTTGCCGAGATCTCACTGAACAAAGGGCAAAGTCTCTTTGGCATGGCATCGGACCGGGGGGTGCCGGAGGAAAAGGTTGGTGAGTTAAAAACCTGGAGAGAGCAACGTTATGCTGAACTCCTTGAACAGGGAGATCTGGCTCAGGCGGGAGTTGAAGAGGTTCTGTGTACATTGTATGGCAAAATCAGGATGTCAATTGTAACAAGTTCGCAGAAACATCATTTTGACATCATTCACAAACGTACAGGCTTTCTCAAGTATTTTGATTTCTGCCTGACCAGGGAGGACTATATCAGGAGCAAACCTTCTGCCGAGCCATACCTGCTGGCAATAAAGAAAAGCCGGCAGAGCCTACAAGATGTCCTCGTGATTGAGGATTCGCCGCGAGGCCTGAAGGCTGCCAAAGCAGCCGGGCTGACTTGCTGGGTCATTCCCGGGTGCCACACCCCGGGGCAGACCTTTGCCGAAGCAGACAGAATATTGTTGGATATCAAAGAGATCCCGGGGCTGATCCTGTGAGGGCTTACTCCAACCTCACTTTTATCTCACAAATATCTTACAATCCGGTTGTAAAAATAGTTGCGTTTTGTTATATTGTGGTTAACTCTTCGATTGCCTGCAAGCCGAAGAGCTTATGGACCCCGCGTATCCCCCCCCTCCTTACGCGGGGTCTTTTTTTATCTTTTTCACCAGGGCCCGCTACACAGAGCAACTCCTCACAGAACATTTTGACCGGACACCTGGCGCCCTCGGACATCTCCCAAGCCGATCACATCTTCCACGATGCCACGCTCCGGGATTCCGGCACTATCGAACCAGACAAACAAATTGCCGCTGTCCGTATCAAAGACCTCTGGATTAATTCTGACGTTCACCAGAAGTCCGTGAGAAGGAAAGTATTGTTGTTCGGCCTGTTGTTCAATGGTCAGGATATTTACTTCGATTTCAGTAAATTTGCCCTTGGCGTAAGTTGGGATCATAAACTGGGATCCCCGCACGAGTTGTCCGTACACTCCGGCCCGCAGGTTATAAAATGCCGTCAGCATATCGACGGGATATTGACCTGCCGGGATATTTACTTCTTTCTTTGAATGAACCCCGTCTTCCTTCAATTTTTCATCAAAGAGCTTGCCCTTTTCGTAATCATAACGGTAGCGATGCTCTCGCTGTCGCCGCTTTCCCCAGCGACGTTTATCAATTTTGGACGAGTGCTCAATGCTGCGCAATGAACCTCCCGGCACCAACTCCATCAAGGAGGTATAAGTTTGCGTACGATCACCGGTCAACCATGAGGCGACACCCAGAGTTCTTCCGACCAGTTCCGCACGGAAAACATTCAGCTTATCTGTCTCCGAAAGTCTCAATTCACCCTCTGCCAGATTCGTAAAAAACAGAAAATCAATGGCATACAGATAGCTCTCACCAACCATCTGTTGAACCGGTTTTTCAGCAACAGCTTCCTGCGCCATTACTCGCCCGGAAAGTAGAACGAGCAGTATCGAAGCAAACAATACTGAAGAGAGGATCCTGAACATCGTCAGAACAGGCTTACGATAAAGAGCAGGTAGGCTCCCAGCAGAAACACACCGCGTTTACGGTCCAGTTGAAGCCGGGGGGGCACCATTGTCAGAAGACCGATCAATAATGCGCAGAATGCCAGCATGATCGGAAAGTCCAGGCTCAGGACTCTCGGTTCGATCATTATCGGCTGCACCATCGGACAGAGACCAAGGACAAAGAGAACGTTGAATATGTTGCTTCCGATCACGTTACCGACACTGATATCCATCTCCCCCTTCCAGGCGCTCATTACCGACGCAGCCAATTCAGGAAGACTGGTGCCGACGGCGACAATTGAGAGCCCGATAATCAACTCGGACACACCGAGCAGAGTAGCGATCATGACTGCACCACGGACCATCAGTTCGGCACCAAAACCAAGACCGACCATGCCGATCAGAACCAACACGACATCTTTTCCTCGTCCGGAGGAAACATCATCAATTGCCGTGGCGACCTCACCGTCATCCGGAAGCGAAGGGTTACGCGCCGTCACCAGGCAATAGACAAGAAACACAAACAGGCACAGAAAGAGACCAAATCCGTCCATAAAGGCAATCTCGCCATCCATGGCGACAACATAAAGCCCCATTGAAGCAACGACCATGATCGGCACTTCACGAACCATAGTAGTGCGTGCAACTACGATCGGTGTAATCAAGGCGGCAACGCCTAGAATCAAACCGATATTGGCAATATTAGAGCCGATAATATTGCCGGCAGCCATTGAAGAAGCTCCACGGGACGCGGCGAAGAGCGAAACCATGAGTTCGGGCATACTGGTCGCAAAGGCCACGACAGTGAGTCCAACCACCAAAGGTCTGACACCGAAAGACAAGGCCAGGTGAGAGCTCCCTGTCACCAGGTATTCTGCTCCGTAGTAGAGCAGCAGCAATCCACCCAGAACGAGTATGACACCCAGAAACATTACAATATCCTTACCAGATCAAGCTCTATGTAGAGCTTTGCATCCTGTGAGCTTTTTGTTTTGAAATTTTAAAACACGGACCAGTGTAATACCTGCTTGTTCCGGTGTCGAGGGCAAGACGCATATCGACAGGAATATCTTGACATTTAATTCGATGGGGGGCTAATATCCATATATTCAATTTTTAGAAAAGGACTAATTATGGCAGAGGTAGAATTTGACAAAACCATTAGTTTTGAACGCGAGGCAGAAATCCTAAAAGTACTCGGTCATCCCGTGCGCCTGAAGATTGTTGCCGGTCTTATGTCCCAATCGTGCAATGTCAAAAAGATCTGGGAATGCCTGGAATTACCCCAGGCAACCGTATCTCAACACCTGGCCTTACTTAAAAACAAGGGCATCATTGTGGGCAAACGTGACGGCGTGGAAGTCTTTTACCAGGTCACCTCTGAAGAAGCCCGCAAGATTGTCGAGGCCTTGATGGAAGTTTTTACCTGTAAATAAGGTTCACCATCACTACTGCAGGGTCGGGACAGACGCTCATAATATTCCACAACTGAACGGGGGCAACATTATTAAAATGTTGCCCCCGTTTTGTAATTGCTCGTTTGCAGAGACTTGTCACTATTGGGGCTTTTCAGCAATCACAATGAGGACCTCATAGCTTGCGGGCACCCCGTCATCACAGCGATAATTTGCCTCATAATTTCCTATCATTTCTTGCATGACCCGACGAGACGCCAACCCACGCGGGCGATCTGCGGCAGCGTTGCTGGCACCAATCTGCTTGAGTTGCCGCAGGAGATCAGGAACGTCGGCATGATACTCAACCTCCATTGTGCTGTACAGGTCACGACAGGCCAACCCAGTGGAAGCGACTGCGTTTGAGACCTCGCTTAACGAGGGAAAGCTCTGCGCGTGCGAAGAACGGTTTTGTTTGCTTTCGACAACAGCCAGACGGTGGGAATCACGTAATTCATACAAGGTTTTTTCACCAAAGAGCGCCAGGGCAAATAGGCCTCCAGGGTTAAGGACCCTGCTGACCTCGGCAAAGGCTGTCGGTAAACAGTCCACCCATTGGTAGACAGAACTTGAGGCAACCAGTGAAAACATGCCAGAAGAAAAGGGTAAAAAGCGGGCATCGCCGTCACAAGCCAACACAGCGGGCAACCTTTGTGCCGCCTCTTGCGTCATACCATGAGCAATATCCATCACGACAAGCGATTGTTCTGGTCCAGAGCTGAGCAAAGCTGAAGCAAGAGCGCCCGTACCTGTACCCACGTCGAGAGACACTCCAGGCTTTATTTCAAAAGCAGCCATTTTGTCACAAAGCATTGCAACAACCCGCTTCTGAACAGAAGCATAGCTGTCATAATTCCCCGCATGGCTAGAAAAGTTGCCACGCATGCGTCCGCTGTCAATAGCCTTAATCGGAACCATCAACAGAACTCCAGGATCTTTGCGGCAACTTCCTGCGGCTGACTCAAAAAAGGGCTGTGACCGACACCGGGAAAATTCACAAAAGACCCGGCGGGGAGTTTTCCAGCAAGGTAGCGGCCGGCAGCAACCGGCGCGATCTGGTCCAGGTCACCATGAAGGACCAGTGCCGGCTTGCATATCTCATGAAGGTCTTCGCGTTGGTCCTGCACAGACAACATATCAAGCAGATCCAAAGCGACAGAGAGATCCGGAAAAGGGCTCTGCTTCACGGCAAATCTCCGTATTGTGCGCAGTCTGTCCATGGAGATACTCTCTCCATTGAATGCCAGAGCAAAAAAATCAGCAAGGGTGCTCTCGAACCGACGCCCCAGATTGCGGGTTAAAGCGCGAACCTGCAGCAAAGGCAGACCGAAATTCCAATCATCATTCAGTGTGAAACGTGGTGTCGTACCAATCAGAACCAGGCGGTCGACCGGCAGCTCTTCCTGCCTGGCCAATTCCAGGGCAAGCATGCCGCCCAGCGACCAACCAACCAGCGTGAAAGAGCTTTTTACGACGGCTGTAAGCCAGCAAGATAAATCCGAAGAGAGCCCGTTAAGATCACTCTGCCGAGCAGGGGAGGAACCGCCATGGCCAGGGAGATCGGGAATCAGCAGGCGAAAATCAGCTGAGAGTAGAGAGGCCAGTTCACTGAACACGCCTGCCGACATGGACCAACCGTGCAACAGTACCATAGGCTGACCCTGACCGATTTCGTACCAGTTCAAATGCCTTTCCCCAGGTAATTCAAAAGTGAACTGTTTCAAGAAGCGAATTCCTTGTGAACGGCAAGAATGTTTTTTGCAGCCTGATCAAGATCAACGGGATCGTGACTGGCCATCACCGTCGCACGCAGGCGGCAGAGTCCTGACGCGACGGTTGGGGGGCGAATACCTTGCAGAAAAATCCCCTCCTCGAGTAGCCGAGCAGTCATCTTCATAGTCGGCTCCGGGTCTTTCGTCAACACCGGGAGGATCTGCGTGGCGCTCCCCAACAAATCCATTCCACCGGCAAGCAAAGGTTTAGACAGTCTGATACGGTTCTGATCAAGTCTTTCGCGGAGGTTACGACCTTCAGCACTGTCGACAAGATCAAGAGCCGCCATTGCGGCCGCCGGGACACCTGGCGGCAGGCTGGTTGAGAAAATAAAAGAACGACTGTGGTTTATCAGCGTATCAATGACCACCCGGTCCGCGGCAAGGTAGGCACCGGCGCAGCCAAGCGCTTTACCGAGTGTTCCCATATGTAAATCGATCCGCTCCAAACATTCAAAATACTCTCCAGTGCCCCGTCCGTTTTTGCCCAGCACGCCGGTGCCGTGAGCATCATCGACCATTAACAGGGCATCATGCTCGTCCTTCAGGGCACACAACTCCACCAGAGGAGCCATATCTCCATCCATACTGAAGATGCCATCTGTGACAATCAACCAACGACCTTTACGGGCAACTTTTTCTCGTTCCATAAGTTCTGCGAGAGCATTGACATCACAGTGGGGATAAACAATTGTGCGTGCGCGAGCCAGGCGGCAGCCGTCAATAATCGAGGCATGATTAAGCTCATCGGAAAAAACGACATCATCCGGCCCGAACAACCCCTGAATTATTCCGGTGTTGGCAGCGTAGCCTGAATTGAAAAGCAGAGAGGCAGGTGTTCCTTTGAATTCGGCTATCCGTTCTTCAAGTGCAGCATGAACCGGCAGGGTTCCGGAAACCAGACGACTGGCACCGGAACCGGCGCCAAAGGCCCTGGTTGCAGAGACCATCTTTTCAACCAGGGCGGGATGCCCGGCAATACCGAGGTAGTTATTGGAGCAAAGGAGAAGGACCTCGCGATCGTTGACGTGAACCTTCGGCCCCTGGCCATCCTCAACGATGCGCAAAGAACGCAACATCCCACGTTCTTCCAGTTGATCAAGCTCATATCGCCAGTTATTCATTATCAGACATCCATTCCAACGGCTCAGAAATATTTCCAGGGACGTCGAACAAAACAACCTGGAGTTCCAGAGAGGCGACAAGTTCTGTTATTGACACTCCCTCCAGGTTGACGAAAAAAACGCGCCCACCATGAGGGTCTCCGTCCGACTTCAAAGCAGAAATACGCTGGTACCCCCCTTGCGGGTCTGCAACGTATCCGGTTGTGTACTCAGGAGAATCAGACCAGCAGAGCTCTGCCAAGACTCCCGGCGCACAAAGGACCTTGCCTGCCAGCACCAGAGCCTCGATGACCCGATGATGACCAAGGCCCAAAGACAGCATCTCCTGCTCCACCGTCGACCGGCATTCCGGAGTCAGGTCCATACGCGAAACCCTGACACCACGGGACGGATCAGGTTCGAGTCTCTCCCCAGTCTTTGCATCCATAATCATGGCCCCGCGCATGACAGAACCTCCGGGCCCGGCGCCATGGGCAAGCAAACGTATCGCCTCATCAGCAACAGTCTCAATTACACCGGCCCTGCTCAGCAAGTGGCTTGCCAGTCGATGACCACCCTGCCAGCTCTTTACCTGATACGTCACTACATCAGGAAGTCGCGCATAACAGACTGAACCGGGCTCAACTCGCTCCACGCTACAATGAATTTCATCAGGCGCCCTTCCAGCGCAGCTCATTGCACGCTCCGTCAGAAGTGCTGTCACTTCACTGACAGCGGTTTCTGGAACAATGCGTTCAGCACCGGAAAGGTGTTGGCCTCGACTAGAAGCCCGCATGCGCACCGAATAGAGAGAGGTCTTCATGGAGGAAGAAATTATCATTGCAAACGCAGATTGTCAACCTCACCGAAACACTGGTTAACAATGTTTTTCACTTGGGTTCAACATGTGAAAATGTTAGTTTTCCCTCTGTATTCACACGCGAGGAAACAAACCAGGTTATGTCAAAAACACTTCTGTATCTACTCTTTGCAACTTACGCCACGGCAACTCTTGGTTACCTTGTCCACCTCTTCTGGAGGCGAACCATCATCGCCAGAGGCTCCCTGTTGCTTATAGCCGGAGGCGTATTATTGCAGACAGGGCTTTTGGCCCACCGCTGGTGGTCGGCAGGATACCTCCCGGTGACCAACCTTTTTGCTACACTCTTCTTTTTCAGCTGGGCGTTGGCCCTGATCTATCTCTATTTTGAGTTACGTTACCAAATCCGTGCCACAGGTCTTTTTGTTATGCTGCTCAACCTGGTCCTCCTGGGTGGGGCACTCCCGAGAGACACCAGCATTTCAGCATTAATTCCGGCACTCGACACACCGCTTTTCAGCCTGCATATCATCTTCTCCTTCATTGGCTACGCTTTTTTTGCCATGGCCTTTTCAATCGGTGCACTCTACCTGTGTCAGTCACGACTGCAAACTGAAATGCTGCCCGACCTGCAAACCCTGCGACGTATCAACGAAGAGTCCATTTTCCTCGGTTTCGGCCTCTTCACCCTTTGTATGATCGCCGGTAGTATCTGGGCGCACATTGCTTGGGGTCACTGGTTCAGCTGGAACATCAAAAGCGTCTGGTCGGTCCTGGTCTGGATGTTTTATGCCGGCATGTGCCATGCTAAATTCATTCGGCGCTGGCAGGGCGGGGTCTACGCATGGCTTTCGATCGCAGGTTTCGGCGTTGTACTCTTTACCTACCTCGGCATTGGCCTTCTACTGGAAAGCAATCATCCCCTGGAGTAGAGAATGACGTCCGACAAACAGTGCAAATCGCTATTGCAGAAGCTCTGGGGCCTTGGGTGTTCCCTGAAGTTGGCCATTGCCCTGGCTTCAGCAGCAACGATCCTGATCATGGGTGGTTCTCTGATCATGCATTTCAACCCGGCAATTTTCGGCAGTATGGAACAGGAGATCATGACAAGATGGCTGCCACGGGCATGGGCCCATGCACCGGGGCTGGTCTTCTGGGTCCCTCTCAGTGGTATCTGCGTGATCCTGTTTGGCGTCAACACCCTCTGTTGCTCGATCGACTGGCTCTTGAAAATCAAGGCCCGCTGGCGCAAAACCGGTGAATACTTGATTCATACCGGCTTCATTCTTCTGGTCATAGCCTACCTCTGGGGAAATATCAGCGGGTTTCGTTCCGGACCACATCGCATCTTTCCAGGAGAGACCTTCACGATCACACAGATGCCTGGCTATTCCTTGCAACTGCACGATTTCACACCCCGGCTTGAGCCTTCAGGCCGACCACTTGACATGCTCAATCAGGTCTCCCTCTGGAGGGACGGCACAAAAGTTTCAGAGGCACTGGTACGTATGAACCATCCTCTCATGTATGACGGGCTGGTGATCCTGCCGACCTCGTTCGGTCAGGACTTGCAGGGGTTCCGTTTTCAGATGGCAGGACGAGGAATGGTTGAGCTCGCTCCCGGGAGCCGTTTGCCGCTATCGCCCGAGACAACCCTGGTTGTTCACAAACTGTTGCCGGACGCCCGCCAGAATAACCGGGGAAGAGTGATGCAGGTCGGCAACTACGTAAACAACCCGGCGATGGAACTCTCCCTGCAGAACGCCGCCGGGCAACTCTGGAGGGGTTGGTACTTTTTGCGCAAGCCGCTGCCGGGGGCCTTGACAGAGGCAGGAGTCAGACTTCGACCAGTCGAACCAACCTACAAAGTCTTCAGCCTTCTGACTATCAATCGTGACCCCGGTGACATGGTGGCACTGGCCGGAAGTATTTGTATCTCTGTCGGTGTTGTTTTTGCTTTTTTTTCTTTTTACCGAAAAAGGGCTCAAGGAGACCGACCCGAAGTGTAAAAATGTTTACAACTTGTTTCAACCGGTAGAATTCGCTATCATTTAGATGACTTAATGGCCATCACCCGTAAATTTTGCAGGCTCGTCTGACAGGGTGACGATTCTCTTCATTGGAACCTATGAAAAAAGCTATTCTGACATGTGTGTTTAATGCAGTCCTGTTGACCGTCTTATGTCTGCCGGCGGACGCACGCGTGGTTATCGGTTTGTCTCCTGTGGCATCCCTCTCGGAGGTTGACCGACCTACCCTCGACCAACTCGGCGACAGGCTTGGGACGCTTGCCAAGACAACTGTCAGTCTCCGCCGTTTTGATAATAATGCCGACATCACCAACTGGCTGCTGCGTTTTCAGGAAATCGATGCCGCCGTCGTCGCTCCCGGATACATCAAACAACAACCGACAGGAGCCCTGATTCATCTTGTCGATCTTCATACCGAGGACGTTAAAACACCTCCACTGGCTCTGGTTATTCGAAACAACACAGCAGAAAACAGGGCAAACCAGATAAAAAATGCCTTTCTGGCACTAAGCGAGGCTAGCGACGGGAGAGAAATACTACAAAAAGCAGGATTAAAAGAAGCCACCTCCCCTGGGCAAGCATTTAGAACAAAAACCATTGAAGCTGAGCCGGAGAGAATCCAGTCTGCAGTACAAACACCCCCCCCCTCTGTAGAAGCCAAGCAGCCAAAAGTTTCAGAACCTCATGAGTTGGTCTCTTCCGTCGAGGTGCTTCCAGACGACAAGCGGTTGGCTGTCGTCGAAGCCAAAGAGCCATCGAAAAAAGAAGGCAACGTTTCACTAGCGAACCCGGTGAAGTTACCGGCCAAAATGCAACCAGCAGCGCAACCAGCAGAACAACCAGCAACGCAGAGAGAGGTAGAGACCGGATCCGGACTATTACAAACGCTCAAGCGGATAAACAACAAGCAGAAAACAGAAGAGACGGCTCAGTTGGTCAAACGAGAAAAACGGGCCGAGACATCAAAAAAGAAAGAGTTCACCGGTAAAGACATTGTCTTGTCTGTCATCCTGATTATTCTTGTTGCCATCGCTTTCAAACTTTATTTCCTTTTAGTGAAATGGAAGAATAGCAGGAAAGCGAGGTTTAGCCAGGAAGCGCCCCTCACCATGGCATCAGCGCTCGAGAGTAAAGATATCAAGACCTCGGCAGAAGATCAGGATGCGGGGCCACACGGAGTTTCACAGCCTTCTGAAGAGACAGTGTCAATTGAGCTTGCCGGCCTGATTCTCGAGGCCTCTCACCTCCAACCGGAGTTGCCGACGACCCTCCAGGAGTTTCCCGACCTGACCGTTGCGTTGGACTTTTGTCCGGACGGTCGCGACAAACTTGAAAAAATCAGCCTTTCCGTCCAACAGCAAGCGACTCTGGCACTGGTTAACGGCAAACGCTCAATCAACGACCTCTGCGTTGAATCAAATATGATGGACTATGAAGTGCACCGCTTCCTTTATTTGATGGTCAAAGCAGGGGTGTTGAAACAGCTCGCAACCGGGAGTTAAAAATCATGTTGACTAACAAGCACACCATCCTGATTGTCGATGATGTCACCAAACGGAGAAGGCACCTCAAGTCCATGCTGATGGAAAGAGATGACGCAATTCTTGAAGCGGAGACAGCAGAAGCGGCCCTGGTGATGATGCTGAGAAACCCTGTCAACATGGTCATCACAGAGACCGAGCTGCCGACCCGCAGTGGTCTTTTCCTGCTTCAGGAAGTCAAGCAGAACTACCCTGAGACCGAAGTCATCCTGACCACACACAATGCCTCATCCTTCAGTCTTCTACAGGCTTTAAGGCATGGGGCCTTTGATTTCATCGTTCGTCCGATAGATACTTCGGAAATCCTTTTCAACGTCATCGACCGAGCATTTTCCCAGATTGATTTGCGCAAACAAAACCAGGCACTTCTGGATGAACTGGAACATCGCAACCGGGAGATGGCTCAATCGTTGACCATGATGACCGATCTCAGCAAAGCGATTGAAACTATTAATTCGGCCATTGAAATCAGTGACCTGTTGAGTCGGCTTTTGGACGCAACCCTGAGCGCTCTGCATGCAAAACGGGGTCTGCTGGCCTTGATTCGCGGCAACGGACGTAACCACTTCGGCATCAAGATGAGTCGCGGCATTGCAACAGAATTTGCCCATAAATATCAGGATGAGCTTCCCGAAGGGCTCTTGCTAGATATTGCCCGGAGTGGCAGCCCGATAGTCGTCCCTGATCAACTGCCGGCCTACATGAACGGTCGGGTCACTGAAGAAGAACAACCCCTGGTTGTCGATCAGGGGCTACTCTCTGTGCCACTTTATCATCGCGACCGCGCTATTGGTGTCATGATTCTCTTCGGGCACGTAGACGGCAGCCCCTTTACCGACCAGAACCTGCAGTTTCTTATACAGTTGGGTCATCATGCCGCTATCACACTTGAAAAAGCGGGTATCATTCATCAGTTGAAGAAGAAGGGGAAAAGCGCCAAGAACTGAGTAATTTGACTCTATCAACAAAACAAAAAAGGGGACAGAAAGCTCTGTCCCCTTTTTTGTTTTAGCTGATTTCTCCTGCTTACTTTTTTGGCAAAGCATTTCTAATCGTTGCAAAGATCCCTTTGGCGTCCAAACCATAACGGGCCCGCAGTTCATTCTGGCTGCCCTGCTCTACAAACTTGTCCGGCAGACCTATTCTTTCAACCTGGACCTTGATCCCGGCATCACAGAATAGCTCCAGAACAGCAGAACCAAAACCACCTTGCAGCACATTCTCTTCCACGGTGACAACAAAACCGGTCCGGGTTGCCTCAGCGACCAGCAAATCGCCATCAAGGGGCTTGAGGAAAACCGGGTCGGCCACCGCAAAGTCAAGGCCTTCGCCAGCCAGATCTTCAGCAGCATGCAGTGCTTCCGAGAACAGGACACCGACCGCAAAGATGACACCATCCTTACCTTCGCGCAGCTTTTCCCCCCGGCCAATGGCAAGTGAACGTGGTTTCTCCTCAACAACTCCGGTTCCCGTCCCGCGGGGATATCGATAAGCGAAGGGCCCTTCGCAAGCTAACGCGGTCGCCATCGCGTGGCGCAGGTAATTCTCGTCACGGGGCACCATGAAGACCAGGTTTGGGAGGTGGCGCAAATACGACAAATCGAACACACCGTGATGAGTCGGCCCATCCGCACCCACAAGGCCGCCACGGTCCAACGCGAAGGTGACTGGAAGATTTTGCAGACAGACATCGTGCAGGACACTGTCATAAGCCCGCTGCAGAAAAGTTGAATAAATAGCAATGACGGGTTTTAACTGCTGAGTCGCCATGCCCGCAGCGAAAGTGACAGCATGTTGCTCGGCGATACCGACATCAAATACTCGATCCGGAAAACGTTCAGCGAACTGCTTGAGTCCCGTCCCTTCCAACATGGCTGCGGTAATTGCCACGATGCGATCGTCAGCTTCAGCCATTTCGGTCAGGGTTTTGCCGAAGACAGAAGTATAGCTCGGGGGGCCACTGCTGCCTTTACTTATTTCGCCGGTTACCGGATCAAATGGCCCAACACCATGATAGAGGTGTGGGTTCTCTTCGGCAGGCGGAAAGCCCTTCCCCTTCTTGGTAACCACGTGCATCAGGACCGGGCCGTCCATATGAGTAATGTTTTCCAGGGTCGGTATCAGCTCGTCAAGTTTGTGCCCGTCAATCGGGCCAACATAATCGAAGTCAAAGGCTTCAAAAAGCATCCCGGGCGTCAAAAAACCTTTAACCGCTTCTTCTGCCTTCTTCGCCAGGCGTCTGAGGTCCTTGCCGATCTTCGGTACACTGTCGAGGAAGTTCTCCGTTTCCCGCTTCAAACGTACAAAAAAATCTGAGGTCAGCTGTCGGTTGAAAAAGGAGGAGAGCGCACCAACATTTGGAGAAATTGACATCACGTTATCATTCAGGATAACAAGCAGATCTTTTTTGAGATGTCCCGCCTGATTCAAAGACTCGAAAGCGAGTCCGGCGGTCAAAGAGCCGTCACCGATAACGGCAACAACCTTTCCCTTCCCTCCTTTGGCATCACGCGCGGTTGCTATACCAAGCGCTGCGGCAATCGAGGTGCTTGAATGTCCGACATCAAAACAATCATGCGGGCTCTCGGCACGCTTGGGAAAACCGCTAATGCCATCCAGCTGTCTCAAGGTATTAAATCGCGCAAAGCGTCCGGTCAAAAGTTTGTGCGCGTAGGCCTGGTGACCAACATCCCAGACAATTTTGTCTTCGGGGGTATTTAAAACCCGGTGCAGGGCAATCGTCAGTTCAATTACACCCAGAGAACTGGCCAGGTGTCCACCGTTCTTGGCCACGGTCGACACGATAGCATCCCGAAGTTCATCAGCCAACTGTGGCAACTCCGCTTCAGGAAGGGCCTTCAATGCGTCAATGGGGTTCTTCTGGCTCAATATCTCGGACATGTTCACCACATATATTGCTTCAAGAGTTTCGATCAATAATATAATGGGCCAGCAACTGCAGAGTCTCCGCAGCGGCCCCCAAAGGTGTCAGTGCTTCAACGGCAATATGACAAAGTTCATCGGCCCTCTCGCGGGCTTCTGAAATCCCTAGCAAAGAAGGATAAGTTGCTTTGCCGCGAGCCTGGTCACTGCCAACATCCTTACCCAGCTCATCCTGATCACCAACAACATCCAGAATATCATCTGCGATCTGAAAAGCCAATCCGGCGGCACCACCAAAACGGGTCAGCGCGGCAAATTGTTTCTCGTTGCCACCACCGAGGAGAGCACCAACCTGAACAGCTGCCAAGATCAACCCACCTGTTTTCCGAGTGTGGATATACTCCAGAGTAGGAAAGTCAATCTCCTTACCCTCGGATTCCATATCCACAATCTGACCACCTACCATACCCTGTGAACCGGCATATCTTGCAACAATCTCAATCACTCTCAACACGGTTTCCGGAGATATTGAGCTGTTCGCTTCAGCGTCCGCCAACAACCGAAAGGCTTCGGTCAGTAGCGCATCACCAGCCAATATGGCCGTAGCCTCTCCATAAACCTTGTGATTAGTCGGTCGACCGCGACGAAAATCATCGTCGTCCATTGCTGGCAGGTCATCGTGTACGAGGGAGTAGGTATGAATCATCTCCATGGCACATGCGGCATGCATAACCTGCTGTGCAGTCCCTCCAACCGCCTCACTGGCCGCAAAGAGAAGGATAGGTCGCAACCGTTTACCGCCAGCAAAAACAGAATAGCGCATCGCCTGATGCAGAGAAGGGGGCAAAAGATTCTCGGCTGGCAACCATCGATCCAATGCCTGGTCCACCAAAGACGAACGGTTATGCAGATAAGCTTCAAGATTCATATAATTGTTCAGTCCTGATCTTCGCCTGAACCGAAAGGTTCGGTTTCGAACGAACCATCCGATTTTTTCATCAGGATTTCAATTCTCGTCTCTACGGCCTGCAACTTTTTACGACACAGGTTGGCACTCTGTACGCCGGTCTCAAAGCAGTCCAACGCTTCGCCCAGGGGGACTTGTCCCTTTTCCAGCCTGGCAACCGCATCTTCCAGGCTTTTCAGTGCCTGCTCAAAGGTCTTATCTTCAGACATGCATCCTTCCTTTCGTTTGTAAAACACCACGCTCACAGTATTGTGTCAAGCAACTTAATTTTCAACCACCGTCAGTAATGCGATCGGGTCAATCCGCTCTCCTAAAAGCCTGACGGATAAATGCAGGTGAGCACCCGTAGAACGCCCGGTACTGCCAATCAGACCGAGAACATCTCCAGCAAGAAGCTCGTGGCCTTCGTCGACCAGAACTTTTGAGAGATGGGCATATAAGGAAAACAGCCCTTCTCCATGATCAACGACAACAGTGTCCCCGGTATAGAAAAGGTCTGACACCAGGACAACCCGACCATTGCTGATGGTATGGACAGGGGTGCCCTTCGGGCCGCGGAAGTCCGTACCGCTATGCGGGGACTTCGGTTTGTCATTCATCAACCTGCGCTTACCAAAGACACTGCTGATCGGGCCATCGACCGGCCGCTCGAAAGTTGTCCAGAGTCGTGATGATCGCAGGGAAAATTTTTCTTCAAGAAGAGCTCTCTCCCGGTTGATACGTTCAACGTCCCTTGCCTTGGGTGTCACCATCCGCTCCGGTAGAGTCAAATGCTCTTCCGGACGCACCTTGTGATCGATACGCAACACCAATTCCTTTGCTGTTGTGCGCCCCTTGAGATTAACCAGAGCAGCGATCAGGGGATAGTCCCCGGCAGGCACATCCAGACCAATCGGCAGTAAGGCTACGGCTCCATCCGTGTCTGGATAGAGGTAGAAGACTTCACCCCGGAACCGGACTACACCAAAGGAGAGAGGCTCTCCCTGCCAGCGCAGCACCGCAACTTCACCATTATGAAGCTGCGGGGGATACAGGGCCAGCTCATCACACCAGGCCGGGCACGCAAGCAGGAGAACTGCTAATGTCAACAAGACCAGACGCATCAAGAGTCAATATCCTCCACGCACGTACGAACCTGTCCTCTGGCAAAACGTAGCCAGAGAGGATCACCCGGCACAAGCGACTCAGCTGAAACCAAGCCGGAACCGCCCGGTTCGCGGCTGGCGATAACATAGCCCCGATCAAGCTGCAACAATGGCGACAGGGCGTTCAGGCAACCGGCAACCATAGCCAGACGATCCGTGTATTGACGCATCCTGGTACTCATTGCCAGCGACATTCGTTGTTCACAATCGGCGACAATATCGGACAGGGTCGCAAAATTCTGAGCAGTCAGTCTGAGCCGCCCTTCAAGGCCGGCAAATCGTTCTGCAACCAGGTCCAGATTCTGTTCAATTCGCGAATGCATACGTATAATGAGATGGTCGATATGAGCCTCCAGCTCCTGCCGGTTTTTAGCGACCAATTCAGCTGCGGCACTGGGCGTCGGAGCGCGCAAATCAGCAACCATATCGGCTATGGTAAAATCTGTTTCATGGCCAACCGCCGAGATGACTGGCACTTCAGACCCGGCAATAGCCCTGGCGACAACTTCTTCATTGAAGGACCACAAATCTTCAGCAGAACCACCACCTCGCCCGACGATCAACACATCCAGTCCGCCGTAAAGATTCAGCTCATGGATCGCTTCGGCAATCTCGTCAGCAGCCCCATCGCCCTGAACCCTGACTGCCCGCAATAACAGATGCACATCGGGAGCACGCCGTTGCAGGACATTAAGGATATCGTGTATAGCCGCACCGGAGGCTGAGGTCACAATACCCACAGAGCGTGGCGAAGCAGGCAAGGCTCGTTTGCGGTCGGCGGCAAAAAGTCCCTCTGCGGCAAGTCTGCCCTTAAGAGCTTCGAAGGCCGCCTGTAATTGTCCCTGTCCCCCATGAGACAGGTTATCAACGACCAGTTGCATCTCGCCACGCGCGACATATACCGTCACGGTCCCGGAGCAGACTACCTGCATACCTTCCAGCGGCGGATGGTCCACCAACCGGTTCCGGTTGCGGAACATGACACCGCGCAACTGGGCTCCGCTGTCCTTAAGAGTGAAATACCAATGGCCCGATGCCGGTGTGGAAAGGTTGGAAATTTCGCCCTCTACTGTCACAGTGACAAAATTACTTTCTACGACCTCCTGGAGCAAAGCGACCAGGCCGCTGACCGTTAATTTTCGGGACATATCAGACATGTGCGAGACACCCTATATCTTGTGGATTTTGTTTGACTTTTTATCAACTTCACCCTATATATTGGCGGAATTAAATCTGTAAAGGGATGTTATGCCTACACCGTATATTGTTACAATTTCAAGCGAAAAAGGGGGGGTCGGCAAAACCACCCTGGCCACCAACCTGGCTATTTACCTCAAAGCCCTTCACGAGGAGCTTCCGGTTACCCTGCTGAGCTTTGACAACCATTTCTCCGTGGACCAGATGTTCAGCATCAACCGGCAGTCGAACGAAAATGATGTCAGCTCTCTTTTTTCCGGGAAAAACCCTGATGACCTGATTGAAACCGGTGAGTATGGAGTCAGGTTCATCCCCTCAAGCAAGCAGCTGAACAGTCTGCGCCGTGAGCTTGATGATCCGTCCTTACTGGCCATGGCTCTGGCTAAATCGAGTCTTTCCGGTATCATAATCATCGACACCCGTCCTGACCTGGACATATTCACCCAGAACGCCCTCTATGCCGCTGACCGCGTAATCGTTCCGGTCAAAGACGCTCCATCGATGGACAACTGTCGGCACATCTACGATTTCTTCGACTCTCAGGGTTTGTCCCGCCGACCCTTGCGCATCCTGCCCTGCCTGGTTGATGGCCGCATTCATTTTGACGGCCCTTTTCGCGACCAATACCAGCTACTAAAGGCCTATGCCATCAACCGCGGCTATCGTTGTATGGAAGGTTATATCGCCAAGAGCCCCAAGGTTGAATCGCTCAACACCAACCCCGAGGGCAAGATATACCCGATCCTTACCCATGGTCGTCAAACCGAGGTGCACGTACAGATGACCCACGTCGCACGTCAAATTTATCTGAACTTCATCGACACGGAATCGCGACGTCTCGACGAGTATCGCTCCAACCTTGCCGATGCCGAAAGAGAGCATCAGAGTGCGTACGAAAAGCGGTGTAAAAATCTCGAAACGTCCTGTTTGGCATGCGGTAAACCCGTAGTTGATAAAGACCGCATCGGTCCGGCAGGCTATTTTGCCCAGAGTTCAGATCAAAACATTTCCGGCTTTATTGAAGATGAGTGTTTTGCCAAGCTGGTCTTCCGTTATTTTTACAGTGCAAAACGAACCATTGAGACACACGAACCTGCCTGGGCCCTGTTTCGCGAATCGGCCAAGAGGTCTTACTTCGCCTTACAACGCTCACCGCACACCAAGAATTTCTATCAGCAAAAACTCTCTTTTTACCGTTTTGATGAAAACGGCCTGGAAGTTTCGCACAAAACAGTTGAACTCCAGGAGTTTGAAAAACGCCTGCTCTCCAAGGAACGCTCAGATCTGTTCCCTTTACTCGAACGCACTCTCTTCGATGACCAGGGGCGCCTCGGCGAAGATTTTCTGCTGTTGCGAAAGGTCAGCTCCGATCTCCCCGATGAAATCCTCTACGACCAGAACTTCGCAGACTATTCCGCAATCATGGACAAAATCAGCACTCAGTTGCCCTGAGACAAAGCCTGTTTTTCCAGTAGCACCGAAACGGGCACAACAGTGACGCCACGTTCCGTCAATTCCGGCAACTCCCTCCTCAAGGCCTCAAGAGTCTCCGGGTAAGGATGGCAGATTCCGATCGCCATGCCCTTTCGTCGGGCCTGGCCTTCAAGCCTTCGAATTTCTCGGGAAATCGCTTCGACCTCGGCAACATTATCGAGGAATACATCGCGACTCATTGTCGGCACCCCGACTCGTTGTGCCACATCAGGCACCAGGGATCGACCGGTCGTCCGGCTGTCGATAAAGAACAAACCCTTTTCCTTGACACTTTCCATTACGGGAAGAAGAGCTCTGGCATCCTCGGTAAAACGTGACCCCATGTGATTGTTGGTTCCGGACACATGTGGCACTTTTCCAAGGAACTGATCGAAAAGGCGGCGAATTTCTGCATCACTGTATTCAACGAACAAAGCTTCTCTGCCGGGGTTGACCGCTGGATAGCCCTGCGGTTCCATCGGTGCATGCAACATGACTTCACGACCAGCAGCATGGGCCAGTTCTGCCACCTGGAACGCCTGCGGCTCATCGGGAAGAATAGCGAAGGTCACCTGTTGCGGCATTGAGATCAGGGCATTGGCAGTATAGACGCTGCGACCGAGGTCATCCATGATAATGGCCACCAGGGGACCGGCTGGAAAAACAGGTTCTGGTTCCGGTAGCACGAACTGCACAACAACGCGCGCCTGCCTGTTTTTCTCAACAATCAGCGAGTTGGTTTCCTCCAGACGTACGGAATAATCACCAGGGATCCGCATCAGTCGTTCACCAAGACCGGCGATCAGATCAGAGGAAGGGACCGCGCCAGAGACCGTGTAACGGGCGGGAACCTGTTCAAGATCACGTTGAATGTCGCCAACATCAGCATTGAGCGCTGAAAAGAAGGCCTCGACTTCCAGCAGGACTTGATTTGTGTAATCGACCGATGGCGCGGTTGCCGGTGGCACCATGGGCTGCCGTGGTTGTTCTTCCAGTCGGGCAAGGAAAACCAGGCTGATGACTGCCAGGGCGGCTAGCCCCATCAACAGAATTGAAAATTTGTTTTTTCTGAAAAAATCAGGGCGCCGCTTCTTCGTGCGGCGCCGCTTGGTTGGTTTCGTCATCGAAAGCTCTTCTTATGCATGCAAGGGGACTGTCCAACCGGACAGCCCGTAACGAGAGATTGGACGCGCGGACTGAATCTTCGTGTTTGTAGACGAAAATTCAGCTAATTCTCGGGAAATCTTACAACGGCAGAGCAATCAACCGGTTTCTTTGTCTGCTTGGCAAGAAAGGTAGCACCCGCGAGAATCAGGCTGACTTCAAGCCCTGAAAAATCTTCCAACCCTTGAGCAGATCGAGGGCCCGCATCAACTGGAAGTCCTTGAGGGTCTCTTCGTCAAGGAGGGTTGTGTCCTCTTTTGCGGTATTTTCGTTATCGCTTTCGGTATCAAAATGATTTTTCAAATCTTTTTCACGGAAATGGTTAAAATCTTTGACTTCCTTGATTTCACTCTGCGGAACTTCGATGTCCGGCACAATGCCACGAGCCTGGATCGAAGTGCCGTTTGGTGTGTAATACTTGGCGGTGGTCAAACGCAGACCGGACTCGTCGCTAAGGGGCACGATTGTCTGGACCGAGCCTTTACCAAAGCTTTGGAGTCCCATAATTACGGCACGGCCATGGTCCTGCAAAGCTCCGGCAACGATCTCTGAAGCACTGGCGCTACCACCGTTAATCAGGACAACGATCGGATAGTCGGACTCGGTGCCACCGCGCATGGCAGAAAACTCCATTTGCGCGTCATCCTCGCGCCCCTTGGTGTAAACAATCAGTCCCTCTGATAGGAACTGGTCAGCGACTTCAATAGCTTGATCAAGGAGGCCACCAGGATTGTTGCGCAAGTCCAGAACCAGCCCCTGCAGAGAGCCATTGTTCTCTTCACGCAATTTATCCAGAGCCTCGCCGAGATCCTCACCAGAGCGCTCCTGGAACTGGGTCAGGCGCACATAACCAAAGCCGCTTTCAAGGGTCCTTGATTTCACACTCTTGACCTTGATGACCTCACGCTCCAAGGTAAACGATTGGGGCTTCTCAAAGGCATCACGCATGATGGTAATCGTAATGTCAGTACCCGGTGCGCCACGCATCAGGTGCACCGCCTGCATGATCTCCATGTCCTTGGTGTATTCATCTTCAATTTTCAGGATATGGTCACCTGCCTGCAAACCAGCGCGTGAAGCCGGAGTATCCTCTATTGGTGAAACAATTGTCAGGATACCGTCGCGCAAGGAGATCTCGATACCAAGACCGCCGAATTCTCCACGGGTATCGACCTTCATCTCCTTGTAAATTTCCGGGGGCATGAAACCTGAGTGGGGGTCGAGTGAGGCGAGCATGCCCTCTATCGCTCCGTAGACCAGATCCTGGATGGTGACTTCTTCCACATAGCTGCGTTTGACAATTGTCAGGACATCGGTAAAGAGTTGCAGCTCAGCATAATCAGTGCCTGCGTCAGCAGTCGAGACCTCAATGCGTCCGAAGGAAACCACACCAATCAGCAGCATCAGGACCAGAGAGAGCAGGAGAGTGGTCAACTTTTTTTTGAACATACAGCCTCCAGAAATATCAGCGCGGTCTTAGCCAGTCGGCAGGGTCAAGAGGTTTTCCGCCTTGACGGATCTCAAAATAGACTGCGTCACGCCCTTCATAACCGGAATAGGCAATGACTTCACCAGCAGTAACGTAATCCCCGACTTGTTTGCTAAAACGCGCCACGTGCGCATAAAGGGTGTAAAACTTGCGGCCATGATCGACAATTAACAATTTACCATAACCACGCAGGCTGTTGGCGAAGATCACCTTGCCATGTGCAGCAACCTTCACAGGGGTATCGACAGCGGTTTGGATATCATAACCATGGCTCTCTATGAGAGTACCCAGATCGCCATGGCGGCTGGTACCAAAACCAACCCTCAGTTTACCTGGAACTGGCCACAACAAACGTCCCTTTTGTGGCAACAACCCTTCGAGAACTTCAGTATAGGGTTGCGTTTGCTCCGTTTCAAGTTTTTTGACAAGTTCATTGAGTCGAGTCGCCTTGGCCCGCAGTTCCTGAAGCACTCCCTGGAGCAGGTCAGTATCCCGTTTGACCTCAGAGAGAAGAACTTTTTTATTTTTTTTGGCTCTTTGCAAAACGTTCTGCTCTTTGCGTTGGCGTAAAACCACGGCAGACTGTTTCTTGCGTAATGACTCAAGTTCGTTCACTGCCGAGAGATGGTCCTGAGATTGCTGTCGGTAGAGATTAAGCAATTCGCGGTCGTGCCGCACCATTCTTGAGAGGAAGGCGTATTTTTCAGCGATGTCACGCGGACTCTCAGCTTCAGAGAGCAGAGCTTTGATTAACCCAACCTCGCCGGTTTTGTAGAGAATGACCAGGCGATGGCTGATTTTTTGTTCAGTCAGAGCCTGTTGCCCTTCGATTTCCTTAAGAGTCCGGCGTTGTTTTGCAAGTTTATCGGTCAGATCAGACAGCTGTTGACCGCTTTTTTTCGTCAATCGTTCGAGCTTGCGGGTTTCAATACCGAGACGTTCCAGATCTTCTGCAAGAGCACCTCTCTCTGTTTTTTTGCTGCGCAAGCCCTTAAGTGTTTCATCAATCTGCTGCTGAATCTGTTCAAGCCTCTCCCGGTTCGAATCCAGCTCTTCAGCCGACGCCATAGAGAGCGACATAGTCACGACCAGGCAAGCCAGCAAAAACCGGCAAAAACCCTCACCAACCCTTCCCGGCAACTTCTTCATGAGGCCCCGAAGCGAACAAACTTACGCAAGGCGAAGAGACTGCCCAGCAGACCGATGAGGCCACCGCCGACAATCAGCATAGCCTGCCAGACAGGCGGCAGGAAGTGAATCGTGTCGATCCCGGTGATCAGAAGCAAACTGCCGAGCGTCTTTTGCAGAAGCACCTGAAATACCAGAAAGCTCAAACCCAGGGCAGTCAGGCCGCCCAACAGGCCCTGAAGAGCCCCTTCCACCAGGTAAGGCAGTTTTATAAAGAGAGACGTTCCTCCAACCATGGCCATCGCTTCAAGTTCGTCCTGGCGGGCATAAAGGGTCAGTTTGATGGTGTTGGCGACGATCACCAATGCGGCAAAGACCAGAAAACCGCCAAGCGCTGAACCGGACACCCTCAAGAGGAGGAGGAAGGCTTCCAGTTTTTCCAGCCAACCCTGGCCATACTGCAAATCATCGAACCGATGGTCCTTTCGCAAACGCTCAACCACCGCAGCAAGCGCCGGTTCACTGCGCCAATCATCGGCAAGAGAAATCTCCAGCGACGCGGGCAGCACTTCCGGGCCAAGCCCCTCAACCAGGTCCGCATCGTCACCCAGGCGTTTGCTGAATCGCTCAAAAGCTGCCTGACGTGAAACAAACTCGACCGTTTCCACCTCGGGGTAACTTTCGACCTCTTTGATCCAACTGTTAACGACCGCCTTGTCAGGCACGTCATCGAGGTAGGCGACTATAGCCAGGTCCTCGCCCCAGGATGTGGTCAATTGCTGGACGTTCAGAACAGCAATGGCAAAAAACGCAAGCAGCGCCAGGGCGACGGCAACAGTACCGATGGAGGCCAGGCTCAATACCGGACTTTGCCGCATATTACGCAGCGCACGTTTGAAGAAGTAGCCTGATCGAAACAACATCAGATCGGCCCCCTCATGTCAGCACTGCCACGAAAAAGTGGCAGGTCATCGGTGGCGAGGCTGCCGCCGTCAAGAGAGACGATTCGTCTTGGGAACTGGCGTATCAGGCTGCGATCGTGGGTCGCCATAATAATCGTGGTGCCGCGTGCATTAGCGTTTTTAAACAGCTCCATGATATCCAGGGTCACTTCCGGGTCAAGGTTGCCGGTCGGCTCGTCGGCCAGTAGAATCAGCGGATCAACCACCAACGCACGTGCCACGGCAACACGTTGCTGTTCACCACCGGAAAGTTGCAGGGGATGATGATTCAGCCGATGTTCAAGGCCGACATTCTTGAGCGCCTGGTAGACTTTTTTGCTGATTTCAAACCGCTTGCGTCCCTGGACCTCCAACGGAAAGGCCACATTCTCGTAAATGGTCCGCCGCTTCAAAAGCTTGAAATCCTGAAAAATAATGCCGAGGTTACGGCGCAGAGAAGGAATCCGGGAAGCCCCATAACGGGTGATATTGCGACCATCGACCAGGATCTGGCCACGACTGGGACGCTCGGCGCAGTAAAGCAGTTTCAACAGAGTGGATTTACCGGCCCCGGAGGGCCCGGTCAGATAGACGAATTCACCCTTTTCGACCTTGAGTGTTACATCGGTCAGGGCGTTCTGGTCACGCTGGTAGGCCTTGCAGACATTAAAAAGCTGGATCATATTTTTGTATCTGTGAACAGGTTAAGGAATCGGATTTCTACCATTCCCGGTAGGGTATGCCATTCAGACCAACACGGTCGTCACCACTGCGAACGTCTTCCAGGCCGCCTTCGGCAACTTCGCCTTCATCGTTCGGGGTTGGCGGTATCTCTTCCCAGGTCTCGCTAGACTGGGTGAGTGGATCACGAGGGATATCGCGCAGGTACTTGCCTTCGACCAATGCCACCAGAGACTCCGGGTAGCTGATGTTGTCGGCGAAATAGGCATCGATGGC
>CAZXBD010000123.1:0-2251 GCA_964638305.1 uncultured Geobacteraceae bacterium | reverse complement strand
TTGATACAAATCGCAGAAACTTTATGAAGAAAGCCGGCAGTTCACTGATCGCAGCCGCTGCGGGTTCAAGCCTGGCCCTGTCAGCCATTAAGGCGCATGCCGCCCAATCCGCTGTGACCCAAACCAAACAAACCCAGAGTGCAACAACCCCACAAAAAGCGCTGCAAATGCTCAAAGAAGGCAACGACCGATTCATCCAGGGCAAGATGACCCAGCGCGATTTGATGCAACAGGTCAAGGCGACTGGCTCTGGACAGTTTCCGTTTGCAGCCATTGTGAGTTGCATGGATTCGCGTGCGTCCAATGAATTGATTTTTGACCAGGGTATCGGCGATATTTTCAGTGCACGAATAGCCGGGAACTTTGTCGATGACGAAATCCTCGGCAGCCTGGAGTTTGCCTGTGCCGCAGCGGGGGCAAAATTGATTCTCGTTTTAGGTCATACGGAATGCGGTGCCGTCAAAGGAGCCTGTGACGATGTTGTGCTGGGCAATCTCACCCAGACGCTGTCAAACATCAAACCGGCGGTGGCGGCCGTTCCCGGGTTTGAACCCGACCGATCTTCGAAGAATGATAAATTTGTCCAAGCCGTAGCCGATAAAAACGTTGTGCTGACCGTTGAACGCATTCGCGGGCGCAGTCCTATTTTGCGGGGCATGGTCGACAAGGGTCAAATCGGACTGGCCGGCGCCATGTACGACGTTCATAGCGGTAAGGTTACGTTTATGTAAACGGTGATATCCGAGTTCTTAGATTTATAAGGTTGTACAATAATTACATTGCGTTAATTCAATTTTAAAAGAGAGGAGCAAGTAAAATGAGTGACCTTGTTGTGATTGAATTCGAAGATGAGCAGACGGCTTTTGAGATGCGTGCAGCGCTCGCCAAGATGCAAAAAGAGTATTTAATTCAAATGAAAGACATTGTGGTCGTCACCAGGAATGAGAAAGGTAAGATCAGATTGCACCAGGCTGTCAATTTGACTGCAGCAGGTGCGGTTGGTGGCACTTTCTGGGGGATGCTAATTGGCCTGATCTTTTTCAACCCGCTTTTAGGGGCGGCCATAGGGGCTGGAGCAGGGGCTCTGTCGGGTAGACTGCAGGACATTGGAATCAATAACAATTTCATGAAAGAAGTTGCGGGAAACCTCACTGAAGGAACCTCGGCTCTTTTTATCCTGATACACAAAGTAACTTCGGACAAAGTACTCGATAGGCTAAAGCAGGAGGGCTTCAAGGGGAAAGTTTTTCAAACCTCGCTGACCGTTGACGCGGAACATGAACTTCGGAAAGTCATCGAAGGATAGTTTCAATATGGTAAATCATCGGCATAATCGGGAGACTTACAAAGTATCAGCAACCGCCTGCAGAGAGAGGTCTTGGCCCCTTCTAAGGGTCTTCCACATACCCCCAGCTCTGCTGGTGTTCGCTGATGTAAGAGCGAGAAGCTGGCAATGGTCCGGGACTCAGTCATCGGATCTAATTCGAAAATGAATAAATAGACGAGGCGAATATGACACTCAAAGCAGTAAGCAACCTATGCATCCTCATGGCCATGCTGCTGGCCTTCGCATACCCAGCTACAGCAGCGAACGCGACAAGGGCAAAGTGAGCGTAAACAGCGACGGGTCAGTGGATCTTTACTTCGGTCCGAAGGCGCCGGCCGGCAAGGAGAACAACTGGTTGCAGACGGTTCCCGGTAAAGGCTGGTTCACCCTCCTGCGCCTCTACAGTCCGACGGAGGCGTGGTTTAAAGGTAAGTGGCTACCTGGCGAATTTGAACTGGTTGAATGAAATGTGGATGCACGAGCAGTCATGAGAGAGAAAGAAGCTAGTATCGGAAGTAGGTATCAGATGTGACGGGCACATCCGTATCACAATTTCCAAATAGAGATCGTATTTTTTAAACCCGATATATAGGGGAGATGTTTCCATGACCGATATATCCAATGACACGAACAAGAAAGATAAACCGGCGGTGGCCGAAACCGAGCAGTCCGCGCCGTCCGGGAAGGGCCGCAAGGGAAAAAGCATTAAGGAGCGTAACCCGGTTCGACGAATTACGCTTATCGTCCTTGCCGGGTGCCTGTTTCTGTTCGTCTGGTGTATCGTCGCCGATCGATTGACCCCCAGCACTGACCAGGCCGACATCAGGGGTTTTGTCGTCCCCATCGCCCCCATGGTCGACGGCATTGTTAAGAAGGTCAATGTGCAAGACAACCAGGGCGTCTCCCTCGGCCACGTTCTGCTTC
>CAZXBD010000122.1:0-3339 GCA_964638305.1 uncultured Geobacteraceae bacterium | reverse complement strand
TATTCTTTTCCTTTGAATTTTCTAGCCATCAATTATAACTCATGCATGACGTAGATAGGGTAAAGATTTTTCCCATATGGCTGATTGTCATTGCGTCACTCGCGACGGTAGCTGCTGTGGGGTGGTTGAGTTGGGGTGCCTACGAAAAGTATCGGTCAGTGTATGAAATCGGTCATCGCCTTACTCAATTGGGTAAACTCCGGGGCGAGATTATTTATCTTGATGAAGTATTGACGATGTCAGCGCGCATGGCCGTTGCTACCGGCGATATTGCATGGATCAAGCGGTATCAAAAGTACGAACCCAAACTGGAATCGGTCATTAAGGAGGCGATCCATCTTTCCGACAGGCCGGATATTGCCAATGCGGCGAGTCGGACGGATGAGGCCAACAGCAAACTTATTGATATGGAAAATCGCGCATTCCATTTGGTTGAGGAGAATCAAATAAAAGGGGCCCAGACAATCCTGTATAGCATTGCCTATGAAAAGCAAAAAAGGATATATGCCGAGGGAATGGCGGTAATGCTTGACAAAGTTAAGCATGAAACAGAAGACATACTGAAGCTGCTGCGAAGGCAGACGGTCGGTGCTGTCGTAGGTGCGATCATGCTGTTATTTATCGTCTTGCCTGTGTGGTTGCTGGCCGCTCGGCGAATTAAATCATCGCATAAGTCATTATTGAAAAACATCGACCGGCGTCAGCAGGCAGAGGCTGCCCTTGAGATGGAAGAGAAGTTACGCAAGAGCGAGTTAAGTCTTGCCGAGGCACAGCGCATGGCCCATCTCGGTAACTGGGAACTTGATCTGGTCACCAATGTACTGCGTTGGTCGGATGAGATTTTCCGCATCTTTGAAATCGATCCCAAAACGTTTGGCGCCTCCTATGAGGCCTTCCTAGACACCGTACATCCGGATGACAGGGAGATGGTGAATCAGGCGTATTCTGATTCCCTCAAGGACAAAACACCCTATAATATCGTTCACCGGTTGTTGATGCCGGATGGACGGGTCAAGTATGTCGAAGAGTCGTGCGAGACAGTCTTTGACGAGCAGAGCAACCCTTTGAGGTCCATCGGTACTGTGCAGGATATTACTGAGAAAAAACAGGCAGAACTGGCCTTATTCGAGGAAAAGGAACGTGCCCAGGTCACCCTGCACTCCATCGGTGACGCAGTGATCTCAACGGATGCCAAAGGCATCATCGAATTCATCAACCCCATTGCGGAAACTTTGACAGATTGGTCGGCAGAGGAGGCTCAGGGGCAGCCACTGCAGAAGGTCTTCCGCATCATCAACGAAGAGACCCGGAAGCCTACACAGGACCCCCTAGGACACTGCCTGAAGGAAGGCAAGATCATCGGCCTTACGAATCACACGGTGTTAGTGAGTCGCTCAGGAAAAGAATACGCCATCGAGAACTCAGCAGCACCTATTCGTGGCAGGGATGGTGTGCTACTGGGCGTGGTGCTGGTTTTCAAGGATGTGACCCAGGCGCGAAATCTCTCGCGAGAGATCTCTTTTCAAGCCAGTCATGATGCATTAACCGGTCTGATCAATCGCCATGAATTTGAGCGCCGTCTGCGGCGTGTACTAGAAACGGCCTGTACGGATGCCACCGAGAATGCGCTCTGTTATATGGATCTGGATCAGTTCAAGCTGGTCAACGACACTAGTGGCCATGCAGCGGGTGATGAATTGCTGCGCCAGATTGGGCAGTTATTAAAGGAACGTATCAGGAAGCGGGATACCCTGGCGCGCTTGGGTGGTGATGAATTTGGGCTTCTGATGGAACACTGTTCCCTTAATGAGGCCCGACGGGTGGCAGAGAATCTGATCAAGACCGTTGATGAAATGAGCTTTTTCTGGGAAGACAAGGTTTTCAATATCGGTGTGAGTGTCGGGCTGGTGGCCGTAAACAGGGAGAGTGAAAGCATTGATGGCGTGTTGAGTGCCGCAGATAGCGCCTGCTATATGGCGAAGGAGCAGGGACGAAACCGAGTCCACCTTCACCAAGAGGATGACGAAGAACTGGCGAGACGCCACGGCGAGATGCAATGGGCAGTACGTCTGCCCCGTGCAATTAAGGAAGAGCGCTTCCAACTCTATTTTCAGGATATCGTGCCGATCGAAGGCGGCAAGAACCATCAAGCTGGTTACTACGAGCTGCTCCTGAGGATGGAGGATGAGGCGCATAACCTGATCCTACCTGGCGCTTTTCTGCGTGCAGCTGAGCGTTACAACCTTTCTGACAAGTTGGACCGCTGGGTGATCAAGCAAGCATTCCACTGGCTTCAGGACCATCCAAAGCAACAGGAACAGCTGAACCTCTGCTCGATTAATCTCTCCGGACTCTCTCTTAGCAACAAGACCTTTCTTCCTTTTGTTGTCAAGGAATTGGAGGCGTCGGGCATTCCTCCGAGAAAGATCTGTTTCGAGATCACGGAGACAGTGGCTATTGCCAATCTTCGAAGTGCCACAGCATTCATCAGTGCCCTAAGAGAGATGGGTTGCCGCTTTTCCCTGGATGATTTTGGCAGCGGCCTTTCCTCCTTTGCCTACCTCAAAAACCTGCGAGTGGATTTTCTTAAGATAGACGGTCTGTTTGTTATTGATATTCTGGATGATCCCATGGATCTCGCCATGGTGAAATCGATCAATGAAATAGGCCACGTCATGGGCAAACAGACGATTGCCGAATTTGTGGAAAACGATGCCGTACTTGAAAAGCTAAAGGAAATCGGTGTGGACTATGCCCAAGGTTATGGTATTGGGAAACCCAGGCCAATCGATCAAAAACTAGCGATTCAGTGAGCCTAATAGGTGGTTAGTCGATTATCAGAGCAAATCAGAGGATTCGTAAAAGCTGCGATCGCGAGTGGATAGAGCCACGTCATATTCGAAGTAAAAATATATTTTCTTAGAAGCAGGAGATTAGCATCTAAAAAAGCTGGCATAGTAGCTTAGTTGTTGAAGTTTCGTTTGTTCTTGCTACTCTTTATTAAAACAAGCAAAAAGCTTCAAATAAGAATCAACATTCTTCAAGAGGGTACTGTCAAGTTGTTGGTTGATGGTTCTAGAAACCGATGATCGATGGTTTGCTCCTGCTGTCAGGCTGCTTGTTGGACACACGTAACCGCTCGCCATAGGTCAAACGCCCGATCGCGAAACAGTCGATAGTGCGCTGCTTTCATGTGATGACGACCAAGGCGAAAAAGATTGTTGATCGGACCGTGGGCAGACAGAAAGCGTTGCGCTTGCCCTGCTGATTTAAATCGCCGCATCTGCTGCTCTCGTTGTCGGGTGAGTTGATGCGAGTTCTCGGCCCGTTTTGCCACTT
>CAZXBD010000121.1:0-4207 GCA_964638305.1 uncultured Geobacteraceae bacterium | reverse complement strand
GGCAGGTTGAGGCGGCAGAAGTCGGGACGCCACAAGGCTCGATTCTCTCGCCCGTTCTTTCCAATGTCTACCTCCATTATGTCCTGGATAGCTGGTTTCAACGCCGGGTTCGTCGTCAGTGTCAGGGCGAAGCCTCTTTGTTCCGCTTCGCCGACGATTTTGTGGCATGTTTCCAGTACCAGACAGATGCCGAGTCTTTCTTAGAATGTCTTGGCCATCGGATGGAGGGCTTCCATCTGGAGCTCGCAGAGGAGAAAACGCAACGCCTTGAATTCGGACGCTATGCACGCGCCAATGCCTACCGAAGAGGAGAAAAACCCAAGGCCTTCGAGTTTCTGGGCATGACCTTCTTTTGTGGCAAAACCCGTTATGGCGCGTTCAAGGTTAAGCGCAAAACTTCTCGCAAGAAACTGAGGCAGTCACTGGCTCGGTTGACGGATTGGATCTGTCGATACCGCAACCTCCTGCCCACGGGCGAACTGCTCCGTCGGGCCAAGGCGCGGATTCAGGGTCATCTGAACTATTATGCCATCACGGACAACTCAGAGAGCTGCAAGCTGTATGGGCATCTGACGCGTCGGGTGTTGTTCAAATGGCTCAATCGACGGAGCCAACGCAAGTCGTATACCTGGGCGGGCTTCCAACAGGCCATGAGGCATGTGGGATGGCCCCAGGAGCGAGTGCGAGTCAACCTGAACCCTTTTGCACGGCTGAATGGTTGAACGAAGAGCCGGATGTGGGAAATCTGCTTGTCCGGTTCTGTGAGGGTTTAAGGCACAACTGGTGTATGGCTGAGATCATGTGGCACCGCCGGGAAACCAGGCGGCAAACAGAGAACACAAACGTCATGCCTGTAGCACTGGAAGGTCTCATTCTACTCGACAAAAACTCATCCAGCCTCGCGGCATCTAAAATATTCAAGTTTTTTAATGCAGATAAATTTATTGAAGGGATGAGGGATCGGTTGCTTGTGATAGATTTGTGATAGAAAATTTCCCAACAGATAGAATTCATAGAATCTATAGATTCAATAGAATCCGAAAAACCCTTGTATTTTCTTAAGAAACGGGGAAACCAGAGGGTAATCAAGCCCTTAGCATGTCTGTGAGATTTTGACTCTTAATCAGCGGGCCACAGGTTCGATCCCTGTACGGCCCACCAATTAAATCAAGCATTTACGTCATTCCTGCCTAGACCTCGTTTCCCATCAAACCTGTTTTAGATCTGTTTTCCGAAGTTGGGCGGCTACGTTTCCCTGTATTTCAAGAGCGGGTTTTTAGTTTTTTGACTATACGGGAAACCTCTGTTCGACGGGTAACGCAACGCATCAGCGGCAGACCGCAAGCGTAGCGAGTGGTTTGCCCGACTGCATGCGCTTGTTGGGCGACATCTCGCTATACGCTACGAATCTTGCCGGCGTCACCGGCCTTCGTCTTCCACGGCCACAGCGATCACGAAGAGAACCGCATAGTCTTGCTTCTTGCAGCCCTCGACTGTAGGCATCGCCCCCCCTGGAGTGACCGGAAACGCAGTCTTCTGCGCGTTTGTCGGAGAACACGAACCATCACCAGTCGTCGGTGTATAGCGCGCGGAGCGGCACGCCAAGTGCGTCACGTCATAGAGCGTCGCGTGGGCATCGAGCTCCCAGCGCCTATTTCCATCCTTGTCAGCGGGATGAATGGTCAGCACGGTCGTGACCTCGCGGTCACCCGTGACCAGGTATTTGCCAGGAGGGATCGGAAATCTCGGCTGCTCCATTATTAGGCCGTGTTCCTCCAGCCACCAGTCTGTGTGGTCGAATTTCCAGCGTGCTGGGGCGACTCCACCCGCCTCCTCCAACTGCTCAAAGCTGCTCAACCTAACTCCCCGAGGGCCCGGATCCAGAGGCCAGAGACCCCACGACTGCGCGCCGCTCCCGGAGGTTGCACCTGGAGTACCCAATGCTGCGATGAACTGCGTCGAAATGGGCTGAAACCTCGTCTGACCTCCGCCTGTGGCGTGAACCGACTGACCCAAGGCGGCCATCATCACGAGCAATGCTGTCGCAAGGCATGCGCGGCTAATCAGGAGCATCGTTCCGCGAGTGGGCAACAACACAGTACCTCGCTGTAAAGGGGTTCGCACTCTGGATATCCTGAGATTTGAAATCATATTTCGACTTTCCTACTCGGGCGGACAATTAACTTCACGAATAGGGTGGGCTATGCAGCCTAACGCCGAGTTAACGGGGAAGGCGAGTTTTTTGCGCCGATCCGGTTTAACGTTTTGTTATGTTTTTAGTTCTTTATACATTATAAGTTCATCAACGTAACCAAAGCTCTTGCTTTTAAATGCTTTTGGTAAATTGCCAATAACTTGAAACCCTAGTTTTTTCCACAAACGTATTACACCTTCATTTGTTGAAACCACGAGATTGTATTGCATAGCTCTAAAGCCTAAGTTATTAGCCACTTGTTGTGAATGTTCGCACATGCTTGATGCTACGCCTTTTCCTCTAGCGTTTTCAGAAACAATATAGCCACAGTTGCATACATGTGAACCAAGGCTTGGTTGGTTTGGTTTTATATAGTATGTGCCTTGTATACTGCTGTCATCTTCAACAGCAACATATGTTACTTTTGGAGCTTCTATCCATGCTTTTCTCGCTTCATCTCCTGTGATTTCTGGGGAATAGGCATAGGTTTCGCCCGCACGAAAAACTTTTTCAATGATTGGCCATACTTTGACCCAGTCAGATTCCTGGTATTCTCTAATTCCATGATTCTTGTTATTAAACATAACGCCCGGTTGAGGAGCACGCCCTCTGCGCGTCTGTCTCAAACCGATTGTTGGCGGACATGGCGATCAACACGATGGCTCTCGAATGTGCGCGCCCTTCAACCGGGCGTTGGCTACTGAACACGGCATCCAACGGACTGCGCATCTGCGGCCAAATCAAAAACGACACTTTGCAGGACGGCACTACTGTTAAGACGTTACTATTTCTAAAAGATGTTACTTTCAAGACAACTCTAAGAAACAAAAAACCACCGCTATTTTGGTCCGTAGCATACGCTCGTTAGCTATTTAGATCTTTGACCATTGTTCAAAACGATCAAAGAATTTCAATGCTCGCTTGTAACCCACATAATTCAAGTAAGTTTCGTAAAGACTTTTGTCCTCCGAAATGATATTGACATAGTATTCCAATGGTACCGTTACGTCTTCGAGCTTTACGAGATCAACTTCAATGAATTGCTCAATACGATCAATAAAGTAGAAAAATGCGCCAAAGCAAAACACAATAGAGCGCTCCCTTTCGTCGCGTGGGTTGTCGGCAGCCGCCAAGGCTCTTTGCACATCATCGAACACGACTGGGACTTTCTGCCCATCTGCTAGCTCTAGGCTATGCGTCATTTTATCAAGCATCAGAGCAGCTTTGAACGCTCGTTTTTCTTCGAAAAGCTCATCAACCAAACGCTTTCCCATTTCAGTTTGTCTCCAGCGATGTTCTCGCATACGCAGCCCGAAGGTTTGGCGAGCTTGCCACAAAGCAACACCGGCACCGATCGACGCAAGGATAGTGCTGGTCATCCACACGAATATTTCCCAATCCATTTGACACTCCTAAACAGCTAACGTCTTGCTAACCTGCCCTTGACAGCAACGACTGGAGCGGTAGCGCAAGGAGGCAGCTGTCAACGGTCAGGTTGAGCAACTTGTTAGCCACCGACTTTTCACGCCTGCCACGTCTCAAGTACGAACAGGCAAGTAGTGTGAGCAGCATGAACCGCTAACCTAGCGTGCCTAGCCGCGATCTTATATGAATTCTGACCTCGACCATGTGCACTTCCTGCGTGCGTTCGGAATGCCCCGATTCCATCCGTGATAGAGGTAAGTCCTGATAGGATTCGCTTGAGATCATCGTCCTCTACAGTTCCGGGAGATAATTTAAGATCCTTTGATACGACCTTCCATAGATGGGAAATTGTTTGCTTCGACGGAAGGTCCAATTTATTTTCCGCAATATAGTTTTTACAAAGGGCCTTGAATTCAACTTATAAGTGCAACTCACACTCTTGGTTAGGTGGGAGAGCTGCGGTAGCATCGTGGCTTGATCTCACCGACCAAAGTAAGAGGAGCACACATGAGCGGCTACACACAGCTAACCCGGGAACAACGGTATCAAATCCAGGCCCTGATGAAAACCGGGCAGAACCAAACCCAG
>CAZXBD010000120.1:0-34509 GCA_964638305.1 uncultured Geobacteraceae bacterium | reverse complement strand
GCTGGGATGGTGATCAGTTCAATTCAGAGAAGACCCATCGCTGGCTTATCTCACTGATGCAGGGCGAAGAGGAAACAGTCTTCGATGTCCTGCGGGAGATGAACTTTGAGCAGCTGGTTCTGATCTTTAAATCAGAAATGGACATCTTGTCGGGACCCGAGGCCGATGAGAACAGTGATGCACGTATTGATGCAGATAAACGCGATGGCGGCTACGAGATTTCTTATTACACCGAGAATGGTTCCAAACTGTTCGGCAAGCTTCTTGATATTCTGCAAAGTTATTCTCCAGAATTATTCGTCTATCTGTTAGAGGCTGTTCGCGCTGAAACGATGGGAATGATCGTGGAGAGTGTTTATCAACAACGCACCGGACGCTTGCTGGATATGGGTATCCCAGAGACCTTTACGGCACAAAAAGTTTATGCCTGGCTTGATCCAGACGCGTATCGTGAAGATCGACCGGTCAAGTTGACTCCCGGTGTGAGCGAGACCAGCGCCCCCGGTTTTACCCTGACTCTGGCTCGCCCCAAAGGCCTGTTGGCCGCAGTCCTCGCTGATGGAATGGATGAAAGTCTGGCCTGGGAGATGGCCAACGTGGTCAATAAAGTGATTCTGGCTGACCGCATAGAGATGGGCAACATTGATCATGTCACCGAGGTGGTCGGCAAGGTGGATGCTTATCTTAATCTGGGTCTTGAATGGTTGGCCGGCAACGATGTTGATGAGGCCAGAACCTGTTTGACTGACTGCTACTGCGAAGATCTCTTCCGTCTTGGCTTTAGTTTAACCTTAAGGCTCAAACGTCGGGGTGATGCTCTCTTAAAAACAACTGTGGCACCTTTTCTTGATCACAATGCACGTGCATGCCTCGCGGCACTCAAGCAATTTCCTCCGCTCTTTTTCGAGGGCGTTGCCGACCCGACTCAGGGTGGTACGCGTCTTTTTACGACCCTCGCTGAAATCGGCATGGTGGAACAATGGCTGGGCCGGATGGAAATCCAGCGTCAACTCTTTGAGGATGCCTTGCAGTTTCCTCTGCCCGACCCCGCGGTTATGGATCTCTCCAGATGTCAGCCAGGCAATGCTGATGACATTACCCTTGTGGAATTCTTCCTGACCTCTCTAGCCAACAAACTTCTGGGGCGGGATTTTCAGCCGTTGCCGATTGCCGAAGAAGAACTTGCCGGATTGCATGGCATGGTTTCCCAGTCTGGCGTGCTTCATCCTCGTTTGAGGGATGAGACCGTCAAGTGGCTGTCTTCTCTGATGACTGGCGGTGAGGACTTTGCCAATTATTGCCTGGATATATGGGAAGAGGAATTCTGCTCGATCGGTTTCGAGGATATCGACCCACGGTTTATCGGCGGGATGATTGTTCGGTTGGAGAGTTATTGAGCCATTAATCGCTAAAACCAGGAAACTGAACTGGTTTTTGCTCGTCTGTAACTGCGGCTTCGTGGCTAGCCGCCGATTTTACTCCGTTACGTTAAGAATCCGACCCTTCCTCTGATGGTTGCTCTTTTTGTCTCTTGCCGCCGGCGATGATCCCTTTGAACCAATTTGGACGATCATCTGAGTTTTCACCAGTGTTGCTGTCAGTTGAATACTGGTAAGGATTCTCCAGAAAACGGACCAACTCGCCAAAGTAATCTTTGGTGAACTGATCGATTGGTCGCTCGGAGAGTTGATCACGTACCTGCACGATTCGATCAATAAAGTCTCTCTTGAAGGCAGGGTGCTGCTCATTCATGGAGACCAGGGCAATCAGCATGACATGACTGAGTGCCTGTATCTGGCCCGCTTGAGTCTGGATTGTATCTGCAGTTTTGGTGGCAAACTCGATCAGCTTCTGCTCGATTTCTCTCGGTTTGTCATCCATGACTTCTCCTTAAAATAGCGTAAAAGTCTAGTTTCTGAATCGAAATTCCTCAACCCGCATCTTTTTGCCGGTTTGAGTGAGATAGAGAAACAGGGCCACAGTGCGTTGTTTTGAACTTTGCCGTGTCGTAAAGATAGTTGCGAAATACTGCAATTTAATACCCTGTCCCTTGATCTCATCAGTTTTTTTCTGCACGGTTTCACGTACCCATATCTGTTCTGCTGTCTCCAGCTCTGTGTTAAAAAAGGCCGGAATACGATTAGTAACAATGCGTTCGCAGAGTGCGTAGTCGTAGGCCAAGCTTTCCACGAGGCGCATTTTTGCAGGGTCGTTAGCGTGCTCTGTGATGATATTGATTATGTTATGGAAGATCGCCTGGCGATTCAGAGGGAAACGAAACAGGTCCCGTTGCCGCCATTTCTCTGCCAGCCAGGTCAGTCCTTTGGCAAAAGAACCGAAGACCGCGGCCAACTCCTCCAGGAAGGTGGTAAAACAATCGCTATTATAGGTGAGATCGAGGAGACGACTGATCTCCTGAAGTCGTTGTAGCTCCGTGTAGGAGAGATCCAGATTGTCGAGAATCGTGTAGGGTGGGTTGGGGTCGAAGCGAATTTTTAACTCTTCAGCCTGGTCGCGTAACGGTGAGCCTGGCAGGAGTTTGACCGGTTCGATCTGTAGGTGGTGCGGCTTAAGGTCGATGACCCGATCAATCGAGTCAATGAAGCTGGCGTAATTGTCACCGGGCAGGCCAGCGACCAGATCCAGGTGTAACTGGATACGACCACTCTTTACCAGGCGCCGGACATTCTCTTCAAGCTTGCTCAGGTTGACTTTGCGGTCGATGGCATTGAGGGTGCTTTCCGCTGTCGACTGGATGCCGATCTCAAACTGGAACATATTGCGCGGTACTTTGTCGAGTAATTGCAGTGTGTCTTCATCGAGCAAGTGGGCACCGATCTCGAAGTGAAAATGCGTTGAGCGGTTGTGCTCGAGGATGAAGCGGAAGATCTCCCTGGCCCGTTGGGCGTCGTAATTGAAAGTACGGTCAACCAACTTTACTTTGGATACCTCCTTATCCATGAGTAGTTGCAAGTCGGCTTTTATTCGCTGCATTGAGTAGGAGCGTATCTGGTTGTCGCGGGCACTAAGGCAGAAACTGCAATGGAATGGGCAGCCGCGGCTGGTTTCGAAATAGACGAAACCGCGGTTAAGGTCGGTCAATCCTGTCTGAAAAGGGGAGGGGATGTTGTCCAGGTCGGGCAACTGAGGGCTGTCGGGGCCACTTGTTAACTCCGTTTCTCGATGCAGCACTGTGCGTGGAATTGCCCGTGGGTATTGTCCCTGTTGCCAGGCAGAAAGAAGGGCCCGCAGCGGTTCCTCGCCTTCGCCGCGGACCAACGCGGATATGCCAGGATGTCGCTCAAAGAGATCAAGGCCGTCGAAGGAGACTTCCGGGCCTCCCAGAACGATGCGTAGTTCGGGCCGGATCACGGCGAG
The DNA here is from genome assembly GCA_964638305.1 of uncultured Geobacteraceae bacterium. GTDB lineage: Bacteria > Desulfobacterota > Desulfuromonadia > Desulfuromonadales > BM103 > M0040. The sequence goes on along the minus strand of CAZXBD010000120.1, from coordinate 31,131 downwards.
TGCGTCAACCAGGTCAAGACTCTCGCGCCGATTCCACAGGTACACGGAGAAGGCGATGACATCGGGGTCTTCTGCCATTAACATTGTGAGAATTGATTCGTGTGGTTCGTGCGTGGTGAACTCGCGAATCAGCAGTTCACCACAATCCTCGTGGCAATAAGCGGCTAGACAGGGCAGTGCAAGGCTGTTGTGGATAAATTTGCTATGCAGGGTGGTCAGTATTGTGCGCATTGGGAAAGGATAACCTGATTACCCGTGAACATGAAGTAATTACGGGAGCACAATACTTAATTGTGCCCCCGTGGTGCTTGCTAATTAATTGGAACGAAGGGTCCTGGTTCCTGATAATTCTCATAGTCATGCCGCCGCCACCGGAAAGGCAGATCGACAATTTCTCCTGGAGTAGTAAAGTCGTAAAGCGCCTTGAAAGCTTCAAGGACTACGGCCCGTTGCTGCTTGACGTTGCCCGGTTCACCCAGAGGGTGGCCGAAGGGCCACTTTACATAGACGGTGCGTGGTGGCTGCACCTTCTCGGTATACTCACGCACAATCGATACCCCGATGGTCGTAATGCCGGCTTTCTCAATTTCTCTTTGGATCAATCCCACGGATTGATTGCAGATGCCTCAGGCCGGAGTCAACAGAACGACATCGACTGCGTCCTGTCTGAGTTTTTTTATCACATCTCTGGCCGAGCTACCGATCAGGGTGGCGATGTGGCGACCATCAATATGACCCATGAAAGAATAATGGCTTTTGGCCAGTTCGCCGATAATGCCCTCGTGTTGCAGTTCTTGCAGACGCTCGAGCGGTAGAATGATATTAAGATCTTTTTCGGCATCGCTGTGATCGTAGTAGTCGTGCGTGATCTTGAAGTCATTCCCAATGGTCGAGCTCTCTATGGTTCGGTAACTCGGGTCGCCATCACTGTCCTGCATGTCGAACGGTTCCTGATTGCCATGATGAACTCCTGAGGTCGTGACCACGGCCACCTTACATTCGCGCAAAGGCTTTGTTACAGGTACCCAGGGGGTAGGCTCTCCTGATTCCCACGGTTCGTACGCTGAGATAAAGCGTTGGGCGAGGCTCGGGAAGCGAGTAATCACCTTGGCAATCAGCTGGTTTTTCAAACGGCTTGATATAGACATTATTTGATTCCTTGAATTTTTCGGACAGTATAGCCTGAATTTCTCCTGTTGCAGAATTTTCTCTCTTAAAGAGTCTTGCTAAAAAAATAGGAGCCCGACCAAATGATGGCTGGACTCCTATATGCTCACGCGAATGAGTTGTTTAATCAATTGCGCAGGAAAGCGATTTCCTCTGGCTGTGACTGCTCTGCTCCGTTCACAATCGGTAAGGCCTGGTTGTTGGCCCATTCAATCCAGGAACCGTCATAGTTTTTGACCTCGCTATAGCCGAGAGCTTGAAGCACCAGGGTTGCGTAAGAGGATCGAATGCCGGTTTGACAGTGAGCGATGACTTCCTGTGCTGAGGTGATACCGTGCTTTGCGAGCAGGGCGCGAATCTCGGGTTCGGGGCGCAAAACCTTGACGCCGTCGACTTCGTGCTGGAGTTCGGTCCAGTTGAGATGCGTGGCGCCGGGGATGTGCCCACCGCGATCAGCTCGAACTTTGCTGCCATCATATTCTTCCGGGGTACGGGTATCCCAGATAACTACACTCGGGTTGCCCAGTTGGGTCAAAACATAGTCCGCCTCTGCACGAGCTTTGCCCGGAGATGATACGCGATAGCGACTAGGGGTTGTCAAAGCGGTCGGCAGGATTGCTGTCGGTCGTTCTTCGGCGGCCCATTTTTCGTAACCACCATCAAGAACCAGGACTTTCTCATGGCCATGATAACGTAATGTCCAAGCTAGGCGCGCTGCGTACGGGTTGCCGTCCTCGGCATAAGTGATCACTGTGGTCTCCGGCGTGATGCTGAATTTCTCCATCAGTGCCTCGAAGTCCGTCGTTGTTGGGACCAGGCTTTTGACGCCGCCGCGTTTGTCGAGGAATTCATCGCGAGGAACACTATGGGCCCCTTCGATATGTCCTAGAAGATAAATTGGCGCCTGGCGCGCATCCAGAACCACTATCTGCGAACGGTTTTCATCCAGTTGTTCAGTTTGTATGAAATAGTCTTCGACTGCCGCACTTACCAGAGTGGGCAGACCTACCAGTAGCAGGATTGCTGTTGTTGTGAACCCTTTGATTGTTTTCATTGTTCGCTCCTTGAATGTTTACTGTTTAGATAAGGAATAAATCAAATAAACTACGGTGTCAAGATGTTTTATAAAAAAACAAACAACACAAAAAGACAGTACAATAGGGCGGTGGCGTAATGTGACAGATAATTTGTCTCGGTGCAGGAGTGCGGGAGGAATTGTTTCCAGGTCACTGCTTGTGCTAGTGTTGTGAACGCCTCCGTGCGGAGGTTGTACCAGTTATCTGCTGATTAAGTTCATGGAGTCACAGTGGCAAAAGACAAAACCATACTGGCAGTGGTCGCAGATGAGCGGGGCGAAGTTTTTGAACATCCCGATCTTTTGTTGGCAGGGATGAACGGTTCGCAAGTGGTGCGACCTCAAAGAGCAGAACTGATCCCCCTCCCTGAAGGGAGTCGCCTCTTTACCATCCCACAAACACCACCGATCGGTTTCGACAGCCGTAAGGGCAAGCAACTGACAGCGGATCGTTTGCCCAAGCAGTGGGGTGGCGGGGCAATTCAGGCTGTCTCGGCTTTTTTGACACCCGGTTACACACGCACCCTGTTGCCTGCCGCCGATTATCAGCGGAAGGGACAGACTCTGCCGCTCTGGTCCTACACTGCCGTAGGTTGGTGCGTAGAAGAAGAGCGTTTTTACGTAGCGGCTGTCCAGGTTGATCGCAACAGTCAATGGCAGCCTGATCATTTTGATGATCGCAAACTCGAACCGCTGGTACGTAAGACGCGGCAGGCCTATCCGGAGAATCGTCTGGTGGAGCAGTTGTCGCGCTGTGCTCTCGATTATCACTGTTTTGCAGCCAAGAATCTATTCTTCAGGCGCTGGGAAGCGCCCCTGCCGACTTCGCCAACCTGCAACTCACGTTGTGTCGGATGCATCTCCAAACAGGAATCGGACTGCTGCCCGGCCAGTCAGGAGCGTCTGACTTTTGTGCCTTCGGTCAAGGAACTTTGTGAAGTAGCGGTACCGCACCTGAAGGAAGCGGAAAACGCGATCGTTTCTTTTGGTCAGGGTTGCGAGGGAGACCCGATACTCCAGGCGGATGTGATCTGTGAGGCAGTGCGTGAAATGCGCCGCCAGACGGAGAGAGGTACGATTAATTTTAACAGCAATGCTTCACTGCCTGATGCCATTGACAAGCTTGCTGATGCAGGTGTTGAATCGATTCGCGTCTCTCTCAATTCAGCCCAGGAATCTCTCTACAATGCATATTACCGGCCATGTGGCTACCGCTTTGCAGATGTAATTGAGTCGTTAAAGAGGGCCAAATCCGCAGGCCTCTATACCATGCTCAACTACCTGGTTTTCCCTGGCGTAACCGATCGCCCTGATGAAATAGAGGCCCTTGCCGCTCTGGTCGATCATGCCGATATCGATATGATCCAGATGCGCAACCTGAGTCTCGACCCGGTACTCTACCTCTCTGCGCTTGGTGTCAAGGGCAGTGGAGTTGGGATGCTGGAAATGCTTAAAAAACACAAAGCGCGTTTTCCTGATCTGCAATACGGTTATTTCAACCGGACCAAAGAGAGTTTTTTCCCGCCTGGTTACGAGACCGAATGGCCGATTCGTTTTTAATTGTCAGCCTTTGAGACTAAACCCCTTCTCTTAATAGTGGAACCCTTGTCCAGTTGTACTGTTGTGATTGTGCATTGACTTTCTATATATACAGAAAGTAGGATGGTTCAGCTATTCATCAAACTTATGGAGATAATCATGCAAATTTTCCTTATTAGCATCCTGTTTACAATGATGCTGGTGCCGGCACAGGCTTATGCAAAAAGCTTTGGTTCCGGGCCTACCTTGCAAGAAGAGACGGCCATTTCTGCAATTCTTGATCATCCCGGGGATTATGTCGGTCAGAAAGTCAAAGTCTCCGGTCTTGTTATTGACGTCTGCAGTCGCCGTGGTTGTTGGGTCTACCTTGCCGGTGACCGGGATTTTGAAAAAATTCGTATCAAAGTGACCGATGGTGAAATTGTTTTCCCGATGGAAGCTCGCGGCAAAATGGCTGTTGTTGAGGGAATTGTGGAAAGCATGGAGTTGACGCGTGAAGAAGTCATTGCAAGGCGCAAGCACCATGCAGAAGAGACTGGAGAGTCTTTCGATTCGACTTCCGTGGTTTCGGGAGAAACAATCCTTCGTGTTCGCGGCCTCGGGGCCGAAATCCCTGGCATTTAATAACGATGAATTGGAGGTCCTGGAATAATGCTCTGCACCGTGACATCGGTTTCTTATGCATCGGATTGACTCTGGTCTATGCGATCTCAGGTGTGGCCGTTAACCATATTGCCGATTGGAATCCGAGCTATCGGGTGGAGCGGGTCGAAGCTAATATCGGCCCGATAGTCGGCGATCCTGCTGACGCCGGCACCGTGCACATGATTCTAGCGCGGCTAAATGAACACGGTAAGCTGGAAAGCAGTTATCGGCCTGCCCCCGGCCGTCTGCAGCTCTTCGTCGATGGCCGCTCGATTCTGATTGAGCTGTCTAGTGGTCACGTAGTTCATGACCGAGCCATACCCAGGCCCGGTTTGCGCGAAATGAATTACCTGCATCTCAATCATCCTAAAAAAGCATGGACGTGGGTGGCCGATCTCTATGCCGTAGCTCTTGCGTTCCTGTCGATCAGTGGTCTATTCATGATTCGACGAAAAACCTTGTGCCGCGGAGTCGTATTGAGCAGCGTCGGCGTTGTTTTGCCTCTTCTTTTTCTGATTTTCTACCTCTAGATTCCTGAAATCAACAACAGCATTTTTAAACTCGCCTGTTTAAGTCGTCTTAGGGGTCAGGTCTACATATTTCATTTTTTTTGCACAAAATGCATTTTTTGTGGAATGTGTAGACCTGACCCCTATGTCACATTAGATTGCTGTAGTTTTAACTTCCTTTTTCACAAATTCAGTTGCCTCTTGCATGAAATTTCTGAAGTCCTGGCGTAGTACTGTTTCGTGAGTAATAAGCTCTTGGACACCTTCAGCGAGGGGCAGGGGTCTGCTTAATCGTTCGGCGATTCGTTGCAGTGCTCTACCGACGACCCAACGATGTTGATAAGAGACCAACCAGTTGTGTTCGATCATGAGCGGAGCTACTTGCTGAAGGCCCTCAGGCAGCTGATGATGAAATCTCTGCAGAAGTTTGTATATATTCGCAGAGTAGTCTTCAAGAGGTTCCGGGGAGTAGTCAGGCCAGGAAGAGGCGAGAAAGTGATCATAGAAGATGTCGATGATAATGCCGCGGCCGTGACCGAATTTTTGATTGAGCCTTTGTCTGCTTCGTCTGGTGTGTGGACTGTTCAGGGAGAGTGTGTCAATCCGCCGGTGTAAATATAGGCCCAAAGCCAGTTTTTCAGGATAACTCTCCGGGATGGGACCTTTGACGAAGTCACCCATCAGGCCGCCTAGTTGGAGCTCGGGGTCTTCTCCGGCCAGGTAGAGGTGGACCAGGTAGTTCAAACCCTGAGAATCTTGTTGTGCAGGATGAGAATTTCGAAAGCCATCAACGCCTTACTGGCAAGCTTTTGAACTTCAACCACGGCTTCTGAGAGGTCCTTCGAAGTGTCATCGACGTAGATCAGGCCGACAACTCGACCCAGTATGCTCAGCGGCAGGAGCAGGGCAGATTGTGGCGCGGGTTTGCCCAAAAAAGTAGTCAGAGCGAGATTGGCTCCATTCTGTTGGATCGGGCCAAGAAAAAAGCTATTGCTTTCAACGGCTGTTTTCAGGACGGATGGTTCCGAAAGTGGCAGCTGGAACTGATCAAACCCGGCGATCGGTTGACCCTCTTTCGCTGAACGCCATCCGGTGACCTGGCCAGCAACGACCATGAAAAGCGCCGCCCGCGCGTAATGCGCAGCAAGATACGCGATGACGGCATCAGCCACATCGTTACGGTCTTGAATGTTGATCAGTGATTGCGCCGTAGTTTCTAGGGTTATTTCTTCCTCTTCGAGTTCTTCGATCAGATCATCGTCTGCGAGTTCTTCAGTTTTCTCTTCGACAGATTTGGTCTCCTGAGATTCTTCCGGACTTGATGCCGCTTTCTCGTAAATCTTTTCTGAACCTGGAACGCCAAGATCTTCTTCTGTTTCGAGAGATTCAACCGGTCCGTCAGGAGTATGAAAAACGTGCAGTTGGTTCAGCTCTTCGCGAACCACCTTGGGAGGTGCAATGTAACGCATGGTGCGCTTGATGTCGTAGTGCTTTTCCAGGGCAAAAACAAGACGCACTTCCAATGCCAGAACCGGTCGTACGATGTAGCCGGTACGGAAAGAGATCTCGTCGATTGATTTAAGGTCGTGCGGATTGGCCATGGCCAAGAGCAGTTTCTTGCCGCTGACAGCAATCGGCATGACTTTATATTTTTCGGCCATCTCGGCAGGGATGATTTTGATGACGTCTTCAGGGATTTCCTCCAGCTGTCCAGGTTTTGCGCAGGGAATGGAAAGCTGTTGAGCCAGTATCGAGGCAAGGGCATCCTCGGTAATAAGCCCCATCTCGATGAGCACGGTGCCGAGTGTCCCACCAAAAATAACCTGGGCCTGCAGGGCCTCCTCGAGTTGAGCTTGGGTTATCAGGTTTTTTTGGATCAGCAGTTCGCCTAATTTGACGGCCATGATGTGTCCCTTGCGATGGTTATTGATTAGAAGTGTTGTCTGCGGTTTTTGCACTGGCCGTTTTGATGAGAGTCTGATCGGTTAGCCTGGCCATAAGGCTTTTTACCTTGAGGTTGAAGTCTGCCCGGTTGGCTTTGTTAATAGGTTTGGTCGCGGGAGCCTTCACGCGATTAGGATTGACCGGCGCGCTGTTTTTGTACATGCGAAAACAGAGATGCGGTCCGGTGGCCAGACCGGTGCTGCCAACGTAACCGATTCTCTGTCCTTGAACGACCCGCTTGCCTTTGCTGATGTTTTTGGCAAAACCCTTCATGTGCAGATACATGGTTTCGTAACTGCTGTTGTGGCGGATCTTGACGTAGTTGCCGTTGCCTCGTGTGTAGCCCTTCTTGATAATGACGCCATCACCGATACTTTTAATCGGGGTGCCCCTGGGCGCGGCGTAGTCAATGGCCGGATGGGACTTCCATGTTTTCGTGATCGGGTGGAAGCGGCGCATGGTGAAGCCAGAGGAGATGCGTGAGAAGGATAAAGGTGCCTTGAGGAAGGCCTTGCGCAGGCTCTGACCTTTGGCATCGTAGTAGTCGGGGCGCCGGTCGCCATCCTGATAGAGAAAGGCCTGGAATGTTGTGCCCTGATTGGTGAATTCTGCGGCCAGAATACGACCGTAACCGGCCGGTTGCCCTTCGCGGTAGCGTTTTTCAACCAACGTCTGAAATGAGTCTCCCTCGCGGATGTCAAGTATGAAATCGATATCCCAGGCAAAGATGTCGGCCAGGTTCATTGCCAGAACGTCGCTCTCTCCAGTACTGGTGACTGCCTCGAAAAGGCTGCTTGTGATGGTTCCTCGTATCCGGGCTATCTTCGTTGTGTACGGGATTGGTATTTTTTCGACAGAAAAGACCTCTGCTTCGCGAGAGATAATCAGCTGTTCGTTAGTGTCAATATCATACTCGAACCGCTCGAAAGCTTCATCGCTGAGACAAAGCCGATAAGCTTGTCCGGCGCTGAGGCGGGTGAGAGGAAAAACTGGTTTGCACTGTCGGTTTAGTTCGTGGATCTCTGCCGCAGAGAAGAAGTCTCCCAGTAGGGCTGAAACGGTATCACCCTGGGCAATGGTCCCTTTGATGATCTCTTTACGAATCTGCGGTGGTTGGGGGACTTCTGGTGCCGCAGTATGCGCTTCGGTACTGGTAACCGTATGCCGCAGAAAAAGGGGGATGAGCAAAAGTGTGACCAGAACGAGAAGCAGCCAGAGCCTTAAGCGCGGGGTCGACTTCTTACGTCCGACCGTGGCATGTTTGGGGGGGTGTAAATCAAAATCCAAGGGTTTTTTCCTGCTCGTGAAAAGGGTCAACATCCTGAAAAACAAAATTTATTTATAGTAGCAGGGTCATGAAGGATTTGTCTAGAAGTCTGTCAGACTTCACCGTGCTCGTTTCGGAATGTTTTGCTCTCCTGGTACGCCTTAAGCTTGTTGGTTTTGCTTGTCGCAAGAGGAGATGATAAGTTACTTAAGTCATACAAATTATTTGAGGAGATTCGGAATGATAAACCAACTGCGTCTGAGTCAAGAATTCGCCCGTTTGGCAGCGATAAACAGCCCTCCGTTGCAAGAAAGTGCCATTGCCGGTTACCTGGTCGAGAGAATGCAGCACCTTGGTGCTGAAATCCGTTTTGATAACGCGTCTGCCACGACCGGTGGAGAGGTCGGCAACCTGGTGGCGTCTTTCCCAGGGACAGGCAAGTTGACGGAGCCACTTCTCTTTTCGGTACATATGGATACGGTCGAGCCGGGTGGTCAGGTGGAGCCGGTTTTGCGTGACGGCGTTTTTTACAGTGCGGGTGATACTGTGCTTGGCGCTGACGATAAAGCTGGAATCGCTGAGCTTGTTGAAGCTCTTGAAATAGTTCACGAGCAGGATATTGATCATGGTCCGATAGAAGTCGTGGTCACGATTGCTGAAGAGATCGGATTGGTCGGTGCGAAACACTTTGATTATGGTTTGGTGTCCGCGCAACGCGGCTACGCCCTCGACACTGAGGGGCTCGACTGTATGGTCCTGCAGGCGCCAGGTGCCAATCACTTGCAGATTGAGATAGAAGGCCTGGCTTCACATGCTGGCATGGTCCCCGAACTTGGGATCTCGGCCATTCAGACGGCAGCCATTGCTATCAGCCAGATGCGCCTGGGGAGGATTGATCATGAAACGACGGCCAATATAGGTCGCATCGAGGGAGGTGTTGCGCGCAACATCGTGCCGCAAACGGTCTCTGTTGTTGGAGAGGCCCGCAGCCACGACCCTCAGAAGTTACAGGAACAGACGGATCACATGTGTGCCTGTTTCGAGGCGGCTGCCGAGACGATGACGTGTGAGATAGATGGCAAACGCGTGCGTCCAGAGGTCAAACTAGAGGTTCGTTCCGATTTCCCGAGCATGTCAGTAGGCGAAGATGCTTCGGTGGTGAAGTTGGCCAGAAGCGCGGCTGCGGCTGTTGGACATGACCTTAAGATACGTCTGGGAGGCGGGGGGAGTGATGCCAACATTTTTAACGCCTACGGCATCGAAATGATCATCCTTGCTACCGGTATGACACGCGTTCACACCCCTGATGAATCTGTTGCGGTTGCCGATATGGCGCATGTGACGGAACTACTGGTTGAAATTATCCGGCAAGCTTGAAACTCGAAGCGTGCGGCGCGTGGCGGGGAAAAGTAAATTAAGGGGAAATCCGGCTAATTTGTTTCCAGAGGAGGTTCATTTAATGCAGCAATCTGTTCCCGCAGTTGCAGGATGTGTTCTCCCCAGTAGTTGACCGTGTTGAACCAGGGGAAGTGATGTGGAAAGGCGGGATCGTCCCAGCGCCTGGCCAGCCAGGCGCTGTAGTGCAGAATGCGCAGGGCGCGCAATGCTTCTATGAGACACAATTCAATTGGCCTGAAATCATAAAATTCATTATACCCTTCGATTATCTCTGCCAATTGCGCGGTCTGACGTGAGCGGTCTCCTGAAAGCATCATCCAGACATCTTGAATGGCCGGTGCTGTCCTGGCATCATCAAAATCGACAAAATGTGGCGCCTGATCGCGCCACAATACATTGCCGGCATGACAGTCCCCGTGGGTGCGGATGAAGGGCGTGTCGCCTGCGTTGGCAAGTAATTCGTCGATTGCCTGTAGCAGGTCATCAGTGAGTGCATCGTAATTGGCTTTGTACTCGGGGATGATGAACTTGTCACTGATCAGGGCCACTGACGCATGACCGAATGTTGCGCAATCGAGTCGGGGGCGATGCTCGAACGGGCTCGTAGCGGCAATGGCGTGCATGCGGCCCAGGGTGCGTCCCATGATCAGCAGGTTGTCGAGATTGTCGAATTCCGGGGCGTGTCCACCCTGTCGAGGATAGAGAGCAAAACGGAAGTCGCCAAAATGGAGCAGACTCTCTCCTCGATCATTGAGTAGTGGAGCGACGACCGGCAGTTCATGTTCCACCAGTTCAAAGCAGAACTGGTGTTCTTCAATAATCTGCGCATCGCTCCAGCGCTGTGGCCGATAGAACTTGGCGATCAGCGGTGCACCATCCTCGACACCGACCTGGTAAACACGGTTTTCATAACTGTTGAGTGCAAAGGTGCGGCAGTCGCAAAGAAATCCACAGCTCTCAATAGCATCCATGATGAAACTGGGCGTCAGGGCTTCGAAGTGGTGCTGGGTTTGTGTCTCTGTCATTTATTTCGTATCACACATAGAGGTTTAAGCCATGACTTCACGGATATCATGAGTCAATGATTCGATATCTTCGTCAGTTGTCGACCAGGAACACATGAAGCGGCAGTGTCCAGAGCCGATGAAAGTGTAAAAACCCCATCCTTTTTTGTGCAGGGTGTCAACAGCATTTTCTGGCATTTGTACAAAGACGGCGTTCGCTTCTGTGGGATTGACCAGGGTGACGCCAGGAATGGAAGTGAGAGCTTCGGACAATTTGTGGGCGCACGCGTTGGCATGGCCGGCATGCTTGAGCATGGCGCTGCCTTGGAGCAGACCCAGCCAGGGTGCCGAAAGATAGCGCATTTTCGAAGCCAGTTGTCCGGCCTGCTTGCAGCGGTAGTCGAACTCTCTGGCAAGGCTCTTGTCGAAAAAGACTACGGCCTCTCCCATCGGCATTCCGCACTTGGTGCCGCCAAAAGTCAATACGTCAACCCCTGCGCGCCAGGTCAACTCTTTCGGATGCACCTGTAGGGCAGCAACGGCATTGGCGAAACGCGCACCGTCCATGTGTAGCTTAAGATCGAGCCGCTTGGTGAGTCCATGAATCGCAACCAGTTCTTCAGGCGTGTAAAGAGTGCCGAGTTCCGTGGCTTGAGTCAGCGATAAAACTTTGGGCTTCGGGTAGTGGATGTCACTGCGTTTCTTGACCGTATGCTCGACTTCGTTCAAATCTACCTTGCCATTATCACCACCTACCGTAAGCAACTTGGTGCCGTTGGAAAAGAATTCACTCGCTCCGCATTCATCTGTTTCAACATGGGCCATTTCATGACAGATGACACTGTGGTACGACTGACAAAGTGATGCCAGGGCCAATGAGTTGGCTGCGGTGCCGTTAAAAACGAAGAAGACCTCACAGTCGGTATCGAAAAAGTCACGGAGAGCGTCACAGGCCTTGGCTGTCCATGGATCATCTCCATAGCTGGTTGCGTATCCTCTGTCGGCCTCTTGCATCGCCTGCCAGGCTTCAGTGCAGATGCCGGCATAGTTGTCGCTTGCGAATTGGTTTTTTATCGTCATCTTCTGTCTCGTCTTCCGGAAAGGTTGGAGCTTGTTAGCTGGTGACTATAAACAATACAGGCCTTTAACGCAAAGTCAGATAAGGATGGTGTCGTTCTTTCCTTTGTCCCTTTGCGTTAATTTTGCCAGATATTTATTTGAGACGCATCATTTGCATCTTGATTTTGTTCAGAACCTCTTTTGCATTTTCGAACATTGCATCGCCAGCCAGTATGCCAACGGAGCTGTCTGCAAATGCTTGTTCCAGGTAAGCCTGCGCCACCCTGGACAGCTGTTTCTGATCAACGGCGAGGATGCCGTTGCGGAAAGACTGAATCATTTCGTGAGTTATCCCCTGTTGCTGGTGAATAAATTCCCGGTAACCTCTGCTGCCGGGAGAGAGCGGTCGGTCGAGTTCGGCAAAGGCGGTCAGAACAGACTCCTTGACCATTTCCGGGCTGAAATCCCCCTGACAGGCCCATTCGACAGCTTGATGATAGACTCCCAGGGTGCGCTCCAGGTGCGGGTCGCGATAGGAGAGCATGGAAAAGAGCCCACCGTCGGCATTGTACCCGGCCATGCCGCCATACGCGCCACCCTTCTCCCGGATCTCTCGGTGCAAAAAGTCAGCGCGCAGAAGCTTAGCCAACACCATCAGCGCTGGAGCGTCTCCATGGGTATAGGGAACCGTACGAAATACACGTGAAATATAGGCGACCGGGAGATTGTGCTGCCAGCCAGTGGCACTGGCCTGACGAATAAAAACTTCTGGTTGACTTGTAATCGTCCCGGGATCGCTTGGCAGGGTGCTCAACAGGTTGGCCAATGGTTTGTTTACGGTTTGTTGGGATGACTCCTCTGCAGTTACGGCGACCGTTGTGCGTGCCGCTGTGAATAACTTTGTGGCGATTGTTCTGAAGATCTTCGCCAGGTCAGCAAGTCCCTGATCGTCTAGCTCGCTTGTCTGTCTGATCGTCTGTGCCTGGGTCATGCCGCTCCATTCTTCACGCAGCGCCGCAGCCGGTGTCAACGATGCCGCCGCCGCACGTGCGGCGAATGAATGGCCGGCACCGGGGATCGAATTTTCCATCGATGTCCTGACCTGACCGATAACGGTGCCGAGCCTGTCGTGATCGCTGAAGTCCGGTGCCGTGAGCATATCGGTTAATATTTGGCACAAGGTTTCCTGATTACGGTCGAGTGCTTTACCTTTAAGCTCCAGAACCGGACGAATGACGTCGAGATCAATGGGACTTTCCAGCAGGTTGGTACCGAGGCGAATCCCTCCGGTCGCTGCCGTGATCCGCCGTGACATAGCCAGATAATCGTGACCTGCTGCACCGATTTGCGGCATCAGGGCGCAAAAGACCGGCAGGTAAGGTCGCAGGGCATCATCAAGCCCGCTGGTATCGAATTGCAGGTTCAGATAGGTGATGCCATTGGCCGGTTGGTTGAACCGGTAGACCTTGCAACCGGAAACCGTTTCTGTGCTGAAAGATGTCGTTTGCTCCTCGGCATCGATGTCAGACAATTCAAGGATCGGCAGACAGCTCGTATCATCTGGAGTTTCCTGGCTGAGTTCGAGTTCGGCGGCATTAGTCTTTATCCCTTCAATTGCGGCTTCATCGAGATTCGAGCGGATTTTGTCCAGGTGCTTGTTGAAGGCCTGTTCTTCACGTTGACTATGTGTGGGATCGGGACGCAGAAGCAAGGTGACCCGATGAGGGTTGTCAAGCAGGTGCCGGCGAATCATTTGCGGGAAAAAATCCGGGTCTGCGGTGGCGATTCTGAGTTGATCAAGATTCTGGCTGATTCTCAGTGTACTGAACGGGTCGTCTGCATGCAGCCAGGGGCCGAACAGGCGCATCATCAAGCCGAGGCCGTACGGATACTGATCTCCGGTCACTTCGCGATTGGCGAATTCATACTGATGCAGGGCGGCATCGATCCGCTCTTGTGGAAAGCCTTCATCAGCAACTCTGGTCAGGGTGTCAAGGATTACAGCTTCGATCTCCGGTAACTTCTCCGGGTCAGTCCCCTGCAGGCCGGTAGCGAGGAAGGTGTCGCGATAGTCGTCGTGGTATCCGGTGCCCGGAGTCAGGTTGCGGCCCAGTCCGGACTCGATCAATCCCTGATAAAGGGGGGCTGCCGGGTTACCCAATAACAGGTTTGCAAGAATGCCGGTGGCCGCACGCTCGAAGGTGTCTTCAATCGGACAGGTCAACCAGGCCATCTGCACCATGCTGCGCTGTTGTAAATCGTCTTCAGGGCCGACGGGGAAAGTTTGTGTGCTGCAGGTTGGCTTGGTCAGGCGCTGTTCAAGAGGAATCTCGCTGGTAACGTCCTGCCGGTCGAAACGACTCAAAGCCAGTTCGTCTATCTGTTTCAGGTGTTCCTCAAGGGGCAGGTTTCCGTAGGTAAAAAACCAGCTGTTGCTCGGGTGGTAGTAGCTCTTGTGAAAAGCACGCAGTTCCTCCCAGCTCAGTTCAGGGATGACGAGAGGTTCTCCACCGGAGTTCTGGCCGTAACAGTTGCTCGGAAAGAGCGCTGCGTTGAGGCGGCGTCCCAGTAACGATGAAGGGTCAGCCATGGCTCCCTTCATCTCGTTGAAAACGACGCCTTTAATCATCAGGCTTTTGGGATCATCCGGATCGGCAAAATCGAGTCGGTGCCCCTCCTGAAGAAAATCCTGCTCGCGCAACAGAGGGAAAAAGGTTGCGTCGAGGTAGATGCCCATCAGGTTGTAGAAATCCTTGCGGTTCATGCTGGCGACGGGGTAGAGAGTCCAGTCGGCTGCAGTCAAGGCGTTCATGAAGGTGTTGAGGCTGCGTTTTAGCATGGCGAAAAATGGGTCGCGAACCGGATATTTTTGCGAACCGCATAAAACCGTATGCTCGAGGATGTGCGCAACTCCGGTTGAATCCGGCGGAGGCGTGCGGAAGCCGACAGCGAAGACATTGTTCGGATCATCGCAGGCGAGGTGAAGCAAGCGCGCGCCGGTTGACTCATGCTGCAGAGTAACCGCTTCCAGATTCAATTCCGGGACCAATTGCTTCTGTTTTACAAGGAAACTGCCAAGACGTTTGCCCGGCAGTGGAAGGTCGATATTCATCAGGGGCTCCATTTCATGGTGTCATTATGATGATTAATTGTAGCGTACTGCTGCCTGATTGATAGCTGGGGTAGGAAATAAAAAACCCCGCTCAGGAAGCGGGGCTGGATAGTGACATAATTTTCAGAGAAAGGCCAGATGAAGGGGCCGTTCAGTTCTCACGAATTAGTTCAAGAACCGTTAAAGTAGAATTTTTATGGCTTTATGATGATTTTACCGAAGAGCCCTTTACCTGAGAGAAATTGTTCGTAAGCTTGCGCGGCCTGGTCGAAAGTGTATTCGGCACCAATGGCAGACTTGATCTTGCCTTGCCCCATCCAGTACAGACCCTGCTCAAGTTCAGCCTTGGTGCCCTGGGTAGAGCCGAGGATGTTGGTCCCCTTGAAGAAAATGTGGCGCAGGTCAATGTTGGCGTCATAACCGGTGGTGGCGCCACAGCTAACCAGGGTGCCGCCGAATTTCAGCAGGGTAAGCTGGGCGTTAAAGTGGGTTTCGCCTACATGGTCGAAGGAGACATCGATACCCGGAGCTCCACCGTCCTTTTTGGCGATTTCCTTACAGATGCCACGCACCTCCTTAACCCAGCCCTCGTCGCGGTGATTGACCACATAGTCAGCACCCAGCTCATTACACAGATCTGCGTTCTCCGGGCTGGCCGTTGCTATAACCGTACAGTTGTAGAGCTTGGCGATCTGGATTCCCAGATGGCCGACACCGGAACGCCCGCCCATGATCAACACAAGCTGACCCGGTTTGATCTGAGCGCGCCCGACAAGCATATGCCATGCAGTAAGAAGATTCATGGCGGCAGCGGCCGCTTGCTCGTAGCTGACCGTATCGGGAATTTTCACCACGTTAATCTCGGGTAGACAAACCTGCTCGGCATGGCTGCCGGGGGTTGTCTGGAAACCCCAGACCATGCGCTTGGTGCAGTCATATTCCCGGCCGCTGGTACAGGCCTCACAAACCCGGCAGGACATGTTGGCATGAACTGCGACCCGATCACCAACTTTTATGCTGGTCACTTCACTGCCGACAGCAAGGACATCCCCGGCGGCATCGGAACCCGAGGTGTGCGGGAGTTCGACCGGAATCGGGTTGCCGCGCATGCCCCAGACATCATTATAGTTCAATGCAGAAGCCTTGACCTGAATCAGAACCTCATTTGGTTTGGGCTCAGGATTCGGAATATCCTCTACTGTCAAGATATCTCCAAAATTATCATCGGGTGCGTATTCCTTGTAGACAAGTGCTTTCATCGTTTGGCCCTTTCCTTATCTGGTTAGTGTTCTTCTTTAAAAGGTGGTTTTTTTAAAGAAATAGATCTGTAAACTTATACTGTTTTGCTAGATTACTTAGCATTTATATATTTGTCAAACAAATATATAAATGCTTTCCCTGATTTCGGAAATGAGTTATCTTGAAGTCTGTAGAAAATAAATAATACCACTCGAGTCCCGAGTGAACAGGGAGAACTCAGAAAAAATGGCGATTAATTTTCAACCCCTCGTTGCGGAAAGTCTTGCCAAGCAGATAGCGGAAAATATCCGCAACTCAATTCTAGATGGAAGCCTCAAGGTTGATGACCAACTCCCGACCGAAGAAGTTTTGGCAGAGAAGTTCAACGTGTCTCGTCCGACCATTCGCGAGGCATTGAAGCGGCTTGCCGCTCAGAACCTCATCCGCAGTCGCCGTGGCCCGACCGGTGGCACCTTTGTTAATCGACCCAGTCAGGAGGACCTTCGGTCATCTCTGACCGGGGCTGCCATGCTCATGGTCAGCATGGGCGAGTTCACTCTCTCTGAAATTGCCGAAGCCCGCCGCGAGTTGGAGTTGACCTGCTGTCGACTTGCCGCAGAGCGCCGGAAGGATGAGCATCTCCTGACCATGTCAGAAGAAATCAAACGGCAAAAAAATCCAGAGACAACGGATGTAGACTTCTGCGCCTCGGATGTCCGTTTCCACCGGGCATTGGTCGATGCGACACGGAACCCAGTTCTGCAATTTGTCATGTTTGCCGTTATTGAAGCGTTACAGCCAGCGACCAATCTGGTCATTTTCCGGTTCAGAGAACGTGAAAAAATTCTGGCCCAGCATGAACGTATCTATGAATCGATCAAGGCCCGTAATGCGGATGTTGCGGCAGAGGCCCTGGCCGAGCAAATGAATTACCTGTGCGAACAATACGCACAGGCCCAGGAGTGGCGTCGCGACAAGGATGAGGAATCACAGTGACTGATCACTTCAAAGCTCTGGTCCTGACTCAGGAGAACGGTAAGGTAGAGCATCACATTCGCGAGCTCTCGGTTGACGACTTGCCCGAGGGCGATGTTCTGGTCGCCGTGAAATACTCCAGTCTCAACTACAAGGATTGTCTGGCAGTAACCGGTCGGGGAAAAATCATCAGCCAATACCCAATGGTCCCCGGAGTCGATTTGACCGGTGTCGTTTTATCTTCAGCTTCTCAAGATTTTCAGTCCGGCGATGAAGTGTTGCTGACCGGTTGGGGGGTGGGGGAGCGCTACTGGGGCGGATTCACGCAAAAGGCGAGACTTAAATCTGAGTGGCTTATCCCTCTCCCTGATGGTTTAAGCGGGTTGAGATCAATGGCCATTGGCTCTGCCGGTCTCACTGCTATGCTGTGCGTAATGGCCCTGGAAGAACAAGGTGTAACCCCGGACCAGGGGGCTGTTCTGGTCACCGGCGCCAGTGGCGGGGTCGGGGGGGTCGCGATCGCCGTGCTTGCAGAGTTGGGCTACCGTGTTGCAGCAGTCACAGGTCGTAGGGATCAGGACGATTATCTTTATCGCCTCGGCGCTACAGATATTATTGACCGGGCCGATCTTGAGCAGACGGCTCGACCTCTGGAAAGTCAACGTTGGGCGGGGGCGATTGATACTGTCGGAGGGAAAGTCTTGGCCAGAATGTTGGCTGAGATGAGCTATGGTGGCACCGTTGCCGCGACCGGTCTGACCGGAGGAAGCGAACTAAATACGACCGTCATGCCTTTCATCCTGCGAGCAATCAAGCTGGTCGGTGTGGAAGTGACAACCTGCCCGGTAGCGCAGAGAAAAACAGCTTGGGCACGATTATCCAGAGAGCTCCCCGTCGGTCTTTTGGATCAGATCTTCAAGATTATCTCCTTGGAAGAGATTCCAGAATATGCCGAAAATCTCTTGGCCAGCCAGGTTAACGGTCGGGTGGTTGTGAATGTCACTCTTTAAAGGTATTTATATAAAAAAGAAATTATGTAAAAGGCTTGAGCCTTTACCGGCGTGGTCTGTCAGTGGGGAAAGTGCTCCCCTGTCAACTGATGTAAACGCCACCGTGTGAGTTCGGTGGGTTTATCTTTTCTTTTAATGGTTTAGCTGATAAAATCCCCCGAATTTCACCTCTTGAGTTCCGGTTGCGGGGGCCCGGATCTTTATGCTATTTCGCAAGCCTTTATCTGTCCAACAAAGAATGACAGGGATCATATTTCTGGTCAGCATGCTCGTGCTGTTTGTGGTTTCGGCTCAGTTTGCTTTTCTTGAACTGAAGCGCATGCATCAGTTTGCCAGGGAGGATCTCAGCTCACTCGCAAAAGTGATTTCCGCCAACGCCGGTCACTCGATGGCAATAAAAGACCACGCAAGTATGCAGGAGATAATCTCCTCTCTTGGCGTGCGTAAAGACGTCGCCTCGGCATATTTTCTTCTACCAAATGGCCGTTCGATTGTCCGTTATCCTGAGCAAACTCCTTTGTCGCAAACAAGTTCAGATGAATTAATCGAGCTGCTTGAAATGGAAAGCCGACAGATTGAGGAAGGCCGACAGCTGGGAACGGAGCATGTTTGGGATGAGAATGGGCGTTTGTCGCATTTTATGGCGATTGTCTACGAAGGGCAGCGTGTCGGGTATAGCTATCTCAGCTTTGAAACGAGCGGCCTGCGGGAGCAGAAAATATATATGGCCATAGGCTGGCTTTTATCTATGGGCGTTGCAGTCCTGATTACTTTTCTGCTCAGCGCCCGCATGCAGAGATATATCTCAGATCCAGTTGAAGAGCTGGTGGACCGGATGAATCAAATCTCCAAAGAAAAACGTCTGGTCGGTTCTGGGCCTCATTCAACCAAGGACGAGTTCAGCCAGTTATTCCATGGGTTCGATGAAATGATCAGGGCCCTTAAGGAACGCGACCAGAAGCTTGAGAGACACCGCAAAGATCTCGAACTTGAGGTCCAGATTCGCACGCGGGCCATGGAGGCCGAGAAAGAAAAAGCCGAGCAGGCAACTCTCGCGAAATCACGTTTCCTGGCAAATATGAGCCATGAAATTCGCACCCCCATGATCGGGGTGTTGGGGATGGCCGACCTGTTGCGACAGAGGGAGTTGAAGGACTCGGACCTGCAACTTGTTGAAACAATCTATTCCTCAGGTGAGGCTCTTCTGGAAATCCTTAACGACATCCTTGACTTCTCCAAGATTGAAGCTGGCAGGCTTGAACTGGTAAACATGCCTGTTGATTTGCGACAACTTACAGAGGACGTCGTGCGCTTGATGAAGGTCAACGCGCACTCGAAAAATATCGAAGTGACTTTTCATGCGCCGGACAGGGTCCCCTCTGCTCTTGGCGATCCGGGGCGCATCCGTCAAATCCTTTTGAACCTGATAGGAAATGCTGTGAAATTCACCGATTCCGGCGAAGTCTCTGTTTCGCTGACGGTGGCCCAAAACAGTGCGACGAATACACTTGAAAGCCTTTTTATTGTCAAGGACAGCGGGATCGGGATAGGGCCGGAGGAAAAACAGCGGATTTTTGACTCCTTCGATCAGGGCGATACTACGATGACCCGTAATTTTGGTGGGACCGGTCTCGGGCTATCTATCGTCAAGGACCTCGTACAACTGATGGATGGTGACGTCAGCGTGGAGAGTGAGCTTGGCCAGGGGAGCACCTTCTCTGTTAAATTGTTATTACCCCTCGCCGACGAATCTGCCTGTTTGCGACCAGCCACCGTTGAAGCCCTACATGGAAAAAATAAGGGAAAGACTCCTCATGTTGGCACGGGAGCAAGATCAACCGGCTCTGGTAAACGGATCCTTTTGGCTGAGGATAATACGACGACACAGAGTCTGATCTCTATTCTTATGGACCAGTTGGGATTCGAATTGATCATTGTTGATAACGGTCGTGCCGCAATCGATTTTTTGCAGCGCGAGCAGGTCGATCTGGTTTTTATGGATTGCCAGATGCCCGAGATGGATGGCTTCAGTGCAACCAGTCATCTGCGTTCGGTCGGACTGGAAATCCCGATCATTGCCTTGACTGCTTATGCCCGTACCGAGGACGAAGAGCAGTGTCTGGCGGCCGGGATGAGCGATTTCTTAAGTAAGCCTTTTCGCCAGATGGAAATGAAGGGCATTCTGGAGAAGTGGCTCGGCGATGGTCAGCCCGTTACTCCCCCCTCCGCTGTGAATTCCGAAACTTGACATTATGGGAATCATATCTGGACACTTCCTCAGCGCGGAGCTTCTTTGAGATATCTGTAGACACTGCTTTATTGCTTGACCTTCTTTAAGGGTCTGTCACTCTTCATTTTTACCGGGAAACAGCAGGATGGCAATAAAGGTAGTAGTGGATCTATAAATCGTGGACAAGGTCTGGAACTTCTTGTAAGTTTAGACATCCTTAAAAATAAACCCTGCTTTTCTCAGATATTTAGAAGATGGTGCCAACCTAAAAGAACTTAGCCCTGCTGTTCTTGTAGGGTATGTTGTTGCTCTTAGATGTTTTTTATCCGTATTGGAACGTTTTGAATCCGGTGGTGCTTTAAGAGATGTTCGGGACTTTATCCTCTTTTCTCAGACTTTCACTCTGCATGCTTTTCTCTTTTAGCATGCATGGTGGCGTGGCCTATTATGAGTGGGCGACAAATTCTGCAGAATCAGGTCTGGCGGCCTCTCCGGTGGTTGTTTCCTTTCTACCTGCGACGGAAGTTTCTTCACCTGCTGTTCCTGAGAGGGCTCAACTGCAGCCAGCTCTGCCCTCCACAACCATGAAGCCTCGTGTTAAAAAGGTTACGCCGCTGGACTCTGCCCCAAAGGTAGCGTCCTCTTCTGCCCAAGGTGCTCTCGCAAAAGATCTGCCAAAAAAAACTATGCCCTTGGTTGTGACAGAAGAACCGCAGGCCACTTCATCATCGGCTGACATGGTGTGCATGACGCCCCAGGACGTCGTCTTTGATGATTTGTCTGAAATGTTTCCAGATCGCCAGCCGCAAGCAGCCACAGCGGCAGTAGCTAATGCACAGGATGTGCTTCCAGACGGAACTCCGCAAACTTTTGAAAAGGGTTTTCGCGACAGTGAGGCTCTCTCCGCTTACAGGTCGACCTTGATCGAGGCTATTCCTGACTACCGTAGTAACCCACTGCCGGAATATCCCCACTTGGCAAGACAGAAACATTGGGAAGGGGTTGTCTGGTTGTTGGTCGATGTCTCTGCTGAGGGTCTGGTGGATGATCTGCGGGTTGAACAGTCCTGTGGTCATCGTGTGCTTGATCGGGCAGCCAGCAGGACTGTACGACGCTGGCAATTTTCTCCGGCCAAGCGCGCCGGATTGCCGGTGTCTAGCCAGGCGCGCATTCCGGTTCGCTTCCGCCTAGAGGATGGCTGAGGGCGCGCCGGAACCTGGTAAAATAACTTTTCTCATGATTAATGATGGTTAAAGTGCAAGTTTAGTCTTGCATTATTGATTTTTGCGTGCTAGAAAATCGTGCTTCGGGGAGTGGCGCAGCCTGGTAGCGCGCCAGTTTTGGGAACTG
Organism: uncultured Geobacteraceae bacterium; assembly: GCA_964638305.1. Classification (GTDB taxonomy): domain Bacteria; phylum Desulfobacterota; class Desulfuromonadia; order Desulfuromonadales; family BM103; genus M0040. The sequence continues at coordinate 9,608 of CAZXBD010000120.1, read as the reverse complement.
GATGTCGCAGGTTCGAATCCTGTCTCCCCGACCATTTTAGCGCCAGTAGCTCAGCTGGACAGAGCAACGGCCTTCTAAGCCGTGGGTCGAGGGTTCGAGTCCTTCCTGGCGCGCCATTTTTCTGGCTTTCGGGGACGAAACTTCTCGGCCTTGGTTTGAGATTTACTTTTTTTGTGGTGGGTGTAGCTCAGTTGGTAGAGCACTGGATTGTGGCTCCAGTTGTCGCGGGTTCAATCCCCGTCACTCACCCCATAATATTCCGGGCCTGCCTTTTCCCCGTCGACCCCTCAGAATGTGGCGGTTATCCTGGGAAAAGCCGGGCCTTAATTGTTTGTCAGGTAGAATTGCGGGTGTGGTGGAATTGGTAGACACGCTGGTCTTAGGAACCAGTGTCTTACGACGTGTGGGTTCGAGTCCCTCCACCCGCACCATCTCTTTTATGAAAAATATACTGACCAAGGATGTTGCCGGTTGCCGTCTTGCTTTTGTATGGTACCGGACGAGGAAGTGAGGATCAAACTTATGAATGTCAAGGTTGAAGAAGTCAGCAGTATCAAGAAAAAACTGATTTTTGAGGTTTCCTCGGAACAGGTTGACAAGGAAATCCGCAAGGCTTTCAAGAAAATCGGTAAAACCGCAAAGGTTAAAGGCTTTCGTGCCGGCAAGGTGCCTGAATCGGTTCTGGAAAAATATTACGGTGCTCAGATGGAGCAGGATGTTCTCGGCAGCCTGATCAACGATACTTATTTCAAGGCTTTGCAGGATCATGACATTATGGCTGTAGGTGAGCCCAGTATTGTCGACAGCAGCGGGGTCAACAAGGGCGAATCTTTTACTTACGAAGCCGAGGTGGAGATCAAGCCTGAAGTGACGGCTAAGGACTACACCAAGGTCTCGCTTGAGAAGGAGAAGTTCGTTTCTGACCCAAAAGTTCTGGCCGGGCGACTCGAAGAAATGCGGACTTCAAAGGCGCAGCTTGAAGTAACCACACGTAAAAAGGCCCGTAAGGGCGATTCTGTAGTTATTGATTTTGAGGGCTTTATCGGTGACGAGGCTTTCGCTGGTGGTAAAGGCGATGATCACGTGCTTGAACTTGGTTCAAATTCGTTTATCCCTGGCTTTGAAGACCAGGTAGTCGGTATGAAGCGCGAGGAGGCTAAGGACGTCGAGGTTTCGTTCCCTGAGGATTACGGTCAAGCTGAACTGGCCGGCAAGCCCGTCCTGTTCAAAGTGGTGATGAAGGAGATTAAGGAAAAAGTAATCCCTGAACTTGATGATGAATTTGCCAAAGACTTTAGTGCCGATACACTTGATGAACTGAAAGAGCAGTTGCAGACAAGCTACGAAAACCAGGAGAAGAGCAGGGTCGAAAATGATCTGCGTGAAAAGCTGGTTGGTGTGCTGATCGAAAGAAACCCCGTTGAAGTGCCGGAGGCGATGATCGCCAAGCAGCTCGATTATATGTATGAGAACATCTGCAATCGCATGCAGTCGCAAGGTATGTCGCCCGAAATGCTGGGGATAACACCGGAAAATTTCCGTGAAAATTATCGTACAACGGCGATCGAGCAAGTCAGTGGCAACTTGATTCTTGAGGCAATTGGTCACCAGGAAAATATCGTTGCTGAAGAGAGTGAGATCGACGCCAAACTTGAAGAAATCGCTACGATGGCCAACGCCCCCATTGATATGGTGAAAAAATATTATGCTGGCGCCGAAGCTCGTGGCGGGTTGATGGCACAGCTTGCCGAAGAAAAGGTCGTCGGTTTTCTGCTGGAGAGCGCCAAGGTAAAAGAGGTCGTTCCCAATAAAGAGAAAAAGAAGGCAACGAAGAAGGTTGAGAAGGAGGAAGCATGAACCTGATTCCTATGGTCGTGGAGCAGACCGGTCGCGGTGAACGCTCTTACGATATTTATTCACGCCTGCTCAAGGACCGGATTATTTTCCTGGGAGGCGGCATTGATGATCATGTTGCGAATCTGGTTATTGCCCAGATGCTTTTCCTCGAATCGGAAGACTCCGAAAAGGACATTCACCTCTACATCAATTCGCCGGGTGGCATTGTAACTGCCGGTCTGGCGATCTATGATACCATGCAGTATCTCAAAGCCCCGGTGTCGACCATTTGCGTTGGCCAGGCGGCCAGCATGGGCGCCCTGCTCCTGGCTTCAGGTACGGCCGGCAAACGTTACGCGCTGCCACATGCACGGATCATGATTCACCAGCCTCTCGGCGGTTTCCAGGGCCAGGCGACAGACATCAGTATCCATGCCCAGGAGATCCTGCGTCTGAAAGAGACGCTCAACGGCATCATGGCCGAACACTCCGGGCAGGAAATCGGACAGTTGTCTGCTGATACGGAACGAGATTTCTTCATGGGTAGCGAAGCCGCAAAAGAATATGGTATTATCGACGACATAGTGACGCGGAGACTGTTGGATCCGCCATCCAAGTAACTGGGTAGCCTTCAGTAAAATCTGAGTTTTCAAGGGGTGAGGTCGTGACGCAAAAGAGTGGCAATAGTGACCAATTGACCTGTTCGTTCTGTGGTAAGGAACAGGGAGAGGTGAAGAAGCTGATTGCAGGTCCGGCAGTCTATATCTGCGATGAGTGTATTGAGCTCTGCAAGGATATCATCGCCGAAGAGGCCCAGCTTGAGGAGACCCCCTTAAGCAGCGGCCAGTTGCCGAAGCCGGTCGAGATCAAGGACGTCCTTGATGACTTTGTTATTGGCCAGGAGCGGGCCAAAAAGGTCCTCGCGGTTGCTGTATATAATCACTATAAGCGCGTCGAGGCGGCAAAAAAAACTGGCGACGTCGAGATCCAGAAAAGCAACATTCTCTTGCTCGGGCCAACTGGAAGCGGCAAAACCTTGCTGGCCCAGACCTTGGCCAGAGTCCTCGATGTACCTTTTGCAATAGCTGACGCAACCAACCTGACCGAAGCCGGTTACGTAGGTGAAGATGTTGAAAATATAATTCTGAACCTTTTGCAGGCCGCAGACTACGATCTTGAAAAGGCGCAGAAAGGTATTATCTATATCGACGAAGTCGATAAGATTGCTCGCAAGTCTGATTCTCCTTCAATCACCAGGGACGTTTCCGGCGAGGGCGTGCAGCAGGCCTTGCTCAAAATCATAGAAGGAACGACAGCCAGCGTGCCGCCAAAAGGTGGTCGTAAGCATCCGCAACAGGAGTTCCTCAAAGTTGATACAACCAATATACTCTTTATCTGTGGCGGTGCATTCTCGGGCCTGGAGACAGTCATCGGTCAGCGCGTCGGGGCTAAAACCATGGGTTTTGGCGCCGAATCAGTTCAGAAGGATGAACAGCCACTCGGCGAAGTCCTCCGTCAGGTTGAGCCGGGAGATCTGCTCAAGTATGGCCTGATCCCGGAATTTATCGGTCGTTTACCGATCGTGGCAACTCTCGACGAGTTGGATGAGGAAGCGCTTGTCAGAATTCTTTGTGAGCCGAAAAATGCCCTGGTCAAGCAGTACCAGATGCTTTTTGACATGGAAAATGTCAACCTCAAATTAACCGATGGCGCTCTGGTTGCTGTTGCCAAAGAAGCTCTTAAACGCAAAACGGGCGCGAGAGGGTTGCGTTCCATTCTTGAGAATGCAATGCTTGACGTCATGTATGATATCCCTTCCCAGGATCGCGTCAGAGAAGTCGTTCTCGACGAAGATGTGGTCTTCAAGGGGACCCAGCCAATAATAATCTACGAATGCGCCGAGTCGGCCTGATAGAGTTCCTGTCGGGCATGCGCTCAGCTGGAAGATATTGATATGACCGAGCTCTCGGAAGACGTCCTGCCTGAATCCGTTAAATCAGATGCCTTTCCTGTTTTACCTTTAAGGGATATCGTGATCTTCCCGCACATGGTGACGCCTCTTTTTGTTGGTCGGCCCCGGTCGATACAGGCTCTGGAGTGGGCGATGGAGCATGAAAAACAGGTGCTCCTTGTGACCCAGAAAGATCCCAAAACGGATGACCCTCTCGCTGACGATCTCTATGAACTAGGAACGTTGGGTCAGGTTGTGCAGATGCTTAAACTGCCTGACGGCACGGTCAAGGTGCTGATTGAAGGCAAGGTCAGGGCCCGTCTGATAGACCTTGAATATACCGACGAATGCATCTTCTCCTCGTTGCAGCAGCTGCCTGACCTGGAAAGTGACTCTCCTGAGCAGGAAGCCTTGATGCGCAGCGTCAATAACACTTTTGAAACCTATGCCAATCTCAGCAAGAAAATCCCTGCAGAGATGGTGACTTCGATTGCCGATGTTGAAGAGCCTGGTCGTTTTGCCGATACCATTGTCGCGCACCTGACGGTGCAGATTGCTGACAAGCAGGAGATCCTGGAAGAGATGGACGCCCTGTTGCGCCTGGAAAAGTTGTTGGGGTTGATGGAGCGTGAGGTCGAAATCCTGCAGATAGAAAAGAAGATACGCAACCGCGTCAAGAGCCAGATGGAGCGCAGCCAGAAAGAGTACTACCTCAATGAGCAGATGCGCGCCATTCAGAAAGAGCTTGGTGAAAAAGACGAGTTCAAGCAGGAGTTGCGCGAACTGGAAGAGAAGATCGAGAAGTCGCGCATGTCCAAAGAAGCGACCGAGAAAGCGGGTGCGGAGCTTCGTAAACTCAAAATGATGTCTCCCATGTCAGCCGAGGCTACGGTTGTTCGAAATTACATCGACTGGCTGGTGGCGCTGCCGTGGAAAAAGGGCACCAAAGACCAGATCGACTTGATCAAAGCTGAAGAAATCCTGGATGAAGACCATTATGGTCTTGAGAAGGTCAAAGAAAGAATCCTCGAATACCTGGCAGTACAAGCATTGGTGAAGAAAATAAAGGGGCCGATCCTTTGTCTGGTTGGTCCGCCCGGCGTCGGCAAGACTTCACTCGGTCGTTCGGTGGCCAGGGCTATGGGACGTAAGTTTCTTCGGGTTTCCCTTGGCGGAGTGCGTGATGAAGCTGAAATCCGCGGACACCGACGTACCTACATTGGTGCCATGCCAGGTAAAGTTGTGCAGGGTTTACGAAAGGTTGGCGTACGTAACCCGGTTTTTCTGCTCGATGAGGTCGACAAGATGAGCACGGACTTCCGCGGTGATCCGTCTTCCGCTTTGCTTGAGGTTCTGGACCCTGAGCAGAATAACACTTTCGGTGATCACTTCCTCGATGTTGACTATGACCTTTCCTCGGTGATGTTTATTGCCACGGCTAATACGCTGCAGTCCATTCCAAGTCCTTTGCGTGATCGCATGGAAGTGATTCGCATTGAGGGTTATACCGAAGAGGAAAAAGTTCATATTGCAGAAGCTTACCTGCTGCCGAAACAATTGGAAACGCACGGGCTTAAGAAAGAGCAGGTCAAGTTTTCCGAAGCGGCCCTGCTCGAGATTGTTCGTCGCTATACCCGTGAAGCGGGAGTGCGTGGCCTTGAGCGCGAAATTGCCAATGTTTTCCGAAAGATCGCCCGAGAGGTTGTCAAGGCTGGTCAGGAGGGCAAGCGCTTTCAAGTTGGAGCTCCGCAGATCAAAAAATATCTTGGCGTGTCGCGTTACAGCTTCGGTGTTCGGGAAGAGGCTCACCGGGTGGGCTTGGTTAATGGGCTGGCCTGGACCGAGGTTGGTGGTGAACTGTTGAATGTTGAAGTGACGATTTTGCCTGGCAAGGGCAAGCTGACCATTACCGGTAAACTTGGTGAAGTTATGCGCGAATCCGCCCAAGCTGCCCTCAGTTATGTGCGCTCCAGGTGGATGGAACTCGGTCTGGAGAAAGATTTTTACGAACGTATTGATATACATATCCATGTTCCTGAAGGAGCCATACCTAAGGATGGGCCTTCAGCTGGAATTACCATGGCGACAGCTCTGGCTTCAGCGCTGACCGGACTTGCCGTGGACCAGGGTTTGGCCATGACCGGTGAAATTACCTTGCGTGGCCGGGTACTGGCAATCGGTGGTCTGAAAGAGAAGTTGCTGGCGGCCAAACGTGCCGGTATTCATAAGATTCTGATTCCACAGGAGAATGAAAAGAACCTTGAAGAGGTCCCCTTGACTATTCGCCGTGCCTTGAAAATCAAGCCGGTTGAACACATGGATGAGGTTCTTGATGAAGCGATTTTAGGAAGCTTCCCGGTTTCTGCACCAAATGACAATGCTGATTATGCCTCAACACCTGAAAAATCGGTGCATCATTGAGCGTTTTAACCAATTATTGCTTGACTCATTTTTGAAGCGTCTGATATATATTGTTCCGTTTTCAGCAGGGCTTAATTATTCTTTTACGCGTGGAGGTATGTTGTGACAAAAGCCGATCTAGTTAATTCAATTGCGGAGAAGGCGGGACTGAGCAAGGCCGATGCAGAGAAGTCATTGAAAGCATTTACGGATGCTGTGACTGATGCTATGAAGGCTGGCGAAAAAGTCTCTTTGGTTGGGTTTGGTACTTTCAGTGTGGGCGATCGTGCTGCACGTCAGGGCCAGAATCCCCAGACTGGTGCTAAGATCAATATCCCTGCTGCCAAGGTTCCCAAGTTCAAGGCTGGCAAGGCTTTGAAAGACGCTATCAACTAATTATCAGTCAAAGTTGCGCCTGCCTAAAGGTCCGCCCTGATGCAAGCGTAGAAGTAAGTTGAAAATAGGAAACGTTAAGGAGGTTTTCCTCTCGCAGCGTTTCCTATTTTCTGTCTGTTGCGGGGCTGTAGTAGAGTCGGTTACAACGCCGGCCTGTCACGCCGGAGGTCGCGGGTTCGAGTCCCGTCAGCCCCGCCATTTAAAGTTTGGGCGAATAGCTCAGCTGGGAGAGCATCGGCCTTACAAGCCGAGGGTCACAGGTTCGAGCCCTGTTTCGCCCACCAAATTTATTTTGACCAGGGGGCTGTAGTAGAGTCGGTTACAACGCCGGCCTGTCACGCCGGAGGTCGCGGGTTCGAGTCCCGTCAGCCCCGCCAGATTCAATCGAGGCGATTCCTTAAAACCTTTAAGGAATCGCCTCTACTTTTTTGGCAGGATTGACTTTAATGATGCTTTTTAATATTCTGATCAAGTTGATCATTTTTTGAGATATATGAGCCCGTTGTTCTGTTCATGGAAAATCTAAGTTAAGGAGAAACCTTGATGCGCTTTCTGAATAGATTTTTTCTGCTAGCTGTCGTTCTTATACTTTCTTTGCCACCGTTTAATGCTTTTTCTGAAGAGCCTGTCCCGGCTGATGGCCACGTGGTCAAGGTCGGAAATATTATTATCAAGCAGTCAGATATAAACCTTCGGGCACAACGTATCATGCCCATGCAGGTAAGCTTTCACGGTTCGGTCACTCTTGAAAAAATTACCGAAATAAAAATGCTGGCACAGCAGGAACTGGTTGATCGCGCCTACAAAGTTCAATATGCGATCGACAATGAAATCTCTGTCGATGCTGCTTCCATAGAAAGTGACTGGAAAAAGAGGCTTGATAAAAACCCCCAGGCCGTTGCCAGCGCTTCTGCGGCTCAGTTGAGCAAGATCAAGGCAGACCTTTACCTGGATATGCTTGCTAACAAGGCGGAGGTAATCGCTGTTGAAGAAAAAATTACTGTTAGCGATGAAGATGTTGCAGCGTACTACAAGAAAAATGAAGCAACCTATCTCCGACCGAAGCAGTTTACGGCGAGTCACATATTTGTGAAGGTCGACCCTTCCGACAATGCAGAAGAAAAGGCCCTGAAGCGTGCCCGTGCAGAAGAACTTTTAGAAAGAGCCAAGTCCGGAGAAGATTTTTATAACCTCGCTTACTACGAATCTGATGATCGAAGTAGATACGTAGGCGGCAGTTTGGGTTCCTTTCATGCTGGTCAAACAGTCCCTGAGTTTGATGCCGCAATTCAAACGATGCAGGCCGGCGAGATCATCGGTCCGGTTAAGAGCATGTATGGTTTTCATGTGATTAAGCTCGACGCTGTGGAGGATCAACGCCAGCTCAAGTTTGAAGAGGTTGAAGGGAAAATTCGCACCAGGCTGAAAGAGTCTGAGCGTGAGGGCCTCTATGAGCAGTGGATGTCACAAATGAAAGAAAATTACCCTGTTGAAGTCCTTGAACAGTAGGTCTTAGTTTAAATGGTCAAGGCCATACTTCTTATCTGCTGCAACTTGATGTTATTAGTGATGTCTGGTTGTGTCGGGTCGACTTCACAGCCTTTTGTTTGGCAGGATGAGACTGTTGATCTTGTCTGGCCCGAGTCGCCTGATAAGCCCCGTGTCCGTTACCTTCGTAGTTTTTCTGGTCCCGAAGATTTCAAAGTAAAGGGACGGACTTCCGAGGTGTTGACCTGGTTGTTTGGTGAAAGACAGGAAACCCCCTCCTTACTTAACCCTTTTGCCATTGCTGTGAGTCGAACTAACTCGGTTTGGGTTGCTGATAGTGGTGCGCACGCACTATATCGCCTGGACCTGAGTCTTAAAAAGGTTGATTATTTTCAGGGATTTTCTGGTGTAAACCTTGTCTCACCGAACGGCGTCGCTGTAGACGATGAACGCCGACGGGTTTTTCTGGCAGATGCTGCACACAGGAAAATCTTCGTTCTGGATTTAGAGGGTAATTATCTTGCCAGTTGGGGCCCTCCAGAAGGTTTTGAAGTTCCCGCGGGGTTGTCTTTGTCTTCCGATGGCCGACTTTTGGTCGCAGATGCCCAAGCTGGGTATGTATATATATTTAACCCCGATGGCACAATCGCTTCACAGGTAAAAAGTAAAGTAAATCCAACTGGACGTTTCAGTCGACCCTTGAATGTCGCTTTTGGCCCGAACGGAGAAATACTCGTTCTAGATGCTTTTGCTTTCCGTGTGGAAGTTCAGGATGCGCAGGGAAACTTAATCGGAACTATTGGTCAACTGGGTGACTCGGCTGGCTATCTGGCGCGCCCCAAAGGCCTTGCTGTGGATCAGAATGGGTCTGTCTTTGTCACAGACGCGGCATTTGACAATATACAGGTCTTTGATATGACAGGTAATCTGCTGATGTACTGGGGGGGGGCTGGAGGCAATGCCGGCCAGTTTAATCTTCCTGCAGGCCTGTTTATTGACCCTGAGGGGCGACTCTTTGCTGCTGATGCATACAACCACAGGGTTCAAGTTTTCCAATTGCTGCCTTGATGAGACCAAATGGCACGAAAGGCTTCCACATGGCTTGTTTTTTGCAAGTTTTGTTTTCGTGTCTTTTAGTAAATCGCCTGACTAAAATGGTTTGCATATAAGCTATGAAACGAAATTTTATTGTCATCCTGGTTATGGTTCTGACCGTGATTTCGGTATCTCACGCAATCCCGATTTCCGATACAACCAACCCTCACAACATGTCCAACCTGGCAACGCATTCAGGACCCAAAGCTACGTCGACCGCTGCCGGTGGCACAGACCAAATCTGTGTCTTCTGCCATACCCCGCATTCGAGTGCTCCGCAATCACCGCTATGGCACCGCCCTGACCCAGATACGATGGGCTCTTTCCCTGTTTATGCCCAACCCCTTGTGATCAAGAGCAATCCGGGTGTCTCTGGTTATTCCGCGGGTAATCCAGAATATCCGAGTGGCGCTTCCCGCATGTGCCTTTCCTGTCATGACGG
>CAZXBD010000119.1:0-4576 GCA_964638305.1 uncultured Geobacteraceae bacterium | reverse complement strand
CAAGCCGGTCCACAAAGGTGTTGAAAACCAAATTCCTGAGTATATAATGCCCCTTAGCATTTGCTAGGGGGTATTTGTTTTGAACACCGAAAGATTGCCAACAAAAACACGCATTCCAGAAGCTGCCAAAGGCATTCAGGTTAACTTCTGTAAAAACCCAACCTGTCCCAATTTTGGACGCCCTGCCAGCACAGAGTCCCAACCCCGCGGGCCTGGAGCAAAAGATCGTGGACGCGATCATTATGTTATCTCTACGCGGCACCAAGGCTCGACCGTTTTTCTTCGCTGCCAGTATTGTGGTGAAACTCCACCCCTAAAAAGCAACGTTGGTATCTGCGAAGAAATTCAACGAATTACTGCCTACCTCGACGAAAAACCGGAGCCCTGCTGTCCTGAAGCGGATTGCCCAAACCACGGTGTCGGAATCTCGGCACCCAGCGCTTACTATTTATTCGGAAAAACTCACTCCGGGTCACAACGTTATCGTTGCCGACAATGCAACAAGACCTTTTCTGTTGGGCCATCGACACTGCGACAGAAACGTCCCGAGATCAACGAAATGGTTTTCAAGCTCCTCGTCAATAAAATGCCGTTCAAAGGGATCTGTGAGACCGTGGGAATATCGATAAGTACCTTGTACCGCAAGATCGATTTTATTCATCAGCAGTGTCTATCGTTTGCGGCGGAGCAGGAAAGAAAACTTCCGGAGTTGAATACTCACCGGCTCTATATCTCTGTTGATCGTCAGGACCATATAATCAACTGGTCGCAGGCGAACGATAAGCGCAACATTGTCCTGTCAGCTTTGGGGAGCGCAGACAATACTTCAGGGTTCGTTTTTGGAATTCATGTCAACTATGATTCCAGACTGAACCAACACGAAGTCGAACAGGACGCAAAACATTGTGGCGATGAGGATGTCAAACCGCCGTTTCGCCGCTATGCTCGGTTATGGCTGGAGAAAGATTACGACCATTCCTTGGCTCGCAATATCGTACGAAGAACTTGGCGTAGAAAGACCGGCCTCGCAGAATCCATTTTGGAACAATATGATCAGGCGGCCAACCGCGAGGATGTTGAATCGTCCGATCTCATCAGAGAGACAACTTCTTTACCTCGTCAAGGGTTGCTGGTTCACTCTGAATACACTCTTTACGCGCATTTCTTTTTCCTACGGCAGATGCTACGGAACGTTGGCAAAGTCAGGTTCTATCTCGATCAGGAATCCGGCATTCGAGCAGCCTGCCTAGCCGCTTTCCAACAAGAGGTTTTAGAGAAGCGATGCGATGCTTTTTTTGTTCGTGTTAACAAGGCCCTGACGATCAACGAAAAGCGGCGACTCAAGGCACAGAGCACTCGGGACTTCGAAGGTTTGCGGAAAAGTGACCCAGCCTATGATCTTCTGTCCGACTTTGACCTGCGTCTGATTGTTATTCAACAGCGTATGAAAAATTTGGTCGATATTGGCCCTTGGCATGATCGCTGGTTGGTCTCTCCTTTTCCAGATATGAGCGAGCCGGAGAAGGCAATTTGCTGGCTGACTGATTTGAAAGATCGTATTTACGGCGAAGAACAACTCGCTAGGCTTTATGCGCGTGCTACTCTACATGGTATTGATCGTTTTTTCATGCAGGTTCGCCGGCGATTATCGCTTCTAGAACGTCCGATTTCCTCGGCAAGTAGTGAGAGTCGGAGATGGCACGGGTATAACGCCTATAAACCGGCCATGGTCGGGACGTTGCTGGATATCTTTCGGGTATTCTATAACTATGCGGAAGTTGGTAGAGACAAGAGAACACCTGCGATGAGAATGCAAATGAATAAGAGCCCTGTCACCATTTGCGAAATCCTTCAGACCAAGCTCGCCACCAAGCAGTAAGGCCCCCTCAGAACTAATACCTTTCTGAGAGGGCCTCTATAACTTTCTAACTCTACTTTCAACACCTTTGTGGACCGGCTTGAGTCAAACTGATCGGGGCTTTTATTCTGTCAACATTGACCATCTACTGCCGGGTCAGATCACGATACTTGATCCGGTGTGGCTGATCGGCATCTTTGCCGAGCCGCTTCTTGCGGTCCTCTTCGTATTCGGAGTAATTCCCTTCGAACCAGACCTGCTGTGAATCGTCTTCGAAGGCGAGGATATGGGTGGCGATCCGGTCCAAAAACCAGCGGTCGTGACTGATGACCACCGCACAACCACCGAAATTTTCCAGACCTTCTTCAAGCGCCCGCAGGGTGTTGACGTCGAGGTCGTTGGTCGGCTCATCGAGCAACAGCACGTTCGCTTCTTCGCGCAGCATTTTCGCCAGGTGGACCCGGTTGCGTTCACCACCGGAGAGCACCCCGACTTTTTTCTGCTGGTCGGAACCGGAGAAATTGAAGCGGGCGACATAGGCGCGCGAGTTGACCGACTGGCCGCCGATCATAATCTGGTCCTGACCGCCAGTGACTTCTTCGAAAATAGTCTTGCTGGCATCCAGTTCGCGGCCCTGATCGACATAGCCGAGTTGCACGGTTTCGCCGACCTTGAAATTGCCGGCATCGACTGTCTCCTGGCCGGTGATCATGTTGAACAGGGTCGATTTGCCCGCACCGTTGGGGCCGATAACACCGACGATCCCGCCTGGAGGCAAGTGAAAGCTGAGGTTTTCCATCAGCAGTTTGCTGTCGTAACCTTTACAGACGTTTTTGGCTTCGACGACCACGCCGCCGAGGCGCGGGCCGGGTGGAATGTAGAGTTCGAGTTTCTGTTCCTTCTCCAATCCCTCATTGCCGAGCAGTTTCTCGTAGGAGCTGATCCGCGCCTGTGATTTGGCGTGGCGACCTTTGGGTGACATGCGGATCCATTCCAGCTCACGTTGCAGGGTCTGCTGGCGCTTGCTCTCGGACTTTTCTTCTTTGCGCAAGCGCTCCTGCTTCTGCTCCAGCCAGCTGGAATAGTTGCCCTTCCAGGGAATGCCCTGACCACGATCCAGTTCGAGAATCCAGCCGGCGACGTTGTCAAGGAAGTAACGATCGTGGGTGACGGCGATAACGGTCCCCTGATAGCGCTGCAGATGCTGCTCCAGCCAGGCGACGGTTTCGGCGTCGAGATGGTTGGTCGGCTCGTCCAGCAGCAGGATGTCTGGTTTGCGCAGCAGCAGCCGGCAGAGGGCGACGCGTCGTTTCTCGCCACCGGAGAGAACCTTGATTTGGGTGTCAGGAGCCGGACAGCGCAACGCTTCTTCAGCTAGCTCCAAGCGTGAGTCGAGATCCCAGGCATCGGCGGCATCCAGCTTGTCCTGCACTTCGGCCTGCCGGGCGAGCAGCTTGTCCATGTCACAGTCGGGATCGGCGAAGGCGTTGTTGATCTCTTCGAACTCGGCGAGCAGACCGACAATCTCCTGCACCCCTTCTTTGACCACTTCGCGGACGGTTTTGTTGTCATCCAGCTGCGGTTCCTGCTCCAGATAGCCAACGCTGTAACCTTCCGAGAGGACCGCTTCGCCGTTAAACTCCTTATCGACGCCGGCCATGATCCGCAGCAGGGTCGATTTACCGGAACCGTTCAGACCGAGCACGCCGATCTTGGCACCATAGAAGTAGGAAAGGGAGATGTCTTTGATGATCGGTTGCTTGTTGTAATGCTTGCTGACCCGCATCATCGAATAGATGATTTTTTTTGTGTCTTCGCTCATGCCGCAATCCTTTATGTCGTCGTACTGATTTTATTCGAATTGCGACTGTATAGCATCCGCAGGCTCTGATCGCAAGCGTTGCGGCTCTGACTGACGAAAGGAGAAGAGGAGAGGTTAGGCAGCCTGATTGTCCAGTTGCCGAATGCAGCGCAAGAAGTTGCGGGTCAGCAGCGGATGCAGAGCGGAGCCTGCTTCTTCGAGCATGATATTGGTGATTTTATCGAAATCCATCCCGATTCGATAAGAACGATGGGTGCGCAGAGCATCGAAGAAATCAGAAATAGTGGTCAGCTGGCTGCAAAGGTGCTGTTGCCAGTTTTTCGACGCTTTGGGATAACCGTTGCCATCATAACGCATGTGATGCTCGTAGGCGGTAATGACTGCCAGGCGTGGCACGCCCGGGGTATTGACCAGGTACTCGGCCCCCAGTTGCGGGTGGGACTGAATGATCCGCCATTCCTTGTCATCCAGTTTGTCCGGTTTCTGTAGGATCTCCTGGGGAACGAACAGCTTGCCGATGTCGTGTAGCATGGCGGCAATGCCGATCTCGTAGAGCAGTTGCCCTTTGATGCCGAGCAGGCGTGCCTGGGCAATATTGAGGATGCAGACATTGGTGGAGTGGGTGTAGGTGTATTCATCAAGATTGCGCAGCGGGGCAAGGGCCAGTATCGGATCACCTTGCTCAGACAGGGTTTGCACAAAGCTGGCGACGATCTGGTTAATGCCACGGACGTTCAATCGTTTTCCCGCGCGGACGCTGTGATATAGCTCCATGAAGCGGTCCAGTTCTTCACTTGCCAGTTCAGCCAGGGAAGGGAACTGCTGGAAGAAGTCTTGCTGGGTTTCGATTTCGGAGCCAGCGTCGGTTCGGACTTCTATCCGGCCGTAGCGGATGT
>CAZXBD010000118.1:0-2900 GCA_964638305.1 uncultured Geobacteraceae bacterium | reverse complement strand
GCTTTATGCAAGAAGCCTTAGGCACAGAGCTGTTTGCCAATTACATGAAGATCAAAATCAGCGAATGGGAAGATCACCGCACCACGATTACAGACCTTGAGCACCGTAAATATCTGCATATCTAAGAACAACTGTTGCCACATCGGTCTGGGCACAAACATAAGTGCCCAGACCTCACCAGCCACTTTCCCCAAATCCTGTCGGTAGATAAAATCCGTCAGATTCTGTATGCTTGACCAGCCTGTCCCATCAACATACCTGAGCGCGGTACGCTCAACCGGGACACTCCCTTTTTCTCTGTAAACTAACAACATGCATGTAGTTGGCTCTGAACCTTTCCATAAATTTGTTCCTGTGGCATTGATCCTGCTTTTTGTCGCCAGCCTTTTCTGTACGCCCAGCTTCGCCGAAGAGGAACTGAGTGGCCTGGACCGGGTGATCAGAATTGCCGGTGACCACAACTACCCACCCTATGAATATCTCGATCAGGACGGGCTTCCGACTGGTTACAATATTGAACTAAGCCAGGCGATCGCCCGGGTTATGGGAATGGACATCAATATCCAGTTGGCGACCTGGGGAGAAGTCCGTCACGCCCTGGAAAAAGGCGATGTCGACATTTTGATGGGGATGGCGCATACCAAAGAGCGGCTGGACGAAGTTAACTTTTCCACCCCCCATGCCAAAGTTCACCAGGCCGTCTGGGTTCGGAAAAACAATTCCGAGATAAAAACCGTGGCCGACCTGGCCGGGCGCGAAGTGATAGTCATGAAAGGGAGTGTCATGCACGATTTCATGCTTGAAAATGAAATCGCGGCAGACCTCTTTATGGTGCAAACACTGGCGGATGCACTCAACCTGCTCGCCTCCGGCCGCCACGACTGCGCTCTGGTGGCAAAACTACCCGGCGAATATCTGCTCAGTGAATCCAACCTCGACAATATACAACCGATCGCCCGTCCAGTGGTTGCACAAGATTATGGTTTTGCGGTCAAGAAAGATAATCATGTGCTTCTGGCACAATTTGACGAAGGGCTCTCGCTGCTGAAAAAATCTGGAGAATACCGCGAGATTCACGACAAATGGCTGGGCGTTCTCCAGCCACATGTCGGTGTTCCCTGGGCCAATATTATCCGCTACGGTTCGCTGGTTCTGGGTCCACTCTTATTAGTCCTGCTGATTTTCGTTCTTTGGTCGAGAACGCTTCGACAGCAGGTTGCCTTGCGAACAATGGAACTTGAACGGGAAGTCGCGGAAAGAAAACGGGCCGCAGAAGAACTGCAGGTTCGTCAGAAACAATTGCTGCATGCCGATAAAATGACCTCACTCGGTATTCTGGTCTCTGGCGTTGCACACGAAATCAACAATCCGAACGGCTTGATACAACTAAGCCTGCCGCAACTCAAAAAAACTTATTCAGATATTGAACCGCTGCTGGAGAAGCATTTTCAGGAGAATGGTAACTTTAAGCTCGGATGGTTTAACTATTCGCGTATGCGCACAGAGATCCCGAACATGTTGCAGGAAATGCACGAAAGTTCAAACCGGATCAAGCGGACTGTTGAGGAACTAAAAGATTTTGCCCGCCGAGATGACTCTGGGCTGAACGATAAAGTCGAGTTGAATCAGGTGATCACCTCTGCGCTGCGACTGGTCGGCAACACCCTGTACAAAGCAACCGTTAATTTCCGCGCTGAGTACGCCCCCGACCTGCCCGACTTTCGTGGTAACGGACATCGAATTGAGCAGGTTGCCGTCAATCTGATCGTCAATGCCTGTCAGGCGCTCACCTCAACCGACCAGGCGATCACAATTCAGACTTTTACTACAGAGGACGGTCGAATGGTCGTCATGAAGTTAGAGGACGAGGGCTGCGGATTGGATGAGGAAACCCTTGCCCGGATCACCGATCCTTTCTTTACCACCAAACGAGAAACGGGAGGAACCGGTCTCGGTCTGTCGATTTCAGACGGCATCGTCAAAGACCATAAAGGGCGACTTGAGTTTTCTTCGCAACTTGGCAAGGGAATGCAGGTGCTTATGTTTTTACCGATCTACGAGGAGCAATAAATGGAAAAACAGCTATTTCCAAGCTTTGGTGTCTTACTGGTTGACGACGAGCTTCCTTGGCTAAACAGCTTGAGTATGGCCCTAGAAGGGCCGGGGGCTATCACCAACCTGATGCAATGCCATGACAGCAGAGAGGTTGTTTCCATTCTGGAAAAAAATAATATCGGGTTGGTTCTGCTCGACCTGACCATGCCACATCTTTCCGGAGAAGAATTACTGAGCATCATCGTGACCGACTTTCCACAGGTCAGGGTCATTATTCTCAGCGGGATGAACCAGATAGAGGCAGCGGTCAACTGTATGCGCTTGGGGGCTTTTGATTATTTTGTCAAAACAGTCGAAGAGGAACGACTGGTCGATGGAGTCCGACGAGCCATCAAAATGACTGAACTGGAGCTGGAAAACCGAGCCATCCACAGCCGTTTTTTCCGTGAACAGCTCGACAATCCTGAAGTCTTCGCACCGCTCGTGACCAAGAATCCGGCGATGCGCGCCCGGTTTCAATATATTGAAGCTGTTGCACCCAGCTCTCAACCGATCCTGATCACCGGTGAAAGTGGGGTAGGCAAAGAATTGGTAGGTCAGGCAATCCACTCACTTAGTCGAAGCAAGAGCCCGCTGGTTACAGTCAATGTTGCCGGAGTGGATGATAATGTTTTTGCTGATACCCTGTTCGGCCATGTCCGTGGTGCCTTTACCGGCGCAGATACGACTCGCAAAGGGATGATCGAGTCAGCAGCAAAAGGAACCTTGTTCCTCGACGAAATCGGCGACCTCAGCGCCGCGTCGCAGGTCAAGCTGCTCCGCCTGCTGCAAGATGGTGAGTATTA
>CAZXBD010000117.1:0-5971 GCA_964638305.1 uncultured Geobacteraceae bacterium | reverse complement strand
ACTGCGGCAGCAAGCTCGGCTACCTGCAGGCCACCGTGGAGTACGCGTTGCAGCACCCGGAACTGCGCGACGCGTTCCTGGAATACCTGGAAACAGAGTTTGGCAGTGATTCCAAAAAAGGCCTGCGCAGCATCAACGACTGACGCCGGGCACTGTTTTGCAAGCAGGAAGAATGGCTTCCCATCGCGTATTTTTGCCGGTGCCGATTTACCGTTTCTTTTGTTCGATTGGCAAGTACTTAACCGTAGCTAAAGGATAGATGGGGGAACTTGCAACCCAATCTCCTGATAGTACCTTAAGGCACCAGGATGTATGGGAGCCGTCAAGCCCTCAAGCATGTTCTCTTTTCTGACGTTCTTCAAGACAGGAGCGTATTCTCCCAATAAATCAAGGTTATCGAATACTGCTTTGGTAACGGCATAAACAATATCATCAGGAACCATCGATGAAGTAATAAATGTTGCCTTTACACCAATCGTTTCCACATCTTTCTTGTTATCGGCGCCAGGATAGAATTCTATGGGAATAAATGATTTGGAATAATACGGATTTGTAGACAAGATCTTTTCGATGTTAACTAGCGGAATAAAGCGAGCACCACGAACTGAATATGTGGCAAATTTGATGTCCTGACTTGGATGGCCGACCGTATGAAAAAAAGCATCTATTTTGCTATGTATTAGCATATTTAGTCTTTCATCCAGCTTCTCTTCATGTGCTTCTATGTCCTTTTCCCACTCGATTCCTGCCGCATCGAAAGCATCTATGGCGTTTTGTCGAGTGCCAGAACCAGGCAGGCCGATATCAACGCGTCTGCCTTTCAAGTCATGAATGGCTTTTATGCCGGAATCGCGGCCAGCAACAAGCGTGACGGATTCGGTATACAGACTGAATACCGCACGTAAATCTTTCTGGGGCCCTTTTTCTTTCCATTCGGCCAGACCATTGAATGCCTGATACTGACTATCGGCCTGAGCGATACCAAACTCAATATCGCCCGCAACAATCGCATCGATATTGGATGCCGAGCCAGAGCTGTATTGGTCCTGGAGTCGAAACCCATGTGCCACCTGATTTTTGTTTACGATGCGAGCAATAGCCTGCCCGGCCACAGAGTAATTACCCCCGGGGCCACCGGTACCAATGGTAAGTAATTGGCTTTTTTCCTGAGAACATGAGGGAATTACGAATAATAAGAATAAGACCTGACAAATAAGCAAGATTTGCTTCACATGGTTCGTTCGTTTCATTTATGTCATTACCTTATTAGTTGGTTTTCGACGTCGGGGTAAGGCAGAATAAAAGCCCTATCAGAAAAAGTCCATACCTATCAAAGTAGCAGTGTGCCACAGCCGTTTATCCTGTTTTTCCTGAAATCTTGTCCGTTTCTTGCCATTCTTGCCTGCCTGTTTAGCCGTGTGAACAGATGGTTCAGGGAAATTACAGTCTTGTGTCCAGGCACAATCCTGCCCGCGTGCCCCGGAGGAATCGAAGTAGATGTGTGTGATGAATAATGGCTCCCCGGGACGGGCTCGAACCGCCGACCTAGTGATTAACCGTAGCAGACACACTTTGTTTTTGGGCCAGAAAGCTTAAGGATTTGGAGTGTTTTTCTTGTGGCCGTTCTGCTTGGATGGTCGGCCTGAGATATCACCTGAACTTTCCCGATCAGGTAACTTGGAAATTGGCACATTTTTATCTCGAAACGCGATCGAGATTAAGGAGTTGTTCCTTTCTGGCGACCGAGCCTTTCCTGAGCCGCCGCCAGAGTCGTCGCGTGGGGGAGGGCGTGGCAATCTGAGGATAAAGCGGCACACCCATACCGGGAACCTACGAGAGCGGGCCACAGAGGGGCGCAGGGTGGGGCGTCCTTACCCCGACTCCGGTTGAGCTGGCAGACTGTATCCGGTCATTTAGTCACGGCTTATATAATCAATCACTTAACGACTGGAGACGACCCTGGTAAGACCTTTGCCAGGATTCAGCCGGGCGGTTTGGCTAAATAAAAACATTTTACCTAGTCAGGTAAACGCCAACCGTTTCTGTATCGAAGCCGTATAAGCAGCAGGAATTAGACCCCGTTTGAAATGCGCTGCTTCTTTCCTGAGCATCGTTTTGTTGACCATGCGGCACTATGTCGCACTCGATTGTTCTCCTCCCTTGACCCCAGTCAATGCCATTGAAACTGAAATCAGGCATTTTAAATACGTAGAGTCCTTGAATCATTGGTAAAAGCGATATCTTTGAGGGCAATCTGATGAATAGGCACAGAAAGTTGAATGTACTGGCCCGCTTCCAACCTAGGGTGGTGGATGATCTTATGCCAGAGCTGACAAAGGTCATTGGCACCGAAACAGTATTCACCTATACACGGCTGATGGATGAAGATGAGCCGTTCCCTGGTGAGTGGGTCTTGAATACTAACGACGAGCGTTTTGGCGGCTACTGGGTTCCCGAGCGTGACATAGAAATCATCAGGGAATGCCCCAAGGGCGGTTGCTAGGTAGCCGTTTTCTGTTTATACGAACGGCAAGTACTTGCCGAACCCAGGGGTGTGGCTAGACGTTCACGCAGTTACGGGGCGCACATCCAAGATCGACCTAAAACTGACATACATCAAAACATTTACTTAGTATTGTGTGTGTTCGTATTACGTTGTTGTTTGACAAAAAAGATCAGGGCATTAATTATGGAGAGAGTACACTATGAATCATAAATCACGTCGCAACTTTCTAGCTACCTCTGGGAAGCTGCTAGTAGGTGCAGCAGCGCTTGGATCTCTCACAACTTATGCGGAAGAAGAACATCATCAGGGTAGTTCCGGACACGGGTTTATTGTTGATTCCGCATCGCAGAACAGATGCGCAACTTGCCAGTTCTGGGGCGGCATGCGCAAGGTCTCCAGCGATAAGAAGCAGGTGATCGTGCAGAGTATGGGTTGGTGTAATAATCCGGATAGTCCTAATCACCAGAAGCTGACTGCAGCCGACCATCATATGAAGAAGCCTGGAATCTGGAAAAAGTGGGCTATTATCTGATTCATTGGCCGAAAACTGGCTTATACATGAACTATATATTTAAATTGGTGTTGGTACTAACTACTTGTGTACTCAGCAGTCAGTCGCTTGCTTTTGGGAAAATATCAGCAGACGAGGTAAGTGCACTTTTTTCCGGAAATACTGTTGAGGGCGAACGCAGAGATGGCGGTGTGCCAGGCATTGATGCCCCCAATAAGATCGAGAACTATGCAACCGCATTTATTGCCTATTTCGACAACGATGGCACGGTGAAAAAGAAAACCAGCAGCAAGCCCAGATTGGGGAAATGGCGCGTCACTGACGACGGTGAACTTTGTATCGAATGGAAAGACAAGAAAGAGAAATGCGCACCTGTCCGCAAGGAAGGAAAAGTATACAAGAGAGTGATAAAAAGAAGGTCTGGTTTTGTTCTGATGGAACTTAGATATATCCGCTTCACTCAAGGTAATGAGTATAACTTGTAAGTAGATATCGAAGAGAGGCACCTCCTTCGAAGGGAATTTTAGATTGGTAGGGAATGTCGTATTCTGGCCCGTATGGTGCAAATATTCGAACGAGCCGTATGATATTGTTACCAAACAATATTACGGATAATCTGTTCGTGCAATGACCCATGTCATACAACCCTTCCACCTCCTCGTAATTGCTCTGGCCGACTGGCTTAACCGCCACCAGCAGGCGGTCATCGACTATCTGATAGAAGAGAACCGTGTTCTCAAAGAGCAACTCGAAGGACAGCGGCTTCGGTTCACCGGCGAACAGCGGATACGACTGGCCGTGAAAGCCAAAGCCCTTGGCCGCCGGTTGATTGATGAACACGAGACGCTTGTTACTCCGGATACCTTGCTCGCCTGGCACCGTAAGCTCATCGCGAAGAAGTGGACCTATGCCAGACAGGGACCGGATCGACCTCGCGTTGCGAAAGAAATCACCGATTTGGTGTTACGCATGGCGCCGGAGACAGTCTCCTGGGGCTACGATCGAATCCAAGGCGGTCTCGCCAATCCCGGTCACATCATTGCACCGAACACGGTCAAGAATATACTGAAAAGGCATGGCATAGAGCCGGCACCGGAGCGAGAGAAGCGCACCTCGTGGAAGACGTTCTTGAAAGCGCATTGGGATGTTACTGCCGCCACGGATTTCTTTACGGTTGAGGTCTGGACGCCCTGCGGACTGGTGACCTATTACGTGTTGTTTATCATCCATCATTCAACACGTTCCGTACACATTGCCGGAGTGACCACGGCGCCCAACGGTGCATTCGCCCAGCGAAAACGGACGTTCACACTTGTTATCAAACTTCTAATGTCGGCCGAAGCGAGAGTCGGAGTCCACACGATCGTGCAAGGAGGTTGGCCCGGGAGACAGGTGGGCAGGGGTGTCTGCGGCCTGTTGCCTGGATAACCACCGGGAACACGGAAGAAATCGAAGGAGAGAGTGGTCCGCGAGGGGGTAATCAGCGGGAAGTGCAGGGATTCAGTCGTGGGAATGCACGCGTGACGGCCGTTTTTCGGCTGGATTGTCTTGAGATGCGTGGGGTATGCTTCCTATACGCCGGTGGATATCAAGCGTCTGTTGGGCAAGATAGATAACTTGCCGGGCGCGCGCCAATCTTCCGGGACCAGGCCACCTTGGGGTTGACATGATGTCTGAATCTGTCGCGATGGTTCTTGTCGATGCGCCGGGATAGGTCAGGGTGAGAATGGTATCCTCCAAGTGTAATGCCTGTTCCGAGGAGCGACGCTGTGCCTGATGACATGGTTGCCGGTTCTGTTTCCGGAATCGGTGACCGGAACCCGATGCGTTTTCTCATGGTGGCGTGGCTGATCACCGTGGTCGCTCTTCTCGGGTCGGTATGGAGTGCATTCGATTCCTATCAGCAATACACGACAACAGCACAGCATACCTTCCAGGCCCAGGAGCTGCGCGGCAGGATTATTCACCTGGATGAAGTCCTCACGATGTCCGCACGCATGGCGGTCACGACCGGAGATCAAAAATGGGAGCGCCGGTACCGGCAGTTCGAAGGGAAACTGGATGCGGCGATTCAGAGTGCTGCAGCCCTGGTACCTGACACGGGTAGCACGGAGCAGACCAATGCCGCCAACGTCGCGCTCATTGGAATGGAGGACAGAGCATTTGAGCTCGTCCGACTAGGTAAGCTTGCGGCCGCACGAGCGATCCTGTTCGGTGAAGAATACGCGCGGCAGAAGGCGGTCTATGCCGAGGGAATGACGATACTTGGTGGGGAACTCGCAGTGTCGGCGGATATGGCCCTTCAAGTACAACGCAAGCGGATGCTCGTGCAGCTCTTCAGTATTTTGGTGGTTATCGTAATACTGGTGATTGGATGGTTTGTCGTTATTCGCCTTCTGCACCAATGGCGTAATGAACTGGCCCAGAGCAACCAGCGTCTTGTTAACCTGAATCGGGATCTCGACCGCAAGGTCATAGATCGCACTGCTGCTCTGGAGCGGGCGACGGAAGTGGCGAACGAGTCAAACAAGGCCAAGTCAAACTTTCTCGCCAACATGAGTCACGAGTTGCGCACCCCCATGAACGCCATTCTCGGTTACAGCGAGATGCTCATGGAGGAAGCAGAGGATCTGGAACAGGAGGACTTTATCCCGGATCTGAAAAAGATCAACCAGGCCGGCACCCACCTGCTGGCGCTCATCAACGATGTGTTGGATCTGTCCAAGATCGAAGCGGGCAAGATCGAACTGTTTGCGGAGAACATCGACATCGGCGGCCTGGTGGACGAGGTCGTGGGCACCGCCCGTCCACTCATGGAAAAAAACAACAATCAGTTCAATCTGGAACCGGATGAGCATCTGGGCGCGGCCTGGCAGGATTCAACCAAGCTCAGGCAATCTTTGTTTAACCTGTTATCCAATGAAGCGAAATTCACCCACGACGGCACCGTCACT
>CAZXBD010000116.1:0-3945 GCA_964638305.1 uncultured Geobacteraceae bacterium | reverse complement strand
CGTCCCATGCGCTCCAAGGAGGAAGCCAACGACTACCGATATTTCCCGGATCCGGATTTACTGCCGGTTGAGATCACCGAGGACGTGATTGATGCGGCGCGTGCTGAACTACCTGAGTTGCCGGATGAAAAGAAACGCCGATTCATGGAGGCGTACGCGCTCAGTGCATACGATGCCAATATCCTCACGGGCTCTCGAGAGTTGGCTGACTATTTCGAGGACACCGTCACGCGTGCCGGTGGTCAGGACAAGCTCGTCGCGAATTGGGTGATAGGGGATCTCTCAGCGGCTCTAAACAAAGAGGGGATTGACATCACCGCCAGTCCCGTTAGTGCAGAGATGCTTGCCGACCTGATTCGGCGCATCGGTGACAACACGATCTCTGGTAAAATCGCCAAAACGGTTTTCGATGCCATGTGGTCCGAGGAAGGCTCTGCGGATGAAGTCATAGACAGCCGCGGCCTTAAGCAGATCACGGATGCATCCGCCATCGAGCAGATGGTGGATGAGATAATCGCCAACAGCCCAAAACAAGTAGAACAGTATCGAGCGGGTAGGGAGAAGGTGTTGGGTTACTTTGTTGGCCAGGTCATGAAGGCCTCGAAGGGAAAGGCGAACCCGGCCCAGGTCAATGAAATTCTGAAAAAGAAACTCATATCATAGCGCCCAGCGGCATCGCCACCGCGGTAGGCGGCCCATATGCATTTGCTTGGCGTTCTGATTTGTTAATTTCCAGGTAGGACTCGATGAAGGTCTTAATCGTTTACGCCCACCCGAATCCCAACAGCTTTAATCATGCGATTTTGGAGGCTGTAGTTGAAAGCCTCCGCCTGAGCAAACACGAGCCGCGAGTCAAGGATCTCTATGAGGAGAAATTCAATCCGCTGCTGGATCGCGACATGCTGGCGTTGATCAACAAAGGTGTTATCCCAAGAGACATCCTGCGCGAGCAACAACATATACTGTGGGCGGAGGGCCTGATATTTATCTATCCCTTGTGGTGGTTTGATCGACCAGCGATCCTCAAGGGTTGGTTTGACCGCGTGTTCACCAACGGGTTTGCGTTTAGGTATACCTCAAGGGGAGTAGAGGGCTTACTGCATCACAAAAAGGCGCTGGTCCTCGTAACAACCGGTGGTACGGTTGAAGAGTACGGTAGTATTGAGGACCAGGAATGCCTGATACGCCCGACGACAGACGGCACACTGGCCGCATGTGGGGTCAAGAACATCGTAGATAAAGTCTTCTATGCAGTTCCCATTGTCTCCGATGAGTCGCGCAAGGGTATGCTAGAGGATGTCCGCCGATTGGTGGGGAAATTTTAAGAGGGAAAGGATAGGAAATTGATTGGTGCTTTCATAGCAGAATCCTGCTGCCCCGTGGTCGTTGAGGCTCTGCGGGGCCAGGCCCTGAGCCACCAGCCCCTGAGCCACCAGCCCGGCGAGGTCAAACCTGGCGACTATGGGCGTACCATGATGGATCATAATGATACACATGGATCGGCGCATCTTCGTGCTTTTCCCCTATAAAAATTTCTCATTGCGACGTGGCTACCAACGCAGCAGTGTCTGATAGCGGATCAACAGCCGGGTCGATCACGGCTTCGGCTTTGAACGGCACACCAACCTCGGCAAGGTCAAGGTGCAAACTCGGGTTGGTCTCGCACTGGTCGTGATGATGGCGATGACTTTGGGGCATTTGCAATGAGAAACATTTGGTTTCCCCTGCTGATCGTCCTATGTACAGTTGCTGTCGGCGTCTACTTCGTCGTAAGACCGACGTTACGCCATGAAACCACACCTTCGGTTCTGCGAGTAGGCGTTCTGCCCGACGAGGATGTGGAGAGTCTTCGCAAGCGGTATGTCCCTCTTCTAAAATACCTGTCAGAGAAAACCGGGCTCGATTTCCAGTTGGTGCTGTCCCCAGACTACCATGAGTTGGTTCGGATGTTCGGTAACCGCGAGGTGGAGCTGGCCTATTTTGGCGGACTCACCTTTGTTCAAGCGCTTGAGTCTTACGATGCCGCGCCCCTGGTGATGCGCGACGTGGATACACGATTCACGAGCTGGTTTCTGGTCAAGGGCGGTAAAGCGGCCCTTGGGTTTTCCGATTTCAAGGGCAAGAGATTCACTTTCGGTAGCAGGCTGTCGACCTCGGGGCACCTGATGCCTCGCCATTTTATGCGCTCCGAAAAACAGATCATACCAGAGGTATTTTTCTCCGAGGTGCATTATTCTGGGGCCCATGACGAAACAGCTTATCGGGTGCGTGACGGTGCGATCGACCTGGGGGTGGCCAATTCAGAGATCATAAGAAGCATGATTCGTGATGGCCGGCTGAAGGAAAATGATCTTCGCGTTCTGTGGGAGACGCCCCCCTATTCCGACTACGTATGGGCTGTGCATGACAATTTGAGTGAGAGCGTCAAGACGCAGCTCCGTGATGCCTTTCTCGAGCTCAATCCAGAGAATACGGTTCACAACGAAATTCTAGCGAACATGGGTGCTGATAGTTTCCTTCCAGCTGGGGTCAGCGACTTCCTGCTTCTGAAGCAAGTTGCAGACACACTCGGAATGCTGAGCCCAGAAACCCAATGAAGACTAGCGGTGAAATCTCATGGGCTCATGCTGTCCGCCGGTACGTCTATGAGATTATCATTCTTCTGTTCCTATTTGCTTTGACTGCAGTCGGGTATCGCACTTGGTACCAGAGTACGTCGGATCAGATTCGGCTTCTTGCCAACAATTATCATCTCACCAGTACACTTCATTACCTCAAGGCAATGGAAGAGCTCCGTCGTGTACAGGGTTACCTGAACTACGCATCGGCACTAGCACGCGACGATACGGAAATTCAGACAAAAGTCTTGGCATCAGCGCAAGAATTCAACTACTCCGTTGTTTTTCATATCATTCGACAAGAAATTCAGGCCGGGCTGGAACTCCAACAATCCTTCGCCGATGACCGACTTAATTCGCTTACCGTTAAGCTGGAACGACAGGCCTTAGATTATGAGGAGAGCAACAACGATTATTTTCAGAACGGCACTGCCCCCGATCAGATGCTTGCCGACGCGAAAGCACTCCTGACGTCCCTCAGTCAGTTGGTGCGCCTGCATTCAATCTTACGCGATGATCGGCTGACACGATTGGAGACCCTGGATAGTATACAGAATCTGATTAATTATGTGCTGTTGGCTGTATTATTATTTGCAGGGTTACTAATTACACGGAAGGGTCTGCGAGCCATAAACGCCATTATCGCCGAGCGTCAAGAAGCTGAAGATAAGATAAAATATCAGGCACATTTCGATAGCCTGACCGATCTTCCTAATCGCTTCCTGTCGCTGGATCGTCTGACGCAACTGATAAATGAGGCGCAGCGCCACAAGGATAAGGTCGCTGTGTTGTTTCTTGATCTGGACGATTTCAAGAAGGTCAACGACACGTTGGGCCATGATATCGGCGATAAGCTTTTGATAGAGGCGGCAGAGCGTCTAAGAAGCGCGGTGCGTAGCGGCGATACGGTTGGGCGGCTGGGGGGAGACGAGTTTCTCGTAATTCTCGGAAGGCTCACGGATTTGGCTGATGTGCGCTCCATTGTGGAAAACCTGATTAAACAGATAAGAAATGTCTTTAAAATAGATGGCCGCGAGATGATATTGACCGTTAGCATTGGTATCTGTATATATCCGGATGATGGTGATGACACTTTAGGGCTTTTGCGCAATGCAGATTCAGCCATGTATCACGCCAAGAAGTTAGGGCGTAATACCTATTCGTACTTTACCGATGCCATGAACCGTGAAGCTTCAAGACGGCTTGAGCTGGAAGAACAGATCCATGGTGCACTGGGTCGAGGTGAATTTAGAGTCTTTTACCAGCCAAAGGTTGACCTCAGCTGCGGCAAAATTATGGGTGCTGAGGCACTATTGCGCTGGCACAA
>CAZXBD010000115.1:0-5854 GCA_964638305.1 uncultured Geobacteraceae bacterium | reverse complement strand
TCCGAAATCGGCTCTCTTGAAATTCCGGCCAAGATCGTCGGCAGATCCGAGCTGCGCAAGGGAGTCATTGAAATTTATCACGGCTGGGAAGAGTGGCGCGTGAATTTTGTCACCCATGACAATATCAACGATCCTATTTGCGGGTTTCCTTTATTGAAAGGTGTCCCCGTGCGGATTGAAAGAATTTAACACAGTATAATTATTGCCGCGTTAGTAACAGACAAAAATTCCACCGCAGCAACACGTTGATGGTTCGACGGGTGTAAGTCGCGGCAGTTGGTAAATACGCAGTTATTTGCTTTTTTATCGTAGGCGGAAGTTAAGTGTGTCGGAGTATTGGAGTGTTGGAGTAATGGAGTATTGGAAAAACAAAACTTAACTCCGATCTTCTGTAACTTTAAACAGAGGCCATCGAGATTCTCAGATGCATAGAGTTCACGAGCGATAGCCCATCACTCCAGTACTCCAATACTCCATCACTCTAATACACATGGGGTATGCGACGAACTGTCGCAGATACTTCAATAACCAACGGTCTTGAATTACACCCGGGCTTCAACCGGAGTAACGAACAGTGCACAAGAATCAATTTTTAAGCAAAGCACAGGGGATTTTTCACCAGATGAGGGAAATCCGCCGGGACCTCCACCAGCACCCGGAACTTGGCTTGCAGGAAAAACGCACCTCTGGGATTGTTGCTGATTATCTTGAAAGGCTGGGACTCGATGTTAAAAGGGGAGTCGGGGGTACCGGAGTGGTCGCCACCTTATATTCCCAAAGTGGAGCCGAAACGGTTTCCTTGCGTGCCGATTTGGATGCCCTGCCGATGTCAGATAAAAAGGACGTATCTTATTTTCACCAAAAGGTACCGGGTGTTCACTGGCAACTGGGAATTGCCAATCCGGAAAAAGGTTTCAGCCATCCGCTCCACAGCCCGTTATTTGACTTTAATGAGCAGGTAATGCCGCTGGGTGCCGGCATTCATGCCCAGTGTGCGGTTGATTATTTAATCAATCGGAGGCATGGACCCTTGACGTGGCCTGTGAACCCATCTTAATCTGTCTCATCGCCTAGCGTCCGATATTTTTAGCATGCCGTCTCTTTGCCTTCCTGCAAGCCCTTTTCCTCAAATACTTGTCTGAGAGGCTCCCTTCGCGTACCTCAAGGAAGGCCTATGTTTCGTCACCCTGTTACTACAGGGCAGGAAGCAAACTGGGAAATGGCATTTTGTTCTACTATGTGTCAAAGTAAAGATTTCATTAGAGTATCACTACGCTTAACCTACTGTTTACATTATATATATAGCAGTTAACACCAGTGCAATCCTGAGCATCCGAATTGACGATATCACAAGCTTTACCCGTCTCTATTTTCGACATATATGTCTGAGTAATCCTAGGATTCTGAAACCTAGTGGCCTGGTATGGAAAATGATCATTGTAACCACCATTGGCCATGTAGTTACTGCCTTAGGGATTATGGCTTTTGGCAATCAGATCCATAACTTCGTCCTCCGTCGCGATCTTCAGATCAAGAGATGGCTCTGTGCCGACATGCAGGGTTGCCATACCATCTACCTGACGGAGCTTCTTGAGGAGCCCCCTTACCCGTTCCGCTACCTTCGCACGTTCGACTATGTCCATTGCTGCCAATATCGCGCCTGGAATGGAAAGAATCAGTGCTGCGACAGCAATAGGGTCACCCTTGGATGTTTCTTCGTCGTTATTGAGATTTCGACATTCCGGTTCGGCCTTGGCAACTGCACGGAGCAAGTCTTCAGCTGGTTTGGCCAACTTCGCCGCAGCTGCATTGGATAAACGGATCTCGACAGTCATTTTTTTTTCTCCCTTATTTGTTTTTGGATTTCGCGCACCCTCTCGGCCTGCTGCGACTGTTGCAGCTTTTCAAAGGCGGCAGCGGACTGATCCAGGACTTTGAGTGCTTCGTCAGAATGACCGCCCTCGGCCAGAACCTGCCCTAGTAAATTACCTACAGCTGCTACTGCGTCGGCACGTTGAAATTTCAGGTTGATCGCGAAACTCTCCGAAAGTTCTTGATAAATCGTCTGTATCTCCCCTTGTTCCAAGCCCCCGCGTTGAAGACGAAGTTGCGCGCACGAAAAGCGGATGTGGGAAATACTTTCAAGGTCTTTGGTCGCCTCCGCTACAGGTAAACGCTCCTCAATCTGAATGCGCAGAGCCTCATCGGTTTCGCCCCGCTGCGAAAGGATGTCGGCGATCTGGCCCATGGTTACCGCACGCGACCTTTCATCCTTTGCATCTTCAAACAGGGCTACTGCTTTTCTCAGCGTTTCAAGAGTTTTTTCAGGACCTTCTTGAACAATGGTGGCTTCGGCATGAATCGCAGTGATTTGAGCTAAACCAACTTTATCATCAGATTTGAGCTGAACCCCTTTCTCAAGCAATTTGACCTGAAGTTCCCTCTGCCCAATGCGCTCGGCACAATTTGACGCGAGTAGCAGAAACTGGGGACTTAGTGGCACACCCTCTGCATCAATTTTCACCCGCGCCGATTCCAAAATCGCTAAGGCCTCTTTGGCGTTGTGTTTGCGATTAAATAAGAATCTGCCTGCAGCAAGGGCTACTTTTTCGAGGACTGCTGCTGGTGCGCTGCCTATCAGCGCCAGACGCGCCGCCTCCAAACCGCGTGGATCAGAGGGAAAATTGCCCTCTGAGTCCTGCCAAGTTGCCGAAAGCCGATCAATGACAGCGGTGGCGAGATAGGCCTGCTCTTTCTCAGTCAGTTTGTTATCGACGAGTGGATATGACAATGGATTCGCCGCATAGTGCCCAACGTCATCGATATTGCCCCAGGAGTCTACAAGACCAAGGCCGACCAGGCGATGGATGGCGGCACTCGGTTCCCTTACACCGGAGGTGTCCCCAACCGCCTCTATAACTGGGAGGGGAACGGGCAGGCCCTCAGAAAACAAGGTGAACGCACGCAGCTGAGTATACTGTGTCTCCGTGAGGGCTTTTCGGTAGATTTCAAAGGAGACACGCTGGAAAAATTCCTGAGCTGCGCTCTCCTCTTTGGGCAACTTGCCTGAAGTCTTCCATTGCTCTACCGATTCTAGTGCGTCACCTGCAGCTTTGAGCTCACCCGCAAGGATCGGCCGGCACAGGATCTCCTGCAGCCCGGGATTGCCACCAGCCACATCAAGAACCCGACCAACCAGCATTTTTTCCTCATCGCTGGCCGCGTCCTGCACACGTTCCGCTGTACGCTCGGCTGCCTGCCACTGTTTGGCCCGCTCCTTATCTCCCATGGGGCGCAGCTGGACCTGCTCCAGCGCATCTGCCAGATCCCTTTGCTGTCGGTCGAAAAAGGAAAACAAATATCGGCTCGTCAACAAAAGCTTGGACTCCGTATCCACCTCCTCAAAGGCCCTCAGAACTCCACCTAAGGACAGACGCCAGGTGTCCGCCATCCCCGGAGCATCCTTGACCGTTGTCATTTTTTGGCCTGGACTGGGAATTTCTAAGATCTGCTCCAGATCATCAATGATAAGCAGAATTGGCTGATCGTCAAACGGCCCTGTCAGCATCTCCTCCAACGCGTTGCCAAGCATTGCGCAGTTATTCGCGATACACTCACGCCACTGTTGATCCCATTTATGACGTTCATTCCCAGGTAGGGCGGTGAGGAGCCGATCGAAAAGTGCCAATCCATCGTAGCGCTCGTATATTACCACAGTCCTGTGCTTAGGCATGCGGTTAGCGATGCGGGCTGCGAGGCTTGATTTACCGATGTTGCCCATACCGTAGATAAGTACGCCCGCCTTCTCTTTGTCCCGAAAGACACGCAAAACCGACTGAGCCTGCCGCCGTCGGCCTACGAACTCCTGAGCTGTGGCGACCTGAACTCTATTTTCAGCCTTGTCGAGGAACTCCCGATAGCCCGCACCTCTGCGGAATCTGCGCTTGGGTTTTGTGCGGTCGCAAAGAGACCCACTGCCCAAACTTCCCGAATATGCCCTCGCCAGGTGCCAGTGACGACCTTTCTGTGGATCGTTTTGGTGCGCACGCAGAACGTCCCGGCGGGCGGTCGCCACAGCGTAAGGGACCGAAGCAAACTCAGCCAATTCCTTGTAGAAGGTGCGCGCAAACGATGTAGCGTCCAAATCATAGACAGAGCCGTCCCAGCCGATTACGTTGGGCACTCCTGCCCGAACCAGCGCACGAACAAATGATTCGATGGCCTCTTGTTCCTGCTCCCCAATGCTGTCTAGTCGTGACTCGGCGGTACGGCATGCGGAAAGGAAAACCAACGGCGCCTTGTTTTCGCCAAGCACGCCGGCAACGTCCCCCGCAGTGGCATAGGAAATGCCTCACTCGGGGGTCTCAAGCGCCAGAACTGGTCCGACGTCCGAGCGGATGTCACCGTGACAGGAAAGATGAACCGCTTCAAAAGGCCCATCAAGGGCGAGCCTTTCCTTCAGAAAATCACTGCAACCGCTTTCCTCTACGAAAAGTTGAATCGGCAGGCGCGCGGTTGCAGCGAGTATTGCTGTCTCCTCCGCCTCGAAATCGAGCTCCCGCTGGCCCTCGGGCGAAGCAGCCATAAACATCACTGCAAGGTCACGATATGCCGGTGTTGCTGGCACGGCTCCCGCGCAAGGACCAATTCTTCGATAGACGATGTAAGCTTGGTTCGGATCTGCCGCCAGGAAGTCGCTCTGGTACACCATGATTTCCCAGGGCAGATCGAGAAGCGCACTTGCTAATTCTGACCCGGGGTCATCCATGGCGACTTCGAGGATTCGGTCTCCTGTACCTTTCACCCATTCTGACGCCCAACCACCTTCATCAAACCAAGTGAAAATCTCAGTACCCAGAGTTAGAAGCGTCGATGGATCTCCCGAGCGAACGACTCGATTATATTTTCCGGACCAGTCGTTGAGACTTGTAAACGTTTCATTGGACAACTCGATGCGAAGGTTTCTACTCCCTGCTGTATCCAGAATGCAGAAGATATCGCTGCCGACGATGGTGATACGTGCCCTCATGAGTCGCCTCCATTGCTTTTTTGGGTCCGACTAACGCATATGAATCCTAACTGTTAGATGAAGCGGTATTCAGCATCTTGTAGTTTTGTCAGACGCTATAAAATCTTAATTGATTGAGTATCCGGACTTCGATTAAAGTTGTGATATGATCTAAAATTAGCCCAAATTTGATGGAGTCCCGGCTATAGATAGCTTGCCTTATTGAATTCACAATTATTTCAGATAGCAAATTGATATCGCGACGTTTTTCTCATTATTATCTGGTTTGGAGGGCATGTTCAACAATTTTATTTTGCCAAATTAATTTTTCCACGGAGATCGCGCATTTGTGCTTTCATAGATCCGAAATGATGGGATCAAAGCTTGAATGGTGAATCTGGTAAATATTTATGAATACCAGCATATTTATCTTGAAGATCCCGATCCGGTTGTGCTACCACCTGTATCGAACAAAGATCGCATGCCCAACAACCTCAAAACTCAAACCTCTGCTATCCGCGTTGACAAACGAACACATCAAGCAAAAGGAGGAAATATGGCGTACATTGACACTTTTGTGGGGTTTAATATCATGGCCGTTGTTGGCCTGATGCTGGTGATAGGCGTAATTATAAGGGCCAAAATCAAAATCTTTCAAAGCTTTTTGATCCCTGCCGCTATTATCGGTGGTGCCATCGGATTTATTCTGATCAATATCGGTCTTCTACCTTTTGAATCCAAGCAGTTTGTCAACTTCAGTATGCACGCGTTTATTATCAGCTTCATGTCTTTGTGTTTAACCAACAAGGCGGATGACGCGCCAGAGGTTAGCAAAAAAGAGTATTT
>CAZXBD010000114.1:0-2492 GCA_964638305.1 uncultured Geobacteraceae bacterium | reverse complement strand
TATAGACCACCACCATCCTTAATCGGGCAGTTTTTGCATGAAAATTGATCGATTAAGCCCCAAATACTGGTGTTTTCAGCAGTCTTTGGTTTATTTTTCAATAAGTTGCTGTGGCCCGACCCCAAGCCATGGATAGCGAGAACCGTGCTGCGGTGGTGCGAACTCCGCACACACTTGAGACGAGGTTTTAGCCGTCCCCGTTTTCTCAACGCAATAGAGGTCACTCCATGCCAAATTCGAACCTTACGAATGACTCTCCAGCCACCTTCTTCGCGCTAACATTCTTCCTATCGGTGCCGTTCTACGTCCTCAACACGCTCGCTTTCCTGAATGTCGTCGGTGGGCCTGAGATGGGGGCGTTATACATTGCCTTGTTTACTGCCACGCCGATCGCGTCAGCCGCGATCCTGACGTTCCGAAGTCGCGGAAGCCGCGGCTTGAAGGAGCTGATCGGAAGGATCTTCGACTTCAAGAGGACTGAAAGGAAACGATGGCATGTAGCCAGCCTCTTCCTGGCGCCTCTTATCTTCCTGCTGTCTCTCGGAGTGATGGTTTTGTCGGGTATGCCGATTCCTCCTGCCTTGACCCCCCTCGTGGCGTTGCCGGCGGTGTTCCCGTTCTTCTTCGTCTTGGCGACCGGAGAAGAGGTTGGCTGGATGGGATATGCTTTCGAGTCGATGCAGGCGCGTGGCGGCGCCCTCCGGGCTGCGCTGATACTGGGTACGATCTGGTCTTTTTGGCATGTTCCGTTCTTCGTCTTTATGATGCCTGATCCAGTTGTGCTTAGCGCACAGGTTCTCACACTCGTGGGAACCCGAGTTATAGTGGTCTGGATCTTCAACAACACGGGAAAGAGCGTCTTTGCGGCCATCTTGTTCCATGCCGCGGATAACACGGCGCTCATAACCCTGCCGGAGATTAATGCCATCACACCTTGGGGCATCGTCGTGCACTGCGGTCTCATCCTGGTTGCCATGGTCGTCGTGACGTTGCTGTGGGGACCTCGGACGTTGGCTCATTACAGGTTCGACAACCAAGTTTCGCCGCTTTCCGAAGGAAAACGCGACATAACAAATTGCTGCACTTGACAGGGTGGGCGCAGCGGTTTTTACGCTATACCTTGCTGTACATAGTTTTTTTTGCCTTTTCAATCATTTTGAGTTCACCCCGCCATGCAGGTGAGCTCAAGCGTTTTGGTTTTCTTCCAGTTTTTATTTCCGTTGACTACTAAGCAGGTTCTTTTATTTTACTTGTGATTATTTCAGCTAAGATCTCGGCTGCACCCCTGACGTACTGCGGGCAGACCTTACGAACAAGATTTTGTTCTCTGATCTTCCGCATGCCTTCTTCTGTGCTCAGATCTTCGCCCAATAAGTTTTTGCAGACAGTGGTTCCGTATTTCTCCTCAAAGCGCTGAAACAGCTTCTTTACAGACTTGAAGGCTTCTTTTCGTGCTTCACCTTCCTCCGAAATAGTGTTTGCCAGGCCAAGAACCATAATTGCACCGGTGAGGGCACCGCAAGTTTGCGATAGATGTCCCATCCCGCCTCTCCAAGGGCGACCAATCTTTTTAGCCATCTCCAGATCGACACCGAATGGTTTTCCAAAGACAGTCATTATTGCCTGGGAGCAATTCAAACCATTTGCAAACAGATCAACAGTTTCCTCAATGGGGTTCATATTTTACCTCATAGTTAAAGTGTCTTGATTTTAAGCATCTATCGTAGTAAACGATTATTATACATTTTATATCTGTTCAAACGATTTATTTCGATTGATTGAATCGAGAATATTGATCAAAGGGCAATGAATGGAGATTCAGCAACTTAGAACGTTTTGTACAGTAGCCCGTTTGCTAAGCTTTAACCGGGCCGCAGAGAAGCTTCATTATGCGCAATCAAGCATATCTGCACAGGTTCATTCTCTTTAACAGGACCTGGGCGTACAACTTTTTGATAGGTTGGGAAGGCGAATTCGGTTGACCGAGGCAGGTGATCGCCTCCTGCAGTATGCTGAAAAAATTCTGGATCAGGATAACGTTCGTCTCGATCGTTCATTAGAATTCTACAGTGTGGAGGCTCTCAAGCAGTGTGTGATCCAGGGCGTGGGCATTACGATACTACCACAGGTTACCGTTGAGGAGGATATTGCCCATGGGAAGCTGGCCGTTTTACCATGGACGGAAGGAAAACTGGAGATGGCCATATTGATGATCTGGTACAAGGAGAGATGGCTTTCTCCTTCACTTAGCGCCTTTATGAAAATGACAAGAGAATTTATAAAGAGCAACCAACCAGCGGGTCGACTTGACCGGGTATAAATAGCGGATGCGTGGTGTAAGTCTAGTTTTATGTAATCAACGGAACAAAACCCCGGCAAGTCACCCGCAACGTTTATGCATCCCACTATCTACGCAATTACCCTCTTGACAATAAATTACAACATATTTACAATGTAAACATGAATTCAATCAGCTTTTCTTGGGATGATCG
>CAZXBD010000113.1:0-9990 GCA_964638305.1 uncultured Geobacteraceae bacterium | reverse complement strand
CTGATTTTATTCCTAAAATGATAAAGAGCAACAGATTAACAATCTGTTGCTCTCAGGAGAGTGTCCCCTCTCCAACTTCAATCACTGACACAATAGTGAACTTTTTTAGCAGCCTAGAATATCCTTTCCAGGGTGTTCTTTTAATAGCCACTGGTAAGGAACAATCTATTCCAGGTGATCCTCAATGCGAATCAGCAATGTTTCTTCCTGAATAATATCCAGTGTATCAATTTCAGCCAATGCTGCAGTGACGCTACGCTCTGCGGCATCATGAGTCATCAGGACAATAGGCACAGCCTCTGCCTCATGACGATGCGGCTGAATCATCGATTCTATGCTGATGTCATGCTTGCCCAGGATACCGGCTATCTTGCCGAGGACACCGGGTTGGTCCTTCACAGTAAACCTTAGGTAATATGGGCTAACTATCTGTTCCATAGTCTTTATGGGGTACGAGGCTAACTGCGACTGTGGACAGCCGAGCGCAGGCATCCTGGCGCCACAATCGGTCTGCAGGTCACGGGCAACCGCCAGAACGTCACCCATGATGGCACTCGCGGTAGCATCCATACCGGCGCCGTAACCGGACAACATGACCGGCCCGGAAAAGTCGCCGACCAGGCGTACACTATTAAACACGCCATTGATGGCCGAGAGCGGATAATCCTCGGGAATCATGGTGGGGTGCACACGGGCCTCAATCTGATCTCCGTCACGTTTACCGATTGCCAGCAGTTTGAGCTTGTAGCCGAAACCGCGCGCATATTCGATATCGAGGGCCGTCACCTTGCTGATCCCTTCGGTATAGATATGATCGTAATCAACTTTTGTACCGAAGCAGAGGCTGATCAGCAAAGCCAGCTTATGGGCAGTGTCCACCCCTTCGACGTCAAAGGTCGGGTCTGACTCGGCATAGCCATGCTTTTGGGCATCGGCCAGAACACCGGCAAAGTCCTCCCCCTCTTCATCCATTCGGGTCAGGATATAGTTGCAGGTGCCATTTAAAATGCCGTACAGAGCAGAAAAATTATTGGCGCCGAGGTTTTCCTTGATCGCCGAGATGACGGGTATGCCGCCGCCGACGGCTGCTTCGAACATGACATCGACGCCGGCCTCCTCCGCCGCAGAGAGGATTTCATCGCCATGCATGGCCAGCAGCGCCTTGTTCGCAGTGACAACATGCTTACCGTTGCGGATTGCCTGCAGGACGAAAGTGCGGGCAGGCTCGTAGCCGCCAATTAATTCGATAACGACCTGGATTTCAGGGTCATTCAACAGAGCCTGGGCATCATCGGTGAGCAATCCCGGCGCCAGAGGTACGCCACGATCCGTGGTCGTATCAAGATCCGCAATGCGCATCAGTTCAATACCGGCACCTAGACGATTGGCCAGTAGTTCACTGTTTTGATGAAAGACCTTCACAACTCCGGTACCTATGGTACCGAAACCAAGCAATCCTACCTTAATACTCTTCATGACGAGAACCCTGACAAGACAATAATATAGTGTCTTCGAGACGGCTTTTCTGCACTAGACTGAAATAGCGGCCTCACAACTGAAACGACAAGTATCAATGCCAGCGCCCTCAGCGGCCATGGCATCCTTGATCTGTTTTTTTAAAACTTTTGATGGTATCTCTTCATGTGGCATGAACGCCAGCGCAACATCCTTGAAACCGGCCTGGCACGCAACTTTCAGCATGTGCCTGATCAGCGCCGCATGAGTTTCCCGACAGAGACCGTGCCACTTGCCGCCACCGACGAAAAGAACCCAGTCGGCTTTAAACTTGCCATTGTTCTGCAACATGACGTGTTCACCGGCCCGGCCCTGAACTTCATCATCGAGCAGCATTCTGGTCAATTGCCCGTCGAGGCGCCAGTCCAGCACTGCTGCTGGCCCGACGAGGGGCTTTTGATCGGAAAAATATAGGGCCACAACCGATTCGCCCGGCAGCGAATCAGCAGAGACAGACAATTGTTCCAATGGATTCATGAGGATACGGTTCGGTGTTGTTTCGCGAGATGATCCAGAACACCATTGATAAAAGCCGGTGATTCCTCTGTACCAAAGCGCTTGCCAAGCTCAATCGCCTCATTAATAACAACATTGAGCGGGACATCCGGACAATAAACGAGTTCAAATGAAGCTAGCCGGAGAATGGCCAGGTCGACTCTTGCCATGCGGTCGAGCGCCCAATTGGTTGAAAACGACTTGAGTTCCTGGTCGATGCTCTCCAGATTTTCAGCAACTCCACAGACCAACCGTTCGGCAAAATGTATGACCTCCGGTTTCAGTGGTTTCGACTCATCCTCAACGGCATCACCCAGCACATCATTGCGGAACTGGAAATTCTTCCAGAAGTCCCCCAAGACATGCTCGAGAGAACCACCCTCATGATCTGCCAGGCTATAAAGTACCTTCAGGGCCATTTCGCGCCCCTGGCGTCTGATTCCTCTCGACATATTGAGTTACAGGGCCTTGTAAAGGTTGGCCATTTCAACAGCGGCCATTGCAGCATCGAAGCCCTTGTTGCCGGCCTTGCTGCCGGCCCGTTCGATCGCCTGCTCAATAGTGTCGGTAGTCAAGACACCAAATGCGACCGGAATGCCGGAATCAATAGAAACGCTGGCGACGCCCTTGGAGACTTCAGCACTGACATAGTCAAAATGAGGAGTTGCACCGCGGATGACCGCACCGAGGCAGACAATGGCATCATAACGACCCGACTCGGCCATTTGCTTGGCGACTGGCGGGATTTCATAAGCACCCGGGACCCGGACAACATTGATATCTTCTTTTTCAGAACCGTGACGCAACAACGCGTCAATGGCACCCTCGACAAGACGATCGCTGATAAAGCTGTTGAACCGGCTTACCAGCAGGCCGATACGCAGGCCTTTTGCATCAAGTTTTCCTTCGATAATTTTAGGCATCTTGGATCTCCCGTAATTAAAGTCCGGAACTATCTGTGCCGGAGATAGAACAGATTAAAGATTCTCAAGCAGATGACCAAGCTTTTCCTGCTTGGTCTTGAGATATTTAAGATTACTCTTATTGGCTGGCATCTCAATAGCCACTCGTTCTACGATCTCAAGGCCATAACCTTCCAGTCCTATAATCTTGCGCGGATTATTGGTCAACAGGCGGATCTTGCGAACACCTAGTTCGGCAAGCATCTGGGCACCGATACCATAATCTCTGAGGTCCGCCTTAAAGCCAAGGGCTTCATTGGCCTCTACGGTGTCATGGCCATCATCCTGCAGATTATAAGCTTTGAGCTTA
This sequence comes from uncultured Geobacteraceae bacterium, assembly GCA_964638305.1. Taxonomy (GTDB): domain Bacteria; phylum Desulfobacterota; class Desulfuromonadia; order Desulfuromonadales; family BM103; genus M0040. The sequence continues at coordinate 6,708 of CAZXBD010000113.1, read as the reverse complement.
TTGACAAGACCGATACCTCGACCCTCCTGGCGCATATACAAAACAACACCGGCACCCGCTTCATCGATCATCCCCATTGAAGCGTGTAATTGTTCACCGCAATCGCAACGTTCCGAGCTGAAGACGTCCCCAGTCAAACATTCTGAATGGACTCGGACCAACACCGGTTCATCAGGACTGATCTCTCCCTTGTAGAGTGCCAGGTGTTGGCAGTTATCCACTTCGTTATCGTAGACGACCGCCTGAAATTCACCACCGAATTTGGTCGGTATGCGAGTTTCGGCCGCACGTGTAATCAGCAGCTCCTTACGCATCCGATAGGCCACCATGTCAGCAATGGCAACAATACGCAGTTGGTGTTTTTCAGCAAACTCGCGTAATTCTGGCATACGCGCCATGGTGCCATCATCATTCATGATCTCGCATATCATGCCAGCCGGCTTCAAACCAGCCATACGAGCCAGATCAACAGAACCTTCGGTCTGTCCTGCGCGCACCATGACCCCACCCTTTTTGGCGCGAAGCGGAAAAACATGTCCAGGACGAGCCAGATCTTGTGCGACAGCCTCGTCATCTATGGCAACCTGGATTGTACGCGCACGGTCTGCAGCGGAGATACCAGTCGTCACGCCTCGTCTCGCTTCAATGGAGACTGTAAAAGCGGTACCAAAAGAAGAAGAGTTTTCCTGAACCATCAACGGCAGGCCAAGATGATCAGCACGATCCTCGGTCAAAGTCAGGCAGATCAGACCACGCCCCTCCTTGGCCATAAAATTCACAGCTTCAGGGGTAACCATTTCTGCGGCCATGCAGAGATCACCTTCATTTTCACGGTCCTCGTCATCGACCAGAATGACCATTTTACCCTGACGAATATCCTCAAGTGCGTCTTTGACACGGTCTAACGGCATAAAGCTTCCTTAACATTCAGTTTATCCAGCAAGACTTTAAAATATCTCACAAAAATCCATGCTTGGCAAGGACATCCATCGTCACGCTTTGTGACTTTTCGACGTCTCCATTCTGCAGAAATCGTGCAACGTACTTACCGATCAGATCTGTCTCCACGTTGACATCATCACCAACCTTGCGATCCTGCAAAGTTGTCGCTGTCAGGGTATGAGGAATGACCGCCAGGGAAAAAGCCTCCTCGCTCACCTCATTAACGGTCAAGCTGATACCGTCGACTGTAACACTGCCCTTCGAGACCAGCAGAGAGCCGACGGCGTGCTCGACCTTAAAACGAAAGAGCCAGGCATTGCCTTGCTGGCGAAGTTCGACGATTCGTGCCAGACCATCAACGTGTCCCGTCACCAGGTGACCACCCAGCCGGTCCGACAGGCGCAGTGCACGCTCGAGATTAACGCGAGCCCCACGTGACAGGCGTGCCAGCGAGGTACAACGCAGAGTCTCGGGGGAAACATCTGCAGTGAACAGACCGTCGCCAAAAGATATCACCGTCAGGCAGATGCCATTGACTGCTATGCTCTCTCCAATGGTGAGTTCTTTCATCGGCAGTCCGGTCGCAACAGTAAGCCGGGCCTGATCTGCACCAGAGTGAATATCACGCACTATACCTAGATCTTCAATCAGTCCGGTGAACATGCTGCACCTCCCCTTCTATCAGGATATCCGTATCAACATGGCTTGTGCGCATGTCAGTCAAGTGAAAGGCCTCACTGATGCTGGCAACACCTTTACCGGCAAACAGGCTGCGACCGATGCCGCCAAGGAGTTTCGGTGCGACAAAGACCATCATACGATCCACCAACCCGGCGCGCAGCATGGCCCCACCAAGCGTACCACCACCCTCCAGCAGAAGTGAATGCAAGCCCCTCTTGCCGAGCGCCACCAGTGCAGCGCGCAAATCCAGTCCGTCAACATTACAAGGGACCTGAATAATTTCAGTGCCTTCAGCAAGATAGGGGTGCAAAGTTTCTTCAGTGAAGTCTTCAGAGGTCACCAGGATGGTCGCTGCCTCTGATAGCTGGGTATATACGGTTGACCCGGGTGACGTTTCAAGCCGACCGTCAAAGACAACGCGCGCGGGATCCCGACCTCCATCGACTAGCCGGGTTGTGAGCTGCGGATTGTCCACTTTCACGGTTCCTGCCCCAACCACTATGCCATCCACATGGTTTCTCAGTTGATGCACAAGCTCACGGCTGGCCGAACAGGATATCCATTTTGAATCCCCGGCAGCAGTAGCGGTCTGGCCATCCAGGGTCATAGCTGACTTGTATACGACATAAGGCAGACCATATGAGACATACTTGGAGAAAGGAGCAATCAGGCGTCTGCATTCTTCTTCAAGAACACCACAGTGGACATCTATGCCCGCCTCACGCAAGCGCTTTAGGCCTCGACCTGCGACCTGTGGATTCGGATCTTGCGTGCCGACAAAAACCCTTGCGATTCCGGCAGCAATCAAAGCATCGGCACAGGGTCCGGTACGACCCTGGTGAGAACAAGGTTCGAGCGTGACATAGAGATCACCGCCACGCACCGAGTCGCCTGCGGCCTGCAGAGCGAACACTTCTGCATGCGGTTTTCCGGCCTCAGGGTGAAAACCCTCGCCGACAATATTGCCACCATGTACCACAACAGCACCAACTGGAGGATTAGGCGAAGTCCGGCCCAGACCTTTTTCGGCCAGTTCGATGGCCCGTTGCATGAATTGTACGGTTTGGGTTGTCATGTCGGCTCGCAATGCGTCACCGTTAGACGGGAAGCAGCTCAACTCTGCATGGAGCTTGAAAACCATTCAAACGCCGGAGGAACTCTATTTGGGGGACCCTTTGGCCAGGATATCCGTTAATTCAGACATGAATTCGTTTATATCCCGAAATTGCCGGTAAACAGAAGCAAAGCGCACATAAGCAACTTCATCAAGTGATTGCAGAGCCTCCATGATAGCTTCACCAATGCGACTGGCATCGATCTCTTTCTCGCCGCTTTCCTGTAGCGAGAGTTCCATCTGGTCTACAACTTTTTCAATGGTGGCAATGGGGACCGGACGCTTCTCACATGCACGTTGAATCCCGGAAATGATTTTATGACGGTCAAAAGCTTCCCTTCGGCCATCTTTTTTGATGACTAGAGGCAATGTCTCTTCTACGCGTTCGTAGGTGGTAAATCGTTTCTCGCACTCAACACATTCCCTGCGTCTGCGAGTATTATTTCCCTCTTTACCAAGTCGAGAGTCGACTACACGCGTATCATCATGAGCGCAGAATGGGCATTTCATCAACAGCCTCCAGAAGACTTAATGAGATCATCAAAAGAGCACACCTCGATACCGGACTCATCCAGCATCTCCATAGACAGCTTATCAGCATAGCCCTGCAGATAAACAACTTTGCGAATTCCGGCATTGATCAGCATTTTCGTGCAGATGATGCAGGGTGAATCCGTACAATAGAGTACAGAGTTTTCAATATTCACACCGTGACGAGCGGCTTGAATAATGGCATTCTGCTCGGCGTGCAAGCCGCGACAAAGCTCGTGACGCTCACCGGAAGGAACTTTGAGTTGCTCACGGAGGCAACCGGTTACATCACAGTGGGTAATACCGCTGGGCGTACCGTTATAGCCGGTGGCAAGGATGTTCTTCTCCTTGACCATCACAGAACCGACCTGGCGACGCATACAGGTTGACCGTCGCGCCACCAGGCGGGTTATATCCATGAAGTACTCATCCCAGGATGGCCTTTCCATCTATGTTAGCCTGTGCGCATAAAGAGGAAATTGCAGACATAGCTCACGAATCTCGCCGCGTATCCTGGCGAGCACCGACTCGTTTTCAATGTTCTGCAGCGCCTCATCAATCCAGGCGCCGATCTGACGCATCTCGTTCTCTTTGAGACCGCGGGTGGTGCTTGCAGGAGTGCCGATGCGGATGCCGCTGGTCACAAATGGCGAACGGGTATCAAAGGGCACGGCATTCTTGTTGACCGTAATACCGGCAGCTTCCAGAGTCGCTTCAGCAACCTTGCCTGTCAGCTCAGTTCCGGTAAAATCAAGCAACATCAGATGATTGTCAGTTCCGCCGGAAACCAGATTGTAACCACGCGACACAAGTTCTTCAGCAAGGGCCTGGGCGTTTTTGACAACCTGCTCGGCATAGCTTTTAAACTCTGGAGCAAGCGCTTCCTTGAATGCTACGGCCTTAGCGGCGATTACGTGCATCAATGGACCACCCTGTATGCCAGGGAAGATATTACTGTTCAGTTTTTTGGCATATTCCTCACGACAGAGAATCATGCCACCACGTGGCCCGCGCAGCGTTTTGTGCGTTGTGGTTGTCACATACTCTGCGTGCGGTACAGGCGTCGGGTGAACACCGGCAGCAACCAAACCAGCGATATGCGCCATATCGACCATGACCGGTGCGCCGAACTGGTCGGCAATCCGTCTGAAGGCTTCAAAGTCGAGGGTGCGAGGATAAGCGCTGGCACCGACCACAATCAGCTTCGGTTTATGCTCCTTTGCCAGCTGCTCCACTTCATCATAATCAATCCGGCCTGTTTCTTTCTTCAATCCGTAAGGCACGATATTGAAAAGTTTCCCGGAAAAATTCACCGGGGAACCATGAGTCAAGTGTCCACCGTGCGCAAGGTTCATCCCCAGCACGGTATCGCCAGGATTGCAGGTTGCGAAATAAACAGCCATGTTGGCCTGGGACCCGGAATGAGCTTGAACATTGGCATGTTCTGCACCAAAGAGTTCTTTGGCACGGTCAATGGCCAGTTGTTCGGCAACATCAACGAACTCGCAGCCACCATAATACCTTTTACCCGGGTATCCCTCAGCATACTTGTTCGTTAGCACAGAGCCCTGTGCTGCGAGGACTTCTTCGCTGACAAAGTTTTCTGAGGCAATGAACTCCAGGCTGTACTCCTGCCGTTCCGTCTCACGACGGATCGCTGCAGCGATTTCCGGGTCAAATTGGGCAAGTTTATCAGACATGGTGATGGAAACCTCCAGATTGATTTATTGATTTGTAAGAAAAAACGGGCAGGCTATGGGCCTGCCCGAAGTTGTTTAAGTTAAAATTTACCGTTGCGAACGGCTGCCTCTACCTGGTCAATTTTGTCGAGACGCCGTTGATGACGGCCGCCCTCGTAGGCCGTATCAAGCCAGACACTCACCATCTTTGTTGCCAATTCCTTTGTCAGGACTCTCCCTCCCAGCACAAGGATGTTGGCGTTGTTATGTTCTTTGGCCATCTGCGCCATGAACTCATCGGTCGCCAGTGCAGCCCGCACCCCGGGGAATTTATTGGCAACGATCGACATACCGATGCCTGTACCGCAGACCAGGATGCCAAGTTCAACATCACCGCGAGACACAGCAGCGGCAACCTTTTCGGCGAAATCGGGATAATCAACCGAATCGCCGTTCTCTGTCCCGTAATCCTCTACATCCATACCACGTGAAGCAAGCGCCGCCTTAACAACCTCTTTCATCTCCAGGCCACCATGATCGCTGCCAATCACAATCATGACGTTTACACCTTACGGAAGAGCAAGGTAGCATTCGTGCCACCAAACCCGAGCGAATTGGAGAGGACAATATTTACATCGGACTGGCGGGCCTCATTTGGTACGTAATCAAGATTACATTCAGGGTCCGGTTCTGTGTAATTGATAGTCGGAGGGACGACACCGTTGTTGATTGCCAACAGTGAAAAGACAGCTTCTATACCACCGGCAGCACCAAGAAGATGACCTGTCATACTCTTGGTCGAGCTGACCATAAGTTGTTTGGCATGGTTGCCAAAGACTGAATTGATAGCCAAAGTCTCGTAAAGGTCGTTAAAAGGTGTCGACGTACCATGGGCGTTGATGTAATCCACCTCTTCCGGATTCACACCTGCCGTATCCAAAGCCATCTTCATACAACGAGCAGCACCCTCACCACCAGGAGCAGGCGCTGTCAGATGGTAAGCATCGCCGGTTAAACCGTATCCAGCAACTTCACCGTAAATTTTAGCTCCGCGCTGTTTGGCTGACTCGTACTCTTCAAGAATGACGATACCGGCCCCTTCTCCCATGACGAAACCATCACGGTTTTTCTCGAAAGGACGGCTCGCAGCCTGCGGATCATCATTACGCGTCGAGAGCGCTTTCATAACCGAGAAACCGCCCATGGCCAAGGGGCAGATTGTGCCCTCTGTACCACCGGAAATAACAGCATCAGCATCACCGCGCTGAATCATGCGAAAGGCGTCGCCAATCGAATGCGTACCGGTAGCGCAAGCAGACACGGGCGCAAGATTAGGACCTTTGGCACCGCATTTTATGGAAATCTGGCCACCGGCCAGATTGATAATCGTCATCGGGATGAAAAAGGGGCTGATCTTGCGGTAGCCACCTTTGTTATAAGCTTCGGTATACTTCTCTATGGCTGGCAAACCACCCATTCCAGAGCCAACGACAACACCAACACGTTCGGCGTTATCTTCGTTGATTTCAAGACCGGAATCAGCAAGGGCCATAGCAGCCGCGCCAAGAGCATAATGGATGAAGAGGTCCATTTTGCGGGCCTCTTTTTTGTCAAAAAACTCTTCTGCGGGGAAATCTGTAATTTCACCGGCGAATTTAACCGGAAATTCAGAAGTATCAAAACGGGTGATCGGTCCAATACCGGAACGACCATTGCTCAGGGCATCCCAGTTCTTTTCAACTCCGGTACCCAAGGGGGAAG
>CAZXBD010000112.1:0-4917 GCA_964638305.1 uncultured Geobacteraceae bacterium | reverse complement strand
GTTCGCCCCGCCGCGCTTGTCGGAGTCGCGGTAGGTGGATGCGGACGCCCAGGCCGTCGAAACCAGTAGCGAGACTGACAGTCCCGCAGCGAGGAGCTTGCCCTTGAGGGCGGCGATGTCCTGCTCGTCGATCAATATATGAGTGGCCGCGGGGACCGGATCTTGCCAGCTGAGCTCTTCTTCGGGCACTTCCGCACCGAGATAGCGAGAACGCGGGCCCATATCGCGGTGGGTCAGCTTGAACCAGGCGCGGGCGAAGGCATCGGCAAACTCTTCCGGGTTATCGTGGTAGCTTCGTGCGATCGGCTCGTAGATCGGGTCGAAGCGCAGCGAAAGATCCGCCGTGGTCATCATCGGCCGGTGCTTCTTTGACGGGTCGTGCGCGTCAACCACCATGTCCTCGTCGTCCACGTCCTTGGCCAGCCATTGATGCGCACCGGCAGGGCTCTTGACCAGTTCCCACTCGTATTTGAACAACACCTTCAGATAGCCCATGTCCCACTTGATCGGGTTCGGCTTCCAGGCACCCTCGATGCCGCTGCTGATCGTGTCGCCGCCTTTGCCGCTGCCGAAGTTGCTCTTCCAGCCAAGGCCCTGTTCCTCGATGCCGGCGGCTTCCGGATCCGGACCGACATGGGCGGCATCGCCGGCACCATGGCATTTACCGAACGTGTGTCCGCCCGCGATGAGGGCGACAGTCTCGTCGTCATTCATCGCCATGCGCCCGAAGGTTTCGCGAACGTCGCGGCCAGACGCGACCGGATCCGGCTCGCCGTTCGGCCCTTCCGGGTTCACATAGATCAAGCCCATCTGCACGGCAGCGAGCGGATTATCGAGTTCCCGGTCGCCGCTGTAGCGATTGTCCCCCAACCACTCGTCCTCGGATCCCCAGTAAATATCTTCTTCCGGCTCCCAGATGTCTTCGCGTCCGCCGCCGAAGCCGAACGTCTTAAAGCCCATCGACTCCAGGGCACAGTTGCCGGCAAGGATCAGCAGGTCGGCCCAGGAGATCTTCTTGCCGTATTTCTGTTTGATCGGCCAGAGCAAGCGGCGCGCTTTGTCGAGGTTCACGTTGTCCGGCCAGCTGTTGAGCGGCGCGAAACGCTGCGAGCCGGAGCAGCCGCCGCCGCGGCCGTCGCCGGTGCGGTAGGTGCCTGCGCTGTGCCACGCCATGCGGATGAAGAACCCCCCGTAGTGGCCGTAGTCGGCCGGCCACCAATCTTGCGAGTCGGTCATCAGGACAACGAGATCCTTCTTCAGAGCATCAAGGTCGAGACTCTTGAACTCTTCAGTGTAGTTGAAATCCTCGCCCATGGGATTGGACAGGGGGGAATGTTGATGCAGGAGATTAAGGTTTAACTGATTCGGCCACCAGTCCCGGTTCGACGTGCCACTGCCAGCAGGGTGTTTGCCCGTTGCGCCCGTTACCGGGCACTTGCTCTCGTTAGCCATAATCTTGCCTCCTCTTTGTCTAGTGAGCGTCTTTATCTAATATGTAAGTATAGCTTAATGGCTTGGTTATTCTAGTTTATCGAGAAATTTTAGTAACAATGGGAGGTGTTTAAATTGTGCAATGAAAATCACACTTCTTTGTGGGTGCAAATCTTCTGGTAAAGCTGTAACAGCTGTAAGAACCCTATGCCCAGGTGGAAATAGAAAAGCCCAACTGCTCAGCAGTTGAGCTTTTCTAAATGGTGGAGGTGGCGGAAAACGTCATCAACACCAATCTACAACATTTCCCAAGGCAATACATTACCAATCACGAATAATTGAAGCGAACAACTCAAGCAATCAACCCATACTGCCCAGACTTGCCAAAGACACCATTCCACTCAGATTAATCTCACTTATATCTCCGTTAGCCATCAAGAATGTACTTCCGACAGGTTGAAAGCCGGCAGATTCATATAACGCTTGCAGTGATGACGAAGCAAATAAATCAACAAAAACAGGGAGACCAGGATCTATCGCCTCAAGAACCATCATCAGCAGATCATAATGTGTCTGAATTGAAGCTTCATGTGCATACCATGGTCCGATAATTTGAACATCTGGCCCTGTCTGCAAAAGTGTAATAGCCCCACCAACAGTAAAAACTTTTCCGCTATCACAAAGGATTGTCAATAAGAGCCCACGATTGTCACTCCAAGCCAACTGATCTGCATACATCAAATCCTCGCAGGTGTTCCCGCCTCCAACGAGAAAACCAGTAGTCGTCCCTGATGGCGGCAACATCCAGCGCTCTATACATTCAACCTCAACAAAACCCTCTTTTTCATAAATGCTGCGTCCTTGGTTTGAAGCAGTCAACCAAACCGATGACATGCCTTTTGCGATGAGATCTGTGAGTACAGAATTGAACAGGTGGCTGCCATAGCCTTTGCCTCGCCGGTCATGAGGAACAATCAGGTTGCCGATCCAGGCGCTCTTTTCATATGCAACAAATGTTACCAGTCCGCAAAAACCATGATCATCAAGCACGCGAACATGATTTGACCAAGGGCCCATAAAAAGTTGCAGTTCAGACTGTGGAACTCTCCAGTTTTCAATACAAGAGAGAGAAGAGAACGTCTCCCAGTCAGATTGGTTCGGAGGCCTGACGATCATGCCACCTTCCTGTCAGAATCATAAAGGCGCAACAGATCCACATCAGACAGCGGGCATTTTCTCCACTGCGCAAGATTTCTTACCCTTTCGAGAAAAACATCCGCCTCCAATGGGTCAAGATCTATACCGAGGCATCGGAGGCGATTTAGAAGGCCATGCCTTCCAGAATGCTTACCGATCACCATATGTCTCTTCAAACCAACTTCGGCCGGATCAAAGCCTTCGTAGTTACCAGGAAACTTGAGCACTCCATCAGCATGCAATCCTGACTCGTGGGAAAAGACCTTTTCACCGACGACCGCTTTCCATTCTGGGACGGGTCGACAGCTGGCCTGACCAACCAGTTTCGACAACTCGACAAAGCGGCTCGTATCAATCGATAAATCAGTATTGCAAGCGTGCTTCAGTGCCATCACAACCTCTTCCAATGCTGCGTTGCCAGCCCGTTCGCCGAGTCCGTTGACTGTCGTATTGACGAATTTCGCTCCGGCTCTGATTCCGGCAACTGCGTTGGCTGTTGCCATGCCGAGATCGTTGTGGGTATGGACTTCGAGATCGAGGTCGACACTTTCAATCAAGTATCTGACCTTGTCATAAGTCGTAAAAGGATCAAGGATGCCAAGAGTGTCGCAAAAGCGGAAGCGGCCTGCACCAAGGTCGCGAGAAATCACCATCAGTTCAGCGAGGAAAGTAAGGTCTGCACGACTCGAATCCTCTCCGCCAACCGAGACATAGAGGTCATGCCTTTTGGCAAAATCGAGCGCCCGTTTGAGTTGCTCCTTAACCCACACACGGTCTTTGCGTAGCTTATGTTCAATATGGATATCTGAAACTGACAGAGATATATCGACAGCTTTAACCCCACAATCGATTGAGGACTGGATGTCGGTAATCACCGCTCGGTTCCAGGTGATCAGGCGGGCATTCAGCCCCAGGTCGACAAGTGTCTTGACCGACACCTGCTCATCACTCCCCATTGCAGGGATTCCACACTCGATCTCACCGACTCCGATATCATCTAGCGTACGTGCAATCTGGATCTTCTCATCTAGGCTGAAGACGACTCCGGCGGTCTGTTCACCATCGCGTAACGTGGTGTCGTCGACAACAATGTCTGCAGGAGTGTGATTATCCATGTTGCATTCCATGACAAGTTGAGGAAGAGATATTTGCTGTTTCAAAGAGGAGATAGCAGCCCCCTTCGTACAGCACATCGTTCTTTAGCGAATTCCCAATCTGCTCCCAGTTCGGAAAGCCTCTCAGAACCAGGCCCTTACCCAGCCGATGCGACAGGGCCTCACAGTGACCGTTACCGACAATAACGTCATACTCACCTGCCAGATTTTCAGCATCTTCGAGGTCACCAACCAGCACCTGACCAACGGCGACCACATCCAAAGCTGAAGATGAGACGGTGGAAATCGCGACTGTCACCCTTCCACCGGCTTCATAGAGAGAGCTACAGATCGCAACCAGTTGATCCGGCTCTGCAACGACCAGAAAGCGTTTCTGTCCGAGGGAGAAGTGGCTGTCAAGCATGGCGTCCTGCAAACGTTGACGCCAGCGGGCCACTGCAGGTGGAGGACATGTGAAACAGGACTCGGCCAACAACACCTCAACCAGTGAGTCAGTCGCTTCCAGGCCATTCAGATGACCGAAGTGATGATGCCGCATCTCCGGATTCTTGCCTTGCAAGACCGTGGCGCAACCCTGCATCGAATCGCCGATGCTGATCACGAGTCCTGCGTCAGCAATAGTCTGTATCTCTTCAACTCCAATGCCTCCATTGGATAATGCTGCCTGTTTTTCGCCCAGGTGACCATCGAGAGAAGTCGACAGATCGGGCACGGCGTAAACATTGAAGCCGAAGCCTTCAATGAAGGCCTTAATCTTCTCAACCTCCACCGGCTGCAAACTGACATGCGGCAACAGAACCAGCTTGTTGTCATCGACACTCTTTGACGGTTTGACCAGTTGGTCGATAATCGCTTTGCAGGTCTTTGCCCATCCACTCTCGAGACCGCCTTCGTAGTCAGGTGTATTGACATATACCAGCGGAAATTCAATCTGCCGGGCAACTCCAGCGATATCATCGCCCTTGGTTTCCGGTAGCCCCGTGGTGTGCAAACCGATCAGGCTCGGCGTCACTTTTTTGGTAATATTCTTCACCGACTCAACGATGCTGTAGTCTCCCCCGTCCAGAATCGCAATGGCATCCGTCACCGCGCTGGTCTGGATAGCGATTGGCTCACAGAAGTGCCGCGTGAAATAGACCTTGGTCAAGCTCGTGCAGCCCTGCCCGCCGTGCAT
>CAZXBD010000111.1:0-1919 GCA_964638305.1 uncultured Geobacteraceae bacterium | reverse complement strand
GGGCTGAATATACAAATCATTCAACCAGCGCGGCTGCGTCTCTTCCCCGTCATGTACTCTGGCATAAATATTTTCCTCGTAAAGGTCGCCGGCACGCATCGTGCGCGAAAAGTTAGGCTGGAAAATCATTTTGAGATTGGTTAGGAGCTCGGCCGCCACCCGTGTGCGGATATTGGTCTGTACGCCTGAGAGAAATTCCCGGCAGATCTCCTGCACCATCAGCACATAGTCCTCTCGGCCTATCTCCCCATCTCCTTTGCGCTTAAAAAGCTCCCGTACTTTCAGGTAGTAATGGGCACCGATAATTGAGCCCCCAGAGACGCAGGAGAGCACCTCCACATGGCGCAACAAATCCAGTTCGGCCAGTTTAGCGAGCACACCGATGTGAAACAGCGAGGCCCGAAAACCGCCGCCCGAAAGCGCCAATCCCACTTTGCCTAAAAAGGCCGTGCTGACGCCTTGAACCCGGCCTCCCAAAAATTTCTCCAGGGCATCCCAGGCCCCGGATCCTGCCTTAGGCAGATCATCCGGCGATTGAATCCGAGCAAGCGACGCCAGCTGTCGCGCGGTGGTTTCCAATTCCCACGGCGGAATATCGGGACGGGCTGCAGCTTTTTGGAGCCAACCACCGGCTTGACCATAATTGGCCAAACCAAAAAAAGCCTCGGCAATGGTCACCAGAAACCAATAGCTCTCATTCAACGTCACATCCTGATCGACAAGTTTCGGCAGTGTCTTCGCCAGGTCCTCCCGAATTTGCCGAGCCTGATTCCAGCGCTCCTCGGCGGTGGTGGAATTTATGCCGGCACTGTGAGCTTGTCTGGCTTCGAGACCGGCCAGTTGATCCAGAACAAAGGCAGCATTGATGCCCGTGTAGCCTTGGTCGTTGGCCGGACCTTGTTGATATCCGCGCAGGTAGTGGTACTGTGATTGCTCCAGGTGGATTTTTTGACCGCTGACCTCCCATTTGCGTTTGAAAATGGCACCGGCCAGTCCCAGGGTTTCCTGGTTTTGAGTCTCTTGCAATCCATCGGCCGCCTCCAGAATCCGCAAAGCCCGATCCAAACGGTCGCTGACCGGCAAATCCGGATCCTTATACGTGCATAAGGCATGCTCCTGGGCGAGTTTGAGCTTTTGCTGGGCATCCGTTTCCGGATCGAGAGACTCACGCGCCCGCTCGAGCAACTTGCGAGCGTAGCCAAAGGCTTTTCCTCGTTTCAATTGCTTGACGAGCTCGAGAATCTCCAGGTTATTGGGCTTGGGAATTTTCTTGCGTAGAATCTCTATTGCTTGGGTAACATATTTGCTCTGTTTACGCGGAGCTTTCGTTGCCATGACCTACCCCCTTTCTGGTGATCTAAATAATGGTCGTTTGACTCAATTCATAAGCCACCGGCTGTGCCGGTGAGAATTTAAGCAGAGGTGGCCCTGCCCCTTCCAGGGGCCATCCTCAGACCCCCAAGCTCTGCTGGTGGTCGCTGATTATTGAAGGAAGGCGTTCAACCAAATAAAACCGAGCGCACATCTAAAGCACGAAAGCTACCGGGAGCTACGCTAAAAGCGTATCCCCTGAAGCGAGTGCCTGGCTCACTCGGGCAAGCCGATCACTGACGTCGGCCGTCATCAGCTCTTGCGCCCCACGAATGCGAACGTCGCGCAACATATAAAAATTGATGTTGGCACGCTGATGGTCTTCGACCGTCTTAGGGACTCCATGTAAGATACCCAGTCGTCGACTTACGCAATCGGATTGCCACCGCTGATTGGCCTTGCGACCGCGTTCCTCAACCGCAATCCCGACGAGCTGAAACTGATCTTGCGGGTTCTCCTGTTTCACGCGATCTTCGATTGCCTGCCGGGCCTTGTTGAGACTGCCCTGCTGAATTACCAGGTCGTACAGAGAACATAGGCAACGAAGA
>CAZXBD010000110.1:0-2660 GCA_964638305.1 uncultured Geobacteraceae bacterium | reverse complement strand
TGGCCCTGATTACCGGTCGACGTGGCTTTGCTTCCCTTGATCGGCGAGGTTGGCGGCTTGGCATACTCCTGGGGACGCTGCTCTTTCTTTCCTACCTTTTCCAGACCTTTGGCCTGGAACGTACCTCGTCTGCCAACGCCGGGTTCCTGACCGGGCTCGGCGTGGTCTGGGTGCCACTGATGGCGGGACCGATTTTGAAAAAGCCGGCAGCCATTGGTTCGAAAATCGGTGTCGTTCTGGCGTTGATCGGTCTTTTCATGCTGACCTGGCACACACCGTGGATGATCAACTTCGGGGACGCTCTGGTGGTCGTCTGCTCGGTCTTTGTCGCCCTTCACATTATAGGCCTGGATGCTTTTACTAAGGGATATGACGGTCGTGCTCTTACCTTTGTGCAGATTGCCACCATGGCCGTGCTCGGTTGCTTTGGCAGCCTGGTTTTTGAACCTGTCTCCTGGCCACAGGTGTGGACCAACTCTCTGGTCTTCGCGTTTGTTATCACAGCAGTCTTCGCGACGGCCTACGCCTTTTGGGCCATGACCACTTTTCAACACCGCACCACGCCGACCCGCGCCGCACTTATTTATACCCTTGAACCTGTTTTCGCCGCCATCTTCTCCGTGTGGCTGGCCGGTGATCGTCTGACAACCATTGGCTGGTTCGGTGGTGCCTTGATTGTGTTCGGTATGATTGTCGCAGAAGTCTGGCCGTTGATGAATCGAAGCCGGGAAAGTGTTGCAACACCTCAGGAATAATTCTTGTTTTTCAGCGATCAAGAATCCGATAACTCCCTTCCGGCTTAACTTCTGACCCGTCATCAAAAAGGCCTTATCTGGTGCAGGAGCTTTTTTCTGTTATATTATTGCAAAACTTCAAGAACAGGGAGACTGATCATGGGTATTGGTTATAAGGAACTGGTTGCCGATGCTGAACAGCGAATCAAGAGCATCTCGGCCGCAGAAGCGTTGGCTGAAGCTTCATCTGCCGACGTGGTTCTCGTTGATTTACGTGATGTGCGCGAACTGAAGCGTGAGGGCAAAATCCCAGGAGCTTTCCACTGCCCGCGTGGTTTGCTGGAGTTCTGGATCGATCCGGAAAGCCCCTACCACAACAAGATCTTCGCTGAGGACAAAAGATTTGTATTTTATTGTAATCTCGGGTGGCGTTCCGCACTGGCTGCCGATGTCTCGCAGAAGATGGGGTTGAACGTCTGTCATATTGATGGTGGTTTTGAAGCATGGAAAGAGGCGGGTGGGGTCGTTGAGACTAAATAACTGGCGGCGGGTAGCGTGTCGCGGGTAAGGGCTTTTATTAGTTCACCATTTTGGTTTAATCTCATTGTAGACTAGGAATCTCCGAATGGCCTGCAATGCATCAAGAGAAATATCGACAAATTGCAGGCCTGCACCAGCAGGCAGTTCAGGGTTGCTGCAGTCTTGCTTTGTGTTGACCCAGGCAACCCGTGCTTTACATGAGATCGTTTTATCTTCCTCAGCCAGGGTGAAATGTAGGATCAACTCCTCATCTCGCTCCAGGGGGAAATCAGTTTTCAAGTAAAGTCCACCGGTGCTTAAGTCAATACTAAAGCCTGCTAGCACGATTTTTTGAGATGGCCCGTAGCAAATTCGCATCTCTTATTTCAGGCGTTTACTGGTATGTTCTGCCTCAATGGTTTACTTCATTACTTAATTCCAGAACCCCTGAATAGATAGCAAATGGCAAAAAGTTTCTTGGTACGGTTTCTTGGCCAACTGCATGACAAAAATGTTTTTTGTTTGTCTTTCGTGGCTCTTGCCTGGTTATAAATTGAGCGCACTAAAATACCTGTCTTGGATTCCAAAGACAGGCTTAAACACATCCCAACCCTACAGCTGGAAGTTAGCTTCTCTCTTCGGCGGCCCGGCTGCCTCAATGAGGCCCGCAGCTTTGCGTCAGTGGATCGCTCCACCTTTGCTATTATCGGTGAGTTGCAAAATTGTAGGTGTAATCTAAATTCCAGGTTGATCGTCAGTCAAGGGGTAAAGTTATTATATTTAGGCATTTAGGGCTTTTGATCTAAAGGTGGGTTGTGACAGAATTCTTGAGTTTGAAGATGATCTCGTTCGGTTACTGGTGGAAAGATAGTAAGCTTGTGGTGCGTTACACGTCCCTGAGATAAGTTGCCGGTTTTTGGCCCAGCGCTTTCCAGGTGCCAAGCAGGCCCAATAGCAACGTCAGGCTGATTCCGATCAAGATGGTGCTGATGATCGTTCCGGGATGCAGGATGAATGACATCTTCATCAGCCCCTTGACGATTCCAAACGCCGCGAGGCTGCCGACCACGGCGCTGATCATGCCGGCTATGAGACCAAGCAGCAGAAACTCAGCGGCAAAAGCGCCGAGGATGTCAAACCGCGTTGCCCCGCAGACTTTGAAGATGACCGCGTCGTGAATACGGCGATGCTGGTCGGCAGAAACCGCGCCGGCAAGGACCAGGAAGCCGGTGAGCAAGGCAATGAAGGCCATACTGCGGAAGGCTGTGCCAATACGTTCGAGGGTGCGGGAAACGTTTTTCAGTATTTCGCGAGTGCTGATAGCGGAGATATTGGGGAATTTCCCGGTCACCGTGGAAAAGGCGATCTCTTCGTTTTCAGCAGGAACGTGAATAGAGGCGATATTCG
>CAZXBD010000109.1:0-10887 GCA_964638305.1 uncultured Geobacteraceae bacterium | reverse complement strand
GGAACTTGCAGGGTATAACCGCTTTCTACCGTGGCAGGCTTGTTGTTGCCGGCGGCGGTATCACCTTTGACCCAGGGGTCGGATTGAGTGACACGCAGGTTAACAAAGATGGGCAAGGTCACACCGATGCCTCGTTCGCCATACATGAGGACCTTGACTTCCATATTGTCGACCAGAAAATACTTGTCGTCATCGAGAACGTCACCGTCGATGGTCACCTGCTCGTAGCTCTTCTGATCCATGAATACGTAACCGGTTTCATCCTGATAGAGATATTGCATGTCACGTTCAACCAGACTCGCTGGCTCGAAACTCTCACCAGAGCGGTAGGTACGGTCAAAGAGTGCGCCGGTAATCATGTTGCGCAGTTTGCATTTGTAAAGTGCCTGGCCCTTGCCGGGCTTGGTAAAATCGAACTGCACAATGACATGTGGCTCGTCGTTGATCAGCAGCTTGATGCCTTTTTTCAGGTCTGAACAGCTGTACATGGAAAACTCCTTCAAGAAGTTGTAATAGCGGCGCTTTATAACTGAGTCTTTATACACATAAAGAGAGCTGAATGTCATGTTTTTTTGATGCGAGATAGCCTTTGAATTCTTGAGCAACATTATCGGACAAAGGGGTCAGGTCTACACATTTCACAAAAAAAGCATTTTGTGCAAAAAATGTGGAATGTGTAGACCTGACCCCTAAACTACATATCTTTGTCAACAACAAGGGAGTATGGATGTAGTGTATTTCTCTGCGGGGCCGGGAACTATTTCATTTGTCCGTGTATCTATGTTACATTGCCGCCTTTAAAAGCTTCCGGAAGGAGAGTTAATATGACGTCCAATGATCTGAAACGCGGTCAGGTGATTCTGCTCGATAGCGCTCCCTGTCTGTTGCTTGATATCAGCAGTCAAAGCCCCTCGGCGCGCGGTGGTAACACCCTGATCAAAACAAAGTATCGGAACCTGCTTACCGGCCAGGTCCTGGAAAAGGGTTTCAAGGCGGGTGACCGTGTCGATGCCGCAGATTTTGAAAAACGTAAAGGCCAGTTTCTTTATGCCGATGGTGACAACGGTGTGTTTATGGATCTCGAAAATTACGAGCAATACGAACTTGGCGATGAGATGTATGGTCCAGTGCGAGGTTACCTGCTCGATGGTGCCGAGATTGTCCTCGGTGTTTTCGAAGGACAAGTCGTCTCTGTAGAGCCGCCAATGACGGTTGAACTATTGGTCACTGAGACCGCTCCGGCGATCAAGAACGCAACGGCTCAGGCCCAGACCAAGGAAGCAACTCTGGAGACCGGTATGAAAATCCAGGTCCCTGCCTATCTCGAGATGGATGAAAGGGTTAAGGTCGATACCCGCGAGGGGCGGTTTATTTCGAGGGCATAAAGCTTTAGCTCGCGACGAATAGCGATGACGATAGAAGCTATTACTTAGTAACGGGGACAACTCACCAGAGTTGGCCCCATTTTTTTTAGACTTTTGGCTTTCCTTATATCATTAAGCGAATTACTGAGACCTATGGACTCTTTCGCAATTTTGCAAAAAACGTTTGTTACCTTCTTGCAGTTCTGCAAAACCGTGTTTTAAGATTGTTTGCTGCCCCCTATAAGCCCTTTTGTCGTCTCACTTTCCATCTTCACATCTTACCGTACGTGCACAACTACTGATTTCTCAGTGTACCCCTCAGACCAAAGTTTTTTGCGTTTATGCAAAAATGCAATTTTGAACCTTTCTGTTCTGTCTTGCTTTTTTTCGAGTTAAGTATTTGAAACTAAAGGGTAAAAAAGTTTTCTTATGGCTGCCATTGCTTGGTATGCGAGTTGCGATGTTGTTTTGTCATAAGCCGTACAAGCGTGTGGCAGAGAAAGGCAACGCAGATGTTTTTAAAAACACCCGGTCGAAGTAGAAAAAAACCGGTCATTGGCGCCATCAAGGTGCGCTGGCCGTTGACGCACCGGGTTCAGCAATTGCGACAATATGGTTTGGATAACTCAATATCGATTACAAGGGAGGCAAGCATGAGCAAGCAGAACCTATCATCAAGACGCGGTTGGACCGTCGTACTGGCCGGTACCGGCATTAACCTGGCACTGGGCATCCTTTATACCTGGAGCATCTTTAAGGGGGCCATCGCAGATTCGATAGCTGCTGGGGGTGTCGGAGCCTTTACCTGGGACAAGGCCTCTATCAATGATCCTTACGCAACGGCCTGCCTGATGTTTGCCGCGGCTATGATTCTTGCTGGAAAATTACAGGACAAGTTCGGCCCTCGAGTCACCTGTATCATTGGCGGTTTGATGGTCGGCACCGGTTTCATGTGGATCTCTCAGACGACAAATTACTGGTCTTGGATCGTTGGTTTCGGCGTTTTGGCCGGGATGGGGATTGGCTTTGGTTATTCGTCCGCGACACCTCCTGCTCTAAAATGGTTCCCTCCGGCCAAGACCGGTCTGATCGCCGGCATCGTAGTTGCTGGCTTCGGTCTCGCATCAGTCTACATTGCACCTCTGGCCCAGTACCTGCTTGGAGCCTACGGCCTGCAGCAGTCGATGCTTTACTTCGGTGTCGGCTTTGTTGCCATTACCTGTTTCTGCGGTATGTTCCTTGCCAACCCTCCCGCCGGCTATGTGCCCGATCCGAATGCAGCCAAATCCTCTGCCTCAACAGTTGTTAACGAAGACAAGACCCCTTCACAAATTCTCAAGACGGCCAAGTTTTACACTCTCTGGACCTGCTTTTTCATCGGTGCCGGTGCCGGCCTCATGGTTATTGGCAGCGCCAAGGGCCTGGCCAAGGCAAGCATGGGTGAGATGGCCTTTCTGGTCGTGGCGATCATGTCTATCGGCAACGCTGCCGGTCGCATCGTCGCCGGGGTGGTTTCCGATAAAATCGGTCGCGCCAACACCCTGGTGATCATGCTGGTTTTCCAGGCGGTCCTGATGTTCCTGGCTATTCCGGTGATCGGCGGGACCTACAACAATCCTCTGGCGATGCCGCTACTGGTAACCTTCATGGTCTTCAACTATGGGACCAACCTGTCGCTCTTCCCTTCGTTTGCCAAGGACCTCTGGGGCGCAAAGCACTTTGGTATGAACTACGGTGTACTCTTCTCCGCCTGGGGCGTTGGAGCTTTTGCCCTGGTGCGCGTGTCCGAGATGCTGCGCGTAAAGACCGGTGGTTTTACCATGTCTTTTGCTGCCGCTGGCGCCTTGCTGGTGGTTGGCGCCATGCTCGCGGGGACTTTAAAGACACGCAAAGCAGAAGTTCCTGTACTCGAGGGTGCTTTCGAAGAAGAGGAAAACCTCGCTTTGTCAAAGGCTACAAACGATTGATAGACGATCCACCGTTTGCATACCCTCCTTCAGGTTCAAACGGCCGCGGCCTCACCAGAAATTGGTGGGGCCGCTTTTTTTATTTTGAACTTTCAGCTTTTCTCAATCCAGATTGATATTCATGCTTGTCCCACCAAACTCATGGATCGAGTCATGAGCTCTGATCGTGACCTGATGGACACCGGCAGGGATTTTTACTCCTGAAAGACTTCGGGTAAATGGCTGCTCATTGACGTGCGGGTGTGCCAGCACGCGGGTGTCGAGGATGTCGCCGTTCTGCCCGATAACCTCCCATCGGTCTGCATAATGCTCCCAGCCTGTGTCGGCGTGAAGTACGCTTACGGTGAACCGGTATGTCTGCTCTTGCGTCTGATTGACCTTAGCGGCAACGACATTCGCTTCACCAGCATTCACAGCAGGTGCGAAGGGGAAAAACAGCAGACAGATGATGCTCAGATATCTCATGATGTCACCTCCACAGCTTGCATCTGTTATCATTGTAACAAATGCATGGCTTGCTATCGGAAAGTAGCATTGACAGACTGCAGATCATGCCCCAATATGACGGCTCATTCAGGAGACGCCATGACAGCAGTACGCCGCAACCTAAAATCGAAATCTTCCCCCAATGCCCGTGCAGAAGAACTTACTTTGACCATCGAGAAAATTGACGACGACGGCCTCGGGCTGGCGAATCATGATGGCAAACCTGTCGTGGTGTTCGATGCCCTCCCTGGTGAGAAAGTCATCGTCCGTGTGACACATAACGGTCGACACAGAATTATCGCCAACACCAAGAGGGTGCTGCAGCCCTCACGTGACCGAATAGCCAGGACGTCCTGTCCTCATTACCGTGCCTGCCAGAGTTGTGCTCTTTTGAGCTGGAAATATGAGGCTCAACTGGACTGCAAAACCAAACGGGTGGCTGATGCACTGGCGGCTTATCCGAGCCTGTTTGAGGTGGCTCTCGACGAGGTGTGGGCTGCCCCGGATTCTCTTGGTTACCGGGCCAGCGCCAAACTGGTCGTGGCCCGTAAACGAGGCAAGGGGCAGGTGGGTATGTACCGGCGTGGTAGCCACGACGTGGTCGACATCGCCGACTGCCCGCTGCATCACCCGTTGATCAACCGGGTCGCCGCCGTGGTCCGTGAAGAACTTGATAGGCGCAATATCTCGGCTTACGACGCAAATCACCGGCGTGGCCTGCTTCGTTATCTGTTGGTCCGGGTCAGCCCGGCTTACGACAAGGCAATGGTTACCTTCGTCACCAGTGAACGCAACTACCGCGAGGTGACCCACCTGGCCAAGTGGGTGCAGCGCAAGGTTCCGGAAGTCATTTCTGTCCACCAGAACGTCAATACCAGTTCCGGGAACGTGATTTTTGGTCGCGAAACTTACAAGGTCCTCGGCGCACCTGATCTGATTGACCAGGTTGGCGATGTGCGTCTGCGGCTCGGTCCGACCTCCTTTTTACAGGTGCATCACGCGCAGGCTGCGCGAATCTATCGTCTGGTTCGCGATTGGTGTGCCCTTCGGGAGGGTGAGTCTGCCCTCGACCTCTACTGCGGGGTTGGTGGCATCAGCCTTCACCTGGCCGGTAAAGCGCATCAGGTTGTCGGGATCGAAACCATTGCCGAGGCGGTGCGCCACGCCCAGGCCAACGCATTGATGAATGGTTTTTCTAATTGCAGGTTTGTCTCTGGTGATGTTGAAACTATCCTGGCCGACGACCTCCCGATGATGGGGCCACTTGGTGCCGTGGTTGTCAATCCACCGAGGTCAGGTTGCACCCCGCCGGTTTTAACGGCCATTGCCGCCATGCAGCCGCGCACGCTGGTCTACGTTTCGTGTCATCCGGACACTCTGGCTCGTGACCTTGCCTTGTTGGTAGAACAGGGCTTTCAGGTAGAGAGGGTGCAACCTGTCGATATGTTCCCGCAGACGCCGCATGTTGAGAATGTTGCCCGGCTGACGTTTGTTGGAGTAACTGAGCCAGCGAAGCAGAATGTGGCAAAGCAAAAGAGGGGCAAGAGTGAACAAAGATGAAAACAGACGGTAACTGTTGTTTTATGGTGCTGGTCCAGGTAGCTGTTATCGCGACCATGGGGATGCTTTCTTCAGTATTCTCTGGCGGGCCAGGCCCGGATTCTATCTCGGAGAGTTCCACTCTGCAAACTGGGGCCAACGTTGAATCTGAGTCTCTGGTCATCTGCCCGGAACCGCGGCCAGAGCTGTGCACCATGGAATATCGACCGGTTTGTGCGCAGATGGCGGACGGTCGTTCCAGGATCTATGCCAACGGTTGTGCCTCCTGCTCTGATCCTGATGTCGTTGGCTACCATGACGGGGCTTGTGAAGAAGAATAGTGATGCGTCTCTTCCCGTCCTGTCTATTCTTTCTCCCGGTGATGGCTCTGATTTCCTGTGCTTCTTCAACCTCGGAGCTTTCGGGAGTCGTCGTTTATGGACACGAAGCACGTACTATCCGGTTGTGTGGCGAGAAAAAACTGTTCTGGCTGCACACGACACAGGAGCTGCACAGATTGTTGGTTGCAGAATTCCAAAGGTTGACCCTGAGCCCGTACCAGGAGCTCTACCTCGATTTTGCAGGCAGTATGACGAATGGCAGTCCCGGCGAGTTTGCCAGGGAGTATGACGGGACGATTACGCTTGAGGAAATTCGTAATTTGTCGAGTGAAATTCCGGATAACTGCAAGCCGGTTCGTGCAACACCCTGAAAGCCTAAAGGAAGCAAGGGCTTTAATGCATAAATTAATCAATATCACCAAACTCGGTATGGTTGCAGGGGGATGTTGCCTTCTGCTCCTGGTGAACGCTTGCGGGACTGTTCATGATGATGACCCTGTTGTACAGCCAAAGGCCCTTGAAGAGGCACAAACCTTTGTTTTTACCTGTACTGAAGGGTATGAATTTGTGGCCCGAATCGAAAATGAGACAGCGTGGTTGTTTCTCCCAACGGAGACTCTGAAGGCGCAGAAATCTGTGGATCAAAGCTATCGCGCTGCAGGGGTCAGCCTCTGGCTTGAAGAAGAGCATACTCTCCTTGAAAGGTCGGACGGCAGTCGAATGGTTTGCCGCAACAACCGCAGTCGGGCAATCTGGGAACATGCAAAACTGAATGGTGCCGATTTCAGGGCGGTTGGCAACGAGCCGGGTTGGCAATTGGAAATACGCGATCAAACGAAGCTTGTTCTGGTGACCGGTTACGGAGCGGAGTTACGCGAATTTAATCTTCCTGCTCCGAAATCAGATACAGAAGCTAGAATGACTCGTTATGAGATTGTTGAGGCCGAAGATAGTGTTCTTCTGACGATTACCGGAGAGGCGTGTCGTGACACGATGAGTGGAGAAGTGTTTGCGAGTAAAGTCGAGGTTGTTCTAAATGGTAATCTTTTGCGCGGCTGTGGCCGTGCACTTCACTAAGCAAGCCGCTATGAGTAACCAGTTTGACACTTTAACACCAGACCTTACAATGGATGTTAACGCTTTCGCCTGAGGTCTATCCCAAAGGCTAAGGGTCAGTAATGACACGGCACTCAACAATTGGGGGTAATCCTGAATGGATGAGATAATTCATGAGTTGATGGTGGACGACGAATTCAAGACCTGCCCTTTGTGTGGGTATAAAGACGGCTTTCACTCAGCATTTAAGAAAGGTCCGGATTCTACGAAGTGGCTTTTGATCTGTCCATCTTGTCACGCCGTTTTTGATGTGGGATACACTGTGGAGAGTTGAGCTTGATAATTGCCTTAGCCAGTCTTCCCATGAGGGCTTTATCCATATGCGTAATCTTTGGCTGATAATTTTCTTTGCCACCCTGATCTGGTCGGGGATTAATCCTAAGGACACTCTGACCTGGATACTTGAGGTCCTGCCGGCGCTGATCGGTCTGGTTGTGCTTGCGGCAACCCATCGCAAGTTTCCGTTGACCACCTTGACTTACATTTTGATCCTGGTGCACTGCGTGGTCCTGATGATAGGTGGACACTATACTTACGCCGAGGTGCCACTATTTGATTGGCTTCGCGACGGTTTTGATCTGGAGCGCAATAATTACGATAAGGTTGGTCACTTCGTGCAAGGTTTTGTGCCGGCGATTGTTGCCCGCGAAATTCTGGTCCGTAACGCAATCGTCGTCGGCAGGAAATGGCTGTCATTCTTTGTTGTCTGTATCTGCCTGGCAATCAGTGCCTTTTACGAACTGATCGAATGGTGGGTGGCGGTCATGACCGGAGACTCGGCCGAAGCTTTTCTCGGTACTCAGGGTTACGTATGGGATACCCAGTCGGATATGATGTACGCTCTGATTGGCGCTGTCATGGCGTTGCTGCTGCTGTCAAGAATGCACGACAGGCAAATCAAACAGGTAGCGCGTGGCGTGTAGTGTGTGGCGCGACAAACCGAGAAGCCATATCCCATAAAAAGGGCCCAGGAATTCAATTCCTGGGCCCTTTAGTTTTTTCGCGCCACGCGCTTCTCACCTCTCGCTTCCCGATTTTAAGGTGCTATCGGCATATCGTAGTTTGTTACCACGACGTCCATTTTTAACAGGAAACGACCGAAGTCATTGAAGGTCATACTGACGGGTTTGACCAGAAAGAGAGCGACGATGCTGACGACCGTTGCTGCGGCCACCCAGTTCAGTACGAGGTTGCGCAATTCCCAGTTGGGCTCCTCGACCTCATCATTTTCGGGCTGCTCTTTGGCCGGGAGCTTTTCGGCCATCTGGCGCATGATTTTTCCGGAGCAGAGAAAAATTATTGCAGAGATCGCAAACTGCGGGAGAACCTCAAGCGAAGCTTGTCCTGTCCCCAGCACGCCGGCATAAAATACCAGCACACCGAGCCCGATCATGGTCATCTGGCGGCTGAGTTTTGCGTTCATGTCCTGAACTTCTCTCTGTTAGCAATCATGATATAAAATTATCGATAACCAGAACTCCTGTCAAGAACGGATCTTTATCGACCCAGATACTTCATGATGGCCCAGGTGGACCGCTTCCCTTCCTATGTGGCGTAGTCCCAGAAAGATTCCGGGCAGGCTGCTTGAGAGGCCGAGCAAGGCAGAGCTATGTAAAAAAGCCGGATTCTCCGTGGCATGAGCCAGTGCGAGCAGGAGGAGAAAGCCTGTCATAAGGGCAAATACTACGCGACAGATGAGAGTCAGCTGTTCCAGCCCCTGGCAGATAATCAAACTGAACATGCCCCACATGGCTAGATAACCCATCATCGGGATCGGGCCGGGAACCGCGCCGTATCCAGCTCTCGGCAGTATGTCGAGAGCCAGTATCGAGAGCCAGAAGAGGCCGAAGCCTGTAAAGGCGATGGCGCGCAGAGGATTGCTCTTTAACGTACTCAGCCCGGCGAAAATCTGGCCGATGGCACCCATCATGATAATGATTGCCATGAAGTGAAGATTCAACGAAAAGATTGGCAGTATGTCGAGGGCGTAACTTGCCACTGTAATGCCGTAACAGAAGAGGCCGAGCGCTGGTAAATTGTTCGCTTTCTCTCTCACGTCGGATGGGGACGGCTGGTTGGTCGCAGGCGGTACGGGTGTCGGGAGACTGGGACGATCGTTCAGTTCACGAAATTTTTGACAGTCCTGGTACTGGCACGAACAGAACTTGATGATCATGCTGGCATCGTGGGAGGAGATGTACCCGCAGCCGACATCGCAGATGTCTTCATCGTTATCATAATAGGGGCAAACAGTTGTGTCCTGCATACGCGCCTCCTGCATTTACTGAAGTCTCTGTTGAAAAAATGGGCCCGGCCAGTAGGCAATATTGAAAAGTGGACCGGGCCCGATGGAGTCACGCTACCCTATTGAGCAAGGCATATACCAAAACGACGGTCTACTTTTGTGGATTGATAAGTCTAGTTGTTTCAGGTGTTTGAGGCGTTTTCCCGGGTGGGTTTGTCCAGAGTTGAAAATATGAGATTTGCATAAATGCAAAAAACAATAAATTTGCTTTTGCATTTATGCAAACTTGCGAAGAGGATAACGGGCAAAATGAAAGTGAAATACCTTTCGAGGGTTGATACCAAAATGGCCTTGACCCTGTGGCCGGACGTTGGATTGACTTGCCCTGCAGCCCTACGGTTGCCTCTCAATCGATGTCTTTTTTATTGATCCCGTATTTCTTGAGCTTGCGGTAGATGGTTGCCATGTTCATGCCGGCTTCAGCCGCAGCTTCCTCAACGTTTCCAGCATGTTTGCGCAGCAGGCGGGTCAGGTAATCGGTTTCAAAGCTGCTGAGTGCTGACGAATAATCTGCCTGATTTGCAATCTGTCCGGTCTGCTCTGTTTCGATCAACTGTGTTAGTTCCGGCAGCCCAATGTAGTTGCCGCTGGAAATCGTCATGGCGGCCTCAATCACATTGCAGAGTTGACGGATATTGCCCGGCCATTCATAGGTGCGAAAAACTTCCATGGCTTCCGGTGTCAGTCCCTTGAACTCAGTGCCAAACTTGGTGTTCTGCTGGCGGATGAAGTGGGCGGTCAAGAGGGGAATGTCTTCCTGACGTTCGCGCAATGGCGGGAGATGAAGGTTGATGACATTGAGTCGGTAAAAAAGATCTTCGCGAAAAGAACCTTCGCTGACATCAGCCGACAGATCAGAATTGGTGGCCGAAATAATCCGTACGTCCACTTTGGTGGGAGTGGTGTCACCGAGACGTCGGAACTCCTTTTCCTGCAGAAAACGCAACAGGGTCTTCTGCATATTAAGCGAAAGGTTGCCGACCTCGTCGAGAAAAAGAGTGCCCCCATTGGCTGCTTCCAGAAGGCCTTTGCGATTCTCCATAGCCCCGGTAAAGGCGCCTTTGCGATAGCCGAAGAGTTCACTCTCGAGAATGTTTTCCGGCAGAGCGCCACAGTTGACAGCAACGAAGCGATGGCCGCTCCGGGCGGAGTTGTGGTGCACAGCCTGCGCGACCAGCTCTTTACCCGTGCCGGATTCACCAGTGATCAGCGCCGAAGTGTCGCGTATGGCGACCTTGGCTACTTTCTCGAGCAGGGTGCGGATGGCAGGAGAAGCGCCGATGATGTTCTCGAACGTGAACTGTCCCGATAGCTCCTCACGGAGTTCCCGGTTCTCCTCGACCAGTTCATGATGCTGCAGGGCATTTCTAACCCGGTAGGTCAACTCGTCCGGTTCAAACGGCTTGGTCAACATGTCGTAGGCACCCCGGCGAAGTGCCTGGATCGACATCTCCACCGTGGCATAGGCCGTAATCATGATAACCGGAACTTCGGGGTCGCGATTGCGTATATGCTGCAGAACTTCAAGTCCGTCCATCTCAGGCATCTTTATATCACTGATGATCAGGTCGTAATCACCGGCGTTGAATTCGGCGACCGCCTGAACTGGCCGGGTAAAGCTTTTGACCTGGTATCCCTGGTCCTTAAGAACGGCTTCCATCATGCGACAAAGGCCGATTTCATTGTCAATCAACATGATCCGTTGTGAAGCCATCAAAATTCCTCCCGTACCAGCGGCAAACGAATGGTGACAGTCGTGCCCTGGTTGA
>CAZXBD010000108.1:0-28537 GCA_964638305.1 uncultured Geobacteraceae bacterium | reverse complement strand
AGATGTTGCGCTATCTTCTTGTGGGTTGTTGTCTTCTCCTTCTGTCTGCATGTACGGCTGACCCTGCTCTCGATCTGGATCAGCTCGAGGCTGACGCCCGTGGTGGCGACCAGCAGGCCCTCGTTTCACTCGTGAGCCTTTTGTCTGCTACAGAGCCCGGCGTTTCGGATCGCGTCTATGCCATTATCATTGCGGTTGGAGAAAGGTCCGTCCCCACGCTTTTGGGGCAGGTCAAGACAGAAGACAAGCAAGTGCGCGAATATGTGATTGCCGCGCTGGGGACACTCAAGGTTACCAAAGCCATTCCGCCTGTCAGCGATGTTTTGGCAAGACAAGAACTGGAAAGGCGCTATGTTGCTGCCTGGGCACTCGGTGAAATAGGTGATGCTGCTGCGATTCCGGCACTGATAAGGGCTTTGTCGGATGATAACAGCGAAGTCCGTCGTTATGCGACGCGTGCTTTGATCAAGTTGAACAAGTTGTCAGTGATGCCGTTGATTGAATATCTTGATGAGGCACATGGTGAAGGAGCCGCTGCTGCGATCCGCGCCATCGGTGACATCGCCGACAAAAGGGCCCTGGATGCGCTGTTGGTTCAAGCTGGTGGAGAACAACGTGCCGAGGCTTTTCTGGCGTTGGGGAAACTACGTGACTCCCGCGCTGAGTCTGCCCTGGTTGAGGGTCTTGATGATGCCGATTCAGAAGTGCGGATGAACGCCGCCATGGCTCTCGGGCCTCTGGGTGGTTCGGCTGCGGAGGCGGCTTTGTCAGGCACGCTTGAGGATGAAGTCCACGTGGTTCGTGAATGGTCAGCGCGTTCTCTGGAAATGATTACCGGAAAACCCGTATTGTACCGCAACAGTCATGATGAATATGTGCGTCCTTATCAGGTTTATCATTAAGCCGAGAGGCGCGAAACGAGAGGCGCGAAGCGCGATAAGTACATGCTGAAAAATGTTCTCGATATACCTTGTTTAGGGAAGCTCATCCGCTCTACATGGACTTGGCGACTGCTGCGGGTAGCGATGTTGGGGTTGCTGTTCCTGATGATCGCTTACGGTTGGCATCAACACGCCATTCCCGGTGTGGATGTGAGCGATCCCCTGATGTACACGAACTTCACGACCTTCAACCTCTGGGTCCTGTGGATGATGGGGATGGTCGGTGTTTCCCTGATTCTGGGTCGTTCCTGGTGCACTGTTTGTCCTGTCGGTTGGCTCAACGGCCTGCTCAGTCGTTTCGGTCTGCGGCGTGAAATGCCGTCCTGGCTGAACAACTTCATCCCGGTTACTCTGGTTCTGGTTCTGTTGCAGTTGCTTGTCTATTTTTTGGCAATTCATCG
The DNA here is from genome assembly GCA_964638305.1 of uncultured Geobacteraceae bacterium. GTDB lineage: Bacteria > Desulfobacterota > Desulfuromonadia > Desulfuromonadales > BM103 > M0040. The sequence goes on along the minus strand of CAZXBD010000108.1, from coordinate 27,195 downwards.
TTATCCCGATTATTCGGCAGTTCTGTTGGCCTGGATGGTGATCCTGGCGCTGGTTGTCGGCCTGATCTTCCGGCGCAGATCTTTCTGCCTGTTGCTTTGTCCGGCGGGTGCCGTATTCAGCCTTTACGCCCGGCTCGCGCCCTGGCAACTGCGCGTCAAGGACCGGGAGGTCTGTGCTGGATGTCTTGACAAACCGTGTATCTCTTCGAACCTGGTCTGGAAGCAGGCCTCTCTTGGCGGGCTGAGGCTCAACTGGCGTACCCGTCCGGAAGGTTGCCCGGTCGCCTTGGTCCCCGCAGAAATCACCGATAGCTCAGCCTGCACCCTCTGTTTGAATTGCGTACAGACCTGTTGTAACGATAATGTCCTACTCGGTTTCCGTGGTTGGCCCGGAGATTTACGGCAAGGGGTCCTACGTTCTGGTGAGACACTCTTTTTCCTGGTTTTGCTCGGCCTTCTGACCGCAAATTTTTCCAAAGTCTACGTTAGTCTTCGTGAATCGATCTTCTGGCTGCCGGAGAATTTGGCCCTTTCACTCGGTTGGGATGCTGCCGGTTTCTACCCCTTGGCGGTGGTCTGGATCGGTCTCGTCTTCCCGTTGTTACTGATCCTTCCCGGTTTGCTTGTCTACCTGATTGGTCAAATTAAAATCTCGACTCTGGCCGAAGAACCTGACGATGTGTCTAGGGAGAGCCTGTCGGCATTCTCCTTTGCAGCCTTTATGCAATTGCTTGGACGTCTGGTCCTTCCGTTGCTGCCGCTGGTTCTGTCTGCTCATCTGGTTCTTGCCGTTGTGAAGCTGAACGCCAAACTGGGTTTCCTGACGCTGGCTCTTCAGGATCCGTCCGGCGTCAAAAGTTTTCTTGCAATCAATATCATGCAGACGTTGCCATCACCAGGAGTTCTGGTCTCTCTGGATATCCTGAAATGGGTGGTGGTCGCACTTCTCCTGACAGGGTTTGTTCTGTCAGTCCTCGCGGCCCGAATTGTGGCAAAAGATGCCAATAAAGAAGAGCAAAGAATGGACCGTCCTTTCTTTGTGGCATCGTTGATGTCACTGATCGTTCTGTCTGGATTTTACGGTTCTACGGTGCTGGAATGGCTATTCGTAAGATAAGATCTTTTGTGGGTATTTCTATACTGGCCGCATGTAGCCTCCTGCTGGCTGTTCTGGTCTGTGTGCCAGTGCAGGCATGCTTCGGCCCGAAACTTTTTGTTGGCGTGGGGCAGGGCGACCACAATGAGGTTCTTTATTCGTTGGTCTCTCTTTACGTTGAAGAAAAGACCGGAGTTGAAAGCACCCGTGTGGATATTGCAGAGGGGCAGAATCCGCTCCAACTGCTAACCGATGAAAAAGCCGATCTGGTATTCATACCCTCTATGGATTCGGCGGATAACTCAGTCTTGCAAATCTCCGGGTTGCCATTTTTGGTGACAGGCAGACGGCCTATGGAAGAATTGCAATTCACCACTGTTTTGCCGGCTATCAGAAAACTCAACCGTTTGCTTGAGCCTGAAGATGTAGAGTCTCTGCTCAGTCGAGTTTCCTCCGGAGAAAGCCCTATGGCGGCATCCCGTAAATTCCTCATGGAACGACGTTGGATATGAAGCTGAACTTCTGGAAGACACTTTTGTTTTTTGCTGCTGTCACCATGACCATGCCGTCGGTTTTTCCTTCCTCGGCTGTAGCCGACAAGGAACCTGAATACGCCGGAGCCTATTCGCAAGACCTGGTCTGGGAAAATACTGTGACTATGTCTGCCGATGTCCTGATACTTAAAGGCGCCAGTTTGACTGTGCGTGCGGGGACACAGGTTAATGTGGTCCCCGCAGAAGGAACCAAGATTGCCCCAGAGTACTTTTCATCGCTGACCGAACTCCTCGTAAGGGGCACACTCGACATTCAGGGAACCCCTGATGATCCGGTGCGATTCGTTATAGCGGACAAGAAAGAGACGGCAGAGATCTCCTGGTCCGGAATTACCCTTGATAACGCTAACGAGAGCAGGGTTCAAAATGCAGAGCTGGAACGTGCTGACATAGCCATCAGGTGTGTCGGCTCATCCCCGCTCCTTAAAGGAAACAGAATCACAAATTGCCGTTATGGCATTGTTGCCCAGCAAAAAAGTCATCCGAGAATCGTCGAAAATATTCTCGTCAATGGTGAAGGCGGCATCTTCTGCTGGCGTGACTCCAATCCGTACCTGCTTGGTAACCGGATTAACGGACACGATGAGGAGGCCATATTCGTTGATGCCAGTAGTCGTCCCCGGTTTGAACGGAATGTGATCAGTGGCAATGCGATCGGCCTGGCTCTCTATCCTCGAGATCTTCAGGTTGATTTGGTTTCAGTGACAGAAAACACTGAAAATGTCCGTTGGCTTGGCCAGCAGGGGCAGGGGGGTGCCAAATGATGTTTAGATGGTGCCTCTCGCTGTTGATACTGGCTTTTATTTTGCCGAGCTCTGCAATGGCTGGTGAAGCACTTGTTTACCAGGGAGAACAGACCCTCTTTGAGAATACGGTCTGGAGTGGAGATGTCCTGATAGACGGAATATTGACGGTCGCTCCTGGAATAAAGCTGGAAATCCGACCCGGAACCCGGGTGAGTTTCACACGATTCGACAGCAATGGTGATGGTATTGGTGAACATGAAATTTTTTCTCAGGGGACGATTCAGGCTGTTGGTACACCTGAAGCCCCGGTACTTTTCACCTCGTCAGAAGAAGAACCACGTCCAGGCGACTGGGGGGCGGTAAACATGATGGTCAGCGAAGAGGAAAACCTCCTGGAGAACTGTATCGTGGAGTACGGTTATCGTGGTTTCCACGCTCATTTCGCCCGCGCCAGGTTGCTGAAAAATGTTTTCAGAATGAATATGCGCGGCGCACAATTCCAGGAATCCCAAGTGTTTATAGATGGTTGCCGCTTCCTTGACAACCTTAACGGGGTGCAGTTTCGAGACAGCAAGGTGACCTTACGCGGCTCTACGATATCCGGTAGTCAATGGGGGTTGCGCTGCGTATACAGCGACCTGGAAATGACCTCCAACGTAATTGAAAACAACCTGATCAACGGTGCGAATATCCGGGACGGCAAGATAGAGGCGCGAGGGAACAGGATCGTTGGCAACCGTCGTGGCCTCTATCTGCAACGCAGTGAAGGGCGGGTTGTCGGCAACGATCTTTCCGCCAACAGTGAGCATGGCATTTTTCTTGAAGAATCTACTGCTGAGGTTGTCGGCAATCGCCTTACTGAAAATGGTCGCGCAGGTGTGCGATGGTTGAACAGTAAGGGGAGGTTGAAGGGTAACCTGATCGCCGAAAATGGTGTCTATGCAATTATCAACGACGGAACGACTTCTGTCGATGCCCGCGATAACTGGTGGGGTGCCACAGAGACGGTCTCGATCGCAGCTGCTACACGAGATGGCAGGGATCGTCCCGGTCTTGGTCTGGTCGATAATCGAGATGCACAGATGAACCCTTTGTCTTTTGAACCTTTGCTGGAGACTCAATGAAGTATCTGATTTTGATTGTATCTTCTCTGCTGTCGGGATTAATCCTGACTGGATGTGATCAGCCTCCTGACGGCCCGCCGATACGTATCGGCTATATGAATTGCAACAGCGAAGCGGAAACCATGCAACGTTTCCGGCCGCTTACGGCCTACCTGGAACAAGAGTTGGGCCGACGGTTTGAGGCTGTTCCGGTGGACACCCAGGACTTTGAATCACGTTTCGCCGCCGGTGATTTCGCCTTCACTCACGGCAACAGCCTGCTCTACATCATCATGAGGGAAAATCATGGGTTGCAGCTGATTGCGACAGAGCAGCGAGGCCAATTTGGTCCTCGAACTGCCGGATCTATCATCGTGCGTCGAGACAGTCCGATAAAATCGCTCGAAGATTTGCAAGGCAAGCGTATGCTCTTTGGCCCGCAACTGGCCCCAACCGGCTACCTGGCCCAGTATGACCTGATGCTGCAGGCTGGGTTCGACCCGGAAACCGGCCTGGACTACTACGCTATCCCCCATGGGGCCTATAAACATGAAAAGGTCATCTACGGCGTCTATTTCGGTGAATACGATGCCGCCGCCGCCCCTACGCTTGATCTTGAACTCATGACTCGCGAAGGGCGTATTTCGGCCGATGATTTCAGGGTTCTGGCCCAGAGTGAAATTATACCTTACTGTACTTTTGGGGCGGCTAAGGATGTTGATGAAGAGCTGGTCAAGAATTTCCGCAAAGCGCTGGTTGACCTGACCCCGGAAACGACCGTCCAGATTGACGGTGAGACACTCAAAGTGCTTGATTCGGCGTGGGTTGATGGTTTTGAAACATTGCTTGACCAGGATTATGACCCGATTCGGGTTATGGCAAAGCGTGTCAACATGCCGCCATACCAGGAGTTTTGACTTGATGCTGCGTGATCGATTCGACCAGCTGATGATTGCCGCTCTGGCGGCCATCCTGATCTTCACCTCCATACTGATGGCTGGTGCGAGCCCACGTGGAAACGATAGCGGTGCCGCGTCACTCGACCGCCAACTTGAACGCGAAATCCTCCACCGGGCGCGTGTGGATTTCATCGAGCGGCATTATGCTCCCGTGCTTACCCTGCGCAACAACGGCGCATTGCCGGAGGCTTTGCTCAAACTGGAGGAGTTGAGCCGGACTTTACCCGGTGAGGCCCATAACGACCTGTTGAGCGGCGATATCCTGCTGCATATGGGGCAATTTGACCGCGCCTTGACGAAGCTTGCATCGGCAGTAAGACGTAATGCCGACTATGTTGATTCAGCCAGTCCTCTCAGCCAACGGCCATTGATTGAGTCGGCCGTCTCGGAGGGGTTACCCCGGGTTCGTGATCGTTTGCGTTCGCAGCCTGACAACCGATCGATGGAACGGGTATTGAAGGATGGCTACTATTTGCAGAGTCGACTTGCCGGAGGCTGTGAATGAGCCCGTTATTTCGTGACAGACATTTTTGGGTGGTTCTGGTCGCAGGCATTGGCCTTGGTGTACTGGGGGTGCTGCTTGCCGTCTGGGGAAATCCCCAAAACAGCGGAATCTGTGTCTCCTGTTTCATTGAAAACTCCTCCGGTGCACTCGGTCTGCATGACAATGAGCGGATGCAATATCTCCGGCCGGAGCTGATCGGCTTTGTCCTCGGTTCGATCCTTTGCGCCTCTCTGTTTCGTGAGTTCCGTTCCCGCGGAGGAAGTGCGCCGCTGGCAAGGATGGTCTCCGGTGTATTCCTTATTGTGGGCAGCGCCGTATTCATCGGTTGCCCGATTAAGCTTTTCCTCAGGTTGACCGCTGGTGATTTAAGCGCCATTGCAGGCGCCCTCGGCTTACTTGCCGGAGTCTGGGTCGGCTTGCAAGGGCTTGCACGTGGGATTGACCTGGGCCGGGCTAGAGATGAACGTGGTGCCACTGGTTTACTGGTTCCTGCCGGTTTTGTTCTGCTCCTCGGCTTTTTACTGGCGCGTCCGGCTTTTATCCTCTTTTCAGAACGTGGCAGTGCGGCTCAGCATGCACCCCTCATGATTTCGCTGCTTGTTGGAGTCTTGCTCGGTGCTTTTGCCCAACGCAGCAGGTTTTGTATCACCGGGAGCGTTCGTGACAGTATTCTGATGGGCAGCCGGAGTCCACTTTTCTGGGGCTTTTTCGCTTTTCTGCTCGGTGCTTTCGGGACCAATGTCCTGATGGGTCGATTCACCTTCGGCCTTTACGGCCAACCTGGTTCTCATCTTGAATACCTCTGGAGCTTTCTCGGCATGTTATTGGTCGGTTGGTTATCCGTTCTGATTGGCGGATGTCCGTTCCGGCAGTTGATCAAGGCTGGAGAGGGCGATTCAGATGCGGGCCTGGCTGTTGTCGGCATGTTGCTGGGTGGTGGTTTGGTCCAATCCTGGGGAGTTGCTGCGACGGCCGCCGGCGTCTCTCTTCCCGGTAAGGTTTCTGTGCTCGTGGGATTGGCTTTTGTTCTGATCATCAGCCTGCTTTTTCGTGACCGGACTGCCTGAACAGAGTTTATGAGCTCGAATGTAAATAATTTTTTTCTCTGTGTTGTGATCCGGAAAGAAAAGGATAACCATTGTGAATAAACCACTACGTAATCCGGAAATCGTCTGGCGGGTTGAAAAACGTCGTCAGGAGGAAGTCATGAAAGCCCTGGAAAATGGGGAAGATGTTGATGATAGCGGGACGGTGATTTTGCTCCTGTCCGGCATGATGCACCAGCTTAACCTGGTGGGTGGTCTGATATGGCAGCAATGTGATGGCAAGCAGACGGTTGCCGGGATTGCTGGCGAACTTGCCAGGGAGTTTTCCGTAGAGCAACAGGAAGTCGAAAATGATGTTGCTGAATTTGTTGCCGATCTGGCAGAGAGGGGCTGGATAATTAATGGCTGAAGTCACAGAAATGTTTTCTGCACCTTTAACGTTTAACTGGACCCTTTCCTATCGGTGCAACTTTGCTTGCGACCATTGCTACAGTCGTGACGAGGAGTGCCCGGAGCTGGCAACGGAAGACATCAAGCGCATCGTCGATGTTCTTGTCGAGCAACAGGTGCCGTTTATCAATTTTGGCGGTGGCGAGCCGCTGATCCGTAAAGATCTTTACGAGGTTGCAGAATATGCTTCGAAAAGCGGCCTGAATGTTTCGATGAACACGAATGGCTGGTTACTTGACGATGCCTCTGCTCAGCGGCTCAAGGATGCCGGTTTTAAAAGTGTCGGCATCAGTATCGACAGTTCAGAGCCGACCCTTCACGATGCTTTTCGCAATATGCCAGGCTCTTTCGACAGGGCGGTGAGAGGTCTCGATGCGCTACACAAGGTGGGACTGAAGAGCACCATGAGCTCAGTTATTTCGCGCATCAATTACCAAGCCTTTCGTGAGTTGCTTGACCTGGCCCGAAGTCATGAGGTTGGTCAGGTCTACTTGCATAATTTCAAATGCAGCGGTCGCGGATTTAAAAATCGTGAGGACCTTGATCTCTCTCCCGAGGAGTGGCAGGCTTTTTATCTTGAGGCTCTTTCAGTCAAACAAAAGACTGACGACTTGAAGATATCTTTTGACGATCCGGTCATTGCGTCATTGCCCGAATATCAGGAAGAAACCATGGTGAAAGGTAGCAGTTGCGGCAAACTCTCCCTGCATATGCGACCAAACGGTGATATAACCCCGTGTGGTTTTATCCCTGTTGTTGTTGGCAATATCCTGAATGACGATTTTGAGAAAATCTGGTTTGACTCGCCTGTTCTCAAAGCAATGCGTGCCAAAGAGGCCACCGGTAAATGCTCCGGTTGTGCGGCCTTTGATGATTGCCAGGGAGGATGCACCGCGCGCGCTTTCGCGACGACCGGTGATTTTAATCAGCCCGATCCGCATTGTTGGAAGTAATAGAACCGCGAGGTGCGAATCGCGAAGAACGAGGTAGGGAATGGGAATATGTGAAGCCTGGACAATTGGTTTTAGTTGAAATTGACAAAGGTTTTATCGTGACTCGCACTTCGCGATTCGCGCTACTCTCATTGAAAGGAGAACAGGTATGAAAAAGTACATGAAGCCAGCTGTTGTTGGTTCGAGTAACGTCCACCCTTGCTAACGGTTCTTTTTCGCGAGGCAATGACTTCAAGGCAGGGTTTCTGATATGGGCCTTGACCTGTTAGATGCGCCGATTCGTTTGAGCTGGGACTTCCCCGGTGAAACGGTTGGGTTGACGGATACCCCGCTGCCCGCGATTGCACGTAGCATTGTCGAAGGCGGCGTGTTTTTTGTCACATTGCAAGGCACGCCGCTGCGGCACCCCTCTGTTGCTGAAGTCTTTGAAGTTCTGGGTGATGGCTGTCAACTTCTCTTTACCTGCCACGGCCATTCTGAAGAACTTGTCCGTCTTGCACAGTTGCCTACGACAGGAGCGCAGTTGCTGCTCGAAACCTCAGGCTTCATGGGCGAAGACCAGGCTCTCGATTCCGCGCGACTTTTATCTGCTGTGGAAGCGCTTCGCCGATTACATTATGAACCGGTGCTTTCCATGACTCCATTACGTAACAACTTGCGTAATATCCCTGACTTGATACGTTTTTGCAGTAAATATCAGATCGTCAAATTTAAGTTGCCTAACGCCAATATCAGTGGTAGCTTCCACGACTATTCGCCTATGGAGCTGCCTCGCTGGCAGGATCTTGATTCCTTTCGGCAAACCTGGCTGGAATTTACCAGGGAAGCCTGCCCATCGCCGGCCATGGAAATACATGACCTTTTTCTCTGGGAGATCATGACCCCGGGGCAGAAACAGAATCGCAGTGAATATGGCGGTTGCCAGGCGGGTAACAGTCTGGGGCATCTTGACGCCCAGGGCACTGTACATCCTTGCGCGGCGTGGCCGGAACCGCTGGGCCGTTTGCCTGACCAGTCACTGGAGGAAATCTGGGCCGGGACCAAGCGACTTGCCATTCGTGAGCAGATCTCAAAAACGCCAACGGGATGTCATGATTGTACCGATCTCAGTCTCTGTTTTGGAGGTTGCCGCGGTCTTGCTTTTCACTTGAACCGTAACATGGGGGCGCGAGATCTCATGTGCTCGGGCCCACGCTGACCCAACCCCTTGAGACAGGTAGCCGGTGCAAATACCCCGGCCCACTTCAACCGATGCCAATTTACCTCGACAATGCTGCCACGTCTTTTCCAAAACCGCTTCAAGTTATTGAAGCGGTTGAAAGCACTTTGCGTCTCAATGCTGCCAACCCCGGAAGAGGTGGACATCAGCTCTCTATTCAAGCGGGACGTCTCGTCATGGAATGTCGCGAGACCGTGGCGCGGTTCTTTGGTGTCGATGATGCGACGCGTATCGCCTTTACCGCAAACGCTACCGAGGCCATAAACCTCGGACTGTTCGGTGTTCTTCAACCTGGGGACAGGGTTGTGACAACGTCAATGGAGCATAATGCTGTAGTCCGTCCATTGCGTGCCTTGAATGACCGGGGAGTGGAAGTCGTTCGCGTTATGGCCGACATTCATGGTTTTGTCGATCCGGAGGCGCTCAAAAAGGCTTGTCTTCCCGCTACCCGCATGGTGGTGATGAATCATTGCTCCAATGTGACCGGTACCCTTCAGGCGATCGAAGAGATCGGCCCCTGGTGTCGCAAACAGGGTATCATTTTCATGGTAGATGCCGCTCAAAGTGCCGGGGTCTTCCCTGTTTGCGTCAAAGAAATGGCCATCGACCTGCTAGCAGTTCCCGGGCACAAATCACTGCTTGGCCCGACCGGAACCGGCTTCCTCTATGTTCGCCCCGATCTGGACCTGCGGCCCCTGCTTTATGGGGGCACCGGGAATTTTTCCCAATCTGAAACCCAGCCGGAAGAAATGCCGGAGCGACTGGAAAGTGGAACCCTGAATACTATCGGTCTTGCCGGGCTGAAATCAGGGGTGGAGTTTCTTGAGACTGTCGGGCTTGACCGGATCCGCAACCATGAGCAGGAACTTCTTGGCCAATTGATTGATGGGTTGACTCGTATTGACAGTGTGGCTCTTTACGGACCCCTTACCCCTGAGCGACATGGTGGAGCTCTTTCGTTCAACATTAAAAACCTGGATTCGTCAATGCTGGGGTTTCGCTTGGACCACGAATATGGTATCTGTTGTCGTGTCGGTCTGCATTGTGCTCCGGAGGCACACGGTACAATAAGAACGCTCCCCGAGGGGACCGTCCGCCTCAGCCCGGGATACTTTAATACAGCCTCTGATGTTGAACAGACACTGATAGCAATACGTGAGATCGTCTCGACAATAAACTGAGCTTATTGCCGTGATGCCGGTGTCCTAAGGAGTTAACATGAAGAAACGACTTTCTCTCCTCTCAATACTGTTGATGACAATACTTCTGGTCTCCTGCTCGCTGCCACCGGCTACTCCGGTGACACGCCAAGATCTGATGCAGACCCGTGTCTACAATAAATATATTATTGAAGAGTCCCCCGAGGAGTTGCTCTATTCTTTGAATACGCGCGGTGAGGTTGTGGTCGAAGGTAAGCGTAATATTCCGGGCAAGAATTTCCCTGTTTACATCAAGTTTCTGGCGACGACTGGAGGGCTTCATGTCCTTGAGTACGATCGATAGTCTGACGTCTGCAAGAGTTTATATGCCATGAAAAAAACCTTTGTTATAGATACCAACGTTCTGTTGCACGATCCCCAGGCGTTATTCCGTTTTGAAGACAATGACCTGATTATCCCGATGACGGTCATCGAGGAAATCGATCGTTTCAAAAAGGAGCTCAGTGAAACCGGGCGCAACGCCAGGCAGTTTTCACGCATCATGGATGGGTTGCGCGCCAAGGCGAAACTGATTGAGGGTGTTGAACTGGAAACCGGTGGTCATCTGCGGGTCGATCTCTACTCGGAAGAACAGATGAAGCGCCTGCCGCCAGAGTTGCGGGTCGATCAAGGTGACAATCGGATTCTGGCTGTGGCCCTTGATGTCAAGAGAACCTCTGATTCGCCACTGGTCTTTGTCACCAAAGACACCAACCTACGTATCAAGGCTGATGCCGTCGGCTTGACGGCACAAGATTACGAGTCGGACAAGGTCTCTCTGGATGAGCTGTATTCAGGCACCACTGAAGTCCATCTTCCGCGAGAGCATATCGACCTATTCTACAGCCAGGGATTTTTGAACCTCGATAAAGATTTCCTGCCCAACCAATGTCTGACTTTGATGGATGTGGCAAACCCCTCACACACCGCACTGGCGCGTTACAATCGTGCTCTGCGTCAGGCCATGCCGCTGCTGCGTGCACCGAATGACGGTTTGTGGGGGATTCATCCGCGAAATCGTGAGCAACAGTTTGCTTTCGACATGTTGTTGAATGAAGATATTCAGTTGGTGACCCTGGTAGGCAAGGCCGGGACCGGTAAAACCTTGTTGGCGATAGCTGCCGGACTGCACAAATCCGCCGATGAGGGCCAATACAGTCGTTTGCTCGTGTCCCGTCCGATTTTCCCTCTCGGTCGTGACTTGGGCTTCCTACCGGGTGATATTGATGAGAAGCTCTCTCCCTGGATGCAGCCGATTTTCGATAACGTCGAGCTGTTGCTTGGGGCGGTGGAGGAGGGGAGTAAACGCAAGCGTGGCTATAAAGAGCTGGTTGACCTCGGTCTCCTGGAAATTGAGCCATTGACCTATATCCGCGGCCGCTCCATACCGAAGCAGTACATGATCGTCGATGAGGCACAGAATCTGACGCCACATGAAATCAAGACCATTATTACCCGCGCCGGTGAAGGGACAAAGATAGTCCTGACGGGAGACCCCTATCAGATCGATAACCCCTACATCGATTCTGCGAGCAACGGCTTGACCTACGTGGTTGAAAAGTTCAAGAACGAAGATATTGCAGGTCATGTCACTCTTGACAAGGGCGAGCGCTCTTGCCTGGCCGAGTTGGCGGCGAATCTTTTGTAGGAAACACCTGTGGCGCGTGGTGGGAAAAATCTTTATAACCTCTGGAGCCTGATGCGTTGATGATTATTTGTCTGTTTTTGAAAGCCTTTGAATTATCTCGCTTCGCGTCACGCCCCACGCGCTGCTGACCCCATGCTTATCCTCTGTATCGAATCTTCCTGTGATGAAACTGCTGCGGCAGTTATTCGTGATGGACGTGAAGTCCTTTCCAACGTGATAGCCTCCCAGGTCGACGTTCACGCTCGTTACGGTGGCGTCGTTCCTGAACTCGCTTCCCGTAAACATGTTGAGGCGATTTCCGTGGTCATTAATTCAGCGTTGGAGGAGGCTGGCGTGACTGTTGACCAGATCGAGGGTATCGGTGTCACTCGCGGGCCCGGACTGGTCGGTGCGCTTCTGGTGGGACTCTCTACGGCCAAGGCGATGGCCTGGTCACTGGGTGTCCCTCTTGCAGCCGTGCATCATATGGAGGGGCATATTCTCGCGCCGTTTCTGGAAACGGCACCCGCATTCCCGTTTTTGGCCCTGGCTGTATCAGGTGGACATACGCATCTCTATCGTGTCGATGGTATCGGTATTTACAAGACTGTTGGTCAGACATTGGATGACGCCGCCGGAGAGGCCTACGATAAAGTCGCCAAGCTGCTTGGTCTTGGTTACCCAGGAGGGGCCAAGATTGACCAGCTGGCGGCAAAAGGCAATCCTGATGCGATTGCCTTCCCGCGCCCTATGCTGCACCGGCCGAACTTCGACTTCAGTTTCAGCGGGATCAAAACGGCAGTCATGCAGTATGTTAATAAATGTCAGGATCCGATTGATGACCGGCACAGGGCTGATATCTCCGCCAGCTTTCAGGAAGCCATGGTTGAGGTTCTGACTCGAAAAACCTTGCGTGCCGCAGTCGCTGAGGGGCTGGAACGTATAGTAGTCGCTGGTGGTGTAGCCTGTAATTCGGGTCTGCGAACCCGCTTTGATAAACTTTCTGCCGAACATGCCGTCAAGGTTTATTTCCCGAGCCCGTCTCTTTGTGGAGATAACGCGGCGATGCTTGGAGTGCCGGCAAACTTTTACCTGGAAAATGGTCGTCATACTGGTGTTGCAGTCAATGCCGTATCGAGCTGGAAGCTCGACACGGTGTGTATGGACTGAATTCAACCTGCAGTTGGAGTGACTTAAGACGATGTGGCGCGGCGTCGGATTTATCCGGCAGGTCAAGTTGATGGTGGTGCGGTTAATCCGTCTGCGCGGCCTGCCCGAGGAAATTGCCAAAGGGGTTGCTCTCGGCATCTTTATCGGGATGACCCCCACTTTTGGCTTTCAGATGGCGATCGCGCTCTTCTTTGCCTTCCTGCTCCGTGAAAACCGGCTCGCTGCAATTCTCGGTGTGTGGGTCACCAACCCGGTGACAGCCCCATTTATCTACGCGATTGAATATGAAATAGGCCGCATTCTGCTCGGTATCGAACGGGCCAAATTGCCGACTTCTTTTACCTGGGAAGGTTATGCCACCCTGGGCTGGGATATCATGTTTCCTCTCTGGGTCGGTGGACTCGTTGCAGGAGTGATTCTCGGGGCCCTCTCTTATTTTATTACCTTGCGATTGGTGCCGGCCATCAAGGGTTGGCGTATTCCGCGTTGGCCGCGTCGACGCTGGCGCAAGAAAGTCAAGAGACGCGATTAACGTGAAGCGTGGTACGGCACACTATTACTTCTTCTTCTCATGCGCCACTCATTACCTGCAGGTTAACTATGCATCGACCAAGAAAACGTTTTGGCCAGAACTTCCTGCACGATAAGCATGTGCTGGATCGCATTGTCGATGCAGCAGATTTTCACGGGGATGATCGGATTCTGGAGATTGGCCCGGGCCCTGGAGCTCTGACCGAACGTTTGCTCGCAACCGGTCTACCGATACTGGCCGTTGAGATAGATCGAGACCTTGGTGCCGCTTTGCAGGCACGAAAAGAGACGCATCTCGAGGTTGTCGTTGGCGATGTCCTGCGCCTCGACTGGGCGGAGCTTCTTTCAAATCCGCCTTACAAGCTGGTTGCCAACCTGCCTTATAATATCTCCAGCCAGATTTTGTTCCGAGCACTCGATCACCGATACGCTTTCCGTAGACTTGTCCTCATGTTTCAGAAAGAGGTCGGTGATCGTCTGGTGGCAGACGTGGGCACGCGCAACTACGGCATTCTAAGTGTCCTCATCCAGACCTGGTTTCAAATTGAGAAAGTTGTCAAGGTTCCCCCGGGAGCCTTTCACCCCCCGCCAAGGGTTGATTCAGTCGTCCTTTGCCTGAAACCTTTGGCAGAACCTCGCCTTGTTTTACAGGATGAGGTCTTGTATCGGAAACTGGTGCGTGGCGCTTTTGCCCAACGACGCAAGACCTTGCGCAACAGCCTGATCGGTTCCGGATGGTTGCCTGATTCTATCGACCGGGCTTTTCCAGTGGTTGGGATAGACCCCGGACGGCGTGGTGAAACTCTTACGATTGAAGAATTTGGTGCTCTGGCCAATAGCCTGAGCTCGCTTGCTATGGGAGAAAAGGATGGAACACCTGGTTGCAACAGTTAATGGTTCACCGATCGACAACAAGGCCCTTAATGCGGCCATGCAGAGCCTGGCACAAGAGAATTTTCACGCTACCCTTGATGAAGTCCCCGTGGAGTCGCATGCCGAACTGAAGGCTATGGCGCTTGAACGCCTGATCGCCCGCGAGCTGATTTTCCAGTCGGCACTGGCAGAAGGTTTCGTCGCTGACGAGACGGCCGTTGATGATGAGGTCGCCAGAATATTACGCATGATGGGTAACCCACCAGATTTCTGGAATCGGCTAGCTGAGCGCGGCATGGACGAAGTGTCCTTCATGAGAATGGTGCGTAAAGATGTCACGGTCGACCAGATGACGGCACGCAAACTTGAAGGTGTGAAAGATCCGGGTGAAACAGAGATCAGGCAATTTTTTTCAGCGCATCCCGAGCAATTGCGCGAACATGAACGTGTGAAGGCCAGCCATATTTTGGTCCCTGTTGATCCGGATGATCCTGACAAGGCGCTGAAGCGCGCAAACGCCCTCAAGGCAAGAGCCGAGGGGGAGGGCTTCGCTGAGATAGCCAAGCTGCACTCCGCCTGTGCCAGCGCGCCCGGCGGAGGAGAGCTTGGCTACATTCGTCGCGAAGACGTTGACCAGGTCTTTGCCGATGCGGCCTTTAGCCAGATTGTTGATGAGATCGGCAACCCGGTAAAAACCCCTTATGGCTATCACTTGATCAAAGTGACCGCCCATGATATCCCGGCCCCTCCGACCCTTGATGAGTCGCGTGAAAAGATCATTGGTTTTCTCAAAAAAGCCAGCGGTGCGAAACTTTTGGAGGTGTGGGTTGCTGGCTTACGTCAGGATGGAGATGTCACTGTACACGAGCACTGATTGAAATTACTGGCTTTTTAATGTCCAGGGGTTGAAATGTTGCAATCATCTCATAGACTTTAACCTCGCACCCAACCAGAATCTCTCGAGAGGTTGACAATGAAGCTCATTATTGAGGAACGTGACGTAGGTTTCAGCAAAATACACCAGGCCAGAATTGCGGAAATACGTCGTCATCTTAAGGCTGTAAAGCCTCGTAAGGACGCAGAAGCTTTACAAGTTGTCGCCGATTCATTGTTGGTCTACAGCCATTCTCAATACCTGCTCAAGCGCCCCAGTGAAGAGCTTTTGAAGTGGTTGCGGGCTTATCTTGATTTCCTGCGCTGCCGTAACGAGGAGGTCAAAGTCTCCACATTCCGCCCAAAAGGCTCTAAGTCATCTTTTCTTCTGGTTAATACGCCGGATGTCCCTTACCTCGTCGACTCACTGAAAAATATTCTGAAGCAACTGCCACAACGGGCGACGATCCTGTCCCACCCGGTGTTTTCGATTCAGCGGAAAGCTGGGCATCTCTCTGCCCTCGCGGAAAAGGACGCTGTCGGCCAGCATGAATCGTTCATGCTGGTTCAGTTCGAGGGTGAACGCGACTTGGATAGCACGGCGATTGAGGAAGAAGTACGCAGGGTTTTAGGGGTCGCGCAATCCGTCGGCCGTCAACGCAAGCCGTTGAGAGAAAAACTCAAGTCCCTTTTGCACCTCGCTGAAGATCAGAACCAAAAGAATTTCATAGAGTGGGTCCTGTCTGACAATTTCGTCTGCTTCGGTTATGCGGCCGTCGAAGTTTCTGGTGCGAAAGGTCGATCGAGGGAGGTCCGTCTTGTTGAACCTCCTGTCGGATGGTTGCCACCGTCACTGGTTCTACCAGATAAAGGGGGCAAGAAGGCTTTGTCTCTGACTGCTGAAGCGGTGAATCTCCTTGCAAGGAACAGCGCCCTTGTTGTTGAAGTCATGGAGGATAAGAGCCCGGTTTTCCAGAATGACAACCTGATTTATTTCGGTTTTCGTGAATGTTGCAAGTCGCAGAAAAAGACGGAACACCTTTTTGTTGGCCTTTTCTCGCAGAATAGTGTCAACGAACTGGCAAGCAATGTTGCGCCTCTAAGAGAAAAACTTATGTTCGCGATAAGGCGGCAACATATTCAGGAAGAGAGTTACGATTACCGAAAGGTTGTCGAAATTTTCAATACCTTCCCCAAGGTTGAGATGTTCTTCCTTACAGATGAGGAACTTGATCGACTGGTACGGTCTTTTGTTACTTTGCAACGCGAACAATCCGTCAAACTGATTGTGACGCGCAGTCTCAGTTTGCGCGGAGTCACACTGCTGGTCATTATGCCGAGGGACTATTACAGTCGCGATTCGGTCCGGCGCATGGAGTCCTATCTCGGCCGATTCCTGAGCGCCGAGCAGGTTTCCTCTCGCGTAATTCATTTTTATTCCGAATATGTCAGCCTACATTTTCGTGTTGTGCCGCGTGTTGACCAGGTCACCATCGACATCGACGCACTGCAAAAGGTTTTGACCGATTTATCGAGGCCTTGGGATGAAAAGTTGCGGCTTCTCCTGTTGCGAGGGGCCCAGGGTGGAAGTGATGGCAACCGCCTTTGGAACAAGTTCGCTAACGTCTTCCCCAGTGAATACCGGGACCTGATCCATCCCCGGTTCGCGGTCCGTGATGTTCGCGCAATAGAACAGCTACTGGATAGCGGTGAAGACGGATTTGATCTGTGGGGGCCTTTCCAGGAAAGACATGAATTCTACCGTTTGCAATTCTACAGTCTCAGGGAAAGCTGTCTCAACGAACTGATGCCCTTCCTTGAGAATCTTAACCTTGTCGTCGTGGATGAAGTTGATTTCAACCTCGAGGTTGGTGAGAACACCGTCTATATAAAAAGCTTTACGATTCGTAACAGTCATCCCCTGGCTCAATCGTTGAACTCCCAACGTGACCACATGCTGGAAATCCTTCATGGCCTGCGCAAGGGGACCATAGAGGACGATTATCTTAATCGTCTTATGGTGTTAACCGGGCTTGATTGGAAAGAGATCGACGTATTCAGGGCTTACCGCAATTACTATTTTCAGTTAGGCAACCCTTTTACCAAGCGCCGCGTTGCGTTCGCCCTTTTGAACAACCCGCAGTCATCGCTGCTTCTCTACCGGTATTTCGAGGCGCGCTTTCAGCCGAACCCGAAATGGCAAGACCCAATGTTGCGAGAGGAAGAAGCGCTCATGCCGATCAGGATGGAGCTGTCACAGGTCCTCGACCAAATCAGCGACATCAACGAAGATCGTATCCTGCGCAGCCTTTTCAACCTGATCGATTCAACGGTCCGCACCAACTTCTTTTTGCGACGTAATGATCCGGATTATTTCCTCTCTTTCAAGATCAGCGCGATCGGTATCATTGACATGCCGTTCCCGCGCCCGATGTATGAAACTTATGTACATTCTGCGAGCATGGAAGGAATCCACCTGCGTGGCGGCAAGGTCGCCCGCGGTGGCATCCGATGGTCGGATCGTCCCGATGACTTCCGTACCGAAGTCCTTGGCCTGATGAAAACTCAGATGACTAAAAATTCCCTGATTGTCCCCGTCGGTTCTAAGGGTGGCTTTGTTGTCAAGACACCTTTTGTCACCCGTGAAGAGGGTGCCGAACTCTCCCGCCAAGCGTACATCACCCTGATGCGCGGA
This sequence comes from uncultured Geobacteraceae bacterium, assembly GCA_964638305.1. Classification (GTDB taxonomy): domain Bacteria; phylum Desulfobacterota; class Desulfuromonadia; order Desulfuromonadales; family BM103; genus M0040. Next base: position 9,596 of record CAZXBD010000108.1, on the reverse strand, counting down.
TTGCTCGACCTGGTGGACAACCGGGTTGCCGGTCAGGCTGTCGGTCCGAATGGGGTCGTGGTCTACGACGATGTCGATCCCTATCTGGTGGTTGCCGCTGACAAGGGTACGGCCCACCTGCCAGACACGGCCAACGGGGTCAGCCTTGATTACGGGTTCTGGCTCGGCGACGCTTTCGCCAGTGGCGGTTCCGTTGGCTATGATCACAAAAAGCTGGGAATCACGGCCCGTGGCGCCTGGGAGTGCGTGAAACGGCATTTCCGTGAGTTGGGCAAGGATATTCAGAAAGAAGAGTTCACCGCGGTTGGTATCGGAGATATGAGTGGTGACGTCTTCGGTAACGGCATGCTGCTTTCAAAGCACACGCGCCTTCTGGCTGCGTTTAACCATCTTCACGTTTTTATTGATCCCGATCCCGACTCGCAGAGATCATGGCGAGAGCGTAAGAGGCTTTTTGACAAAGCCCGTTCAAGCTGGAGCGATTACAACCCCGACTTGATCTCAACCGGTGGCGGCGTCTGGGAAAGATCCTCCAAAAGCATCCCCCTGTCAGCCCCTGTTCGTAAGTGGCTAGGTGTACGACACACCACCATGGAGGGGGAGGAGTTGGTCAGGCGTCTTCTGCTTGCTGACTTTGAACTGCTCTGGAATGGCGGCATAGGCACTTACGTCAAGTCATCCATAGAGAAGAATGCCGATGTTGGCGATCGGGCCAATGATAATGTCCGCGTCAATGCATCGCAGTTGAAGGCCAGGGTGATCGGAGAGGGTGGAAACCTCGGATTGACACAGCCCGCACGCATTGAATATGCCATGGCCGGGGGGTTGATCAACACAGACGCAATTGATAACTCGGCTGGCGTTGATACTTCCGACCATGAAGTGAACCTGAAAATATTTTATCAGGGCCTGAGAGAATCTGGTGTGATCAAGACAGAACGCACCAGAAACCGGCAATTGCAGGAAGTTGAAAATGATGTCTGCGACATGGTTTTGGCCAACAACTATACGCAGAGCCAATGCATTTCCATAGATCTGCTGCGATGCCAGTCAGACAGTGAACCCTTTATCGACCTAGCCGAACGTCTAGCCAATGCCGGTCTGCTTGATCGCCAGGGAGAATTCCTGCCGTCTCGCAAGGAGCTGACTTCCAGGGGACAGGGATACTTGCGCCCTGAACTCTCAATCCTTTTGGCATACAGCAAAATGCAACTTTACCAGGCCTTGTTGGAAAGTGATCTTCCCGACCAGGAGCCGGCCCGACAATTTCTCAAGCAGTATTTCCCGGAAAAAATTCAGAAACGCTACAGTACAGAAATCAATGCTCATCCACTGAGACGTGAAATTGTCGCCACGATGATTACCAACCGTGTGGTGGACCAGGCCGGTTGTGCTTTTTTGAATGCTCTTGTCAGACAGACCGGAGCAACGATCATCCAGGGTGTGACGGCTTACCTTGTGTTCGATGCAGTGCTTGAAGGTGCGGCCATTCGTGCACAAATCATGGCTGCTGACAATACAATGCCGACAGCACGTCAATATGAACTTTTTGACAGCCTGGAGAGAGCTCTGGCAGGACTCTGTCGTCAGGTCGTTGAACAGAATCTACCGATGCGTCTCGACAAAGAATGTGTGAAAAACTATCGCCAGCGGCTCACGACCTTCCGCACCCACCTTGGTGAGCTCCTGCCTGAGGCAGAATGGCAATTGAGCAAAGACTCTGCTGCTGTGCTGATGGGGGAGGGTTTCCCTGCGGAGATGTCACTCGAAATGGCCAGTTTCCGATACCTGGTTGGTTTCCTGCCGGCCGTGTATATTGCCGAGGCGACCGGTGCGGAGCTTCTGGCAGTTACCTCGGTCATGGGTGAGATGCGCTTGCGATTGAATATCTCATTGGTCATGGAGAGCCTCAACGAATATTCAGCTCATGATCGTTGGGACCGGATGGCCCTGGCCAGCCTGCGCAGCTCATTTATCAAACAGGCCGTCAACCTGTCCAGAATCGTTGTGGAACAGAACAGTAACACCGCGAGCTTCCTTGCCAGCAGACGGCAGCGCCTTGATTATTTCCTTGGGTTGGTGGAATCACTGCGTGCAACGCCACCGACAAATACCAGCCCCTATATTGTGCTTTTGCGAGCTCTCGAGGCGATAGAGGATTGATGCAAGAAGTGCGAAGTGAGAAGAACCAAAAGCGATTGCTGCGCAAAGATCAAGTAAAGCGCTTTTTCGCACTTCGCATCTCGCACCTCGGAACCTAAGGAGTACAGATTGAAAAAAAGACAACTTGGCCCATGCGTCACCTTTTTCCCACAACCGGCAACTCTGGTCGCGACTCAAGATTCTCAGGGAGCCGTTAACTTGATGATGGCCTCCTGGGTGGGTATCGTCAGTAAAACTCCGCCGACCATGGCGGTCTCTCTGCATCATGGCAGAAAAACCTACGCCAATATTGTTGCCGAAAAAAGCTTCTCAGTGAATGTCGTGCCGTCAGAGCTGGTCGTTGCAGCGGATGCCTGCGGACTTGCTTCCGGCAACAATGTTGATAAGCGGTCATTGACCGGTCTGAAAATGTCTCCAGGGATGCTGAATGGGGTGTCTATCGTGGAAGATTCGCCCCTGAATGTTGAGTGTCGTTACCTGCGTGAAGTTGAGTTGGGTGATTACAGACTGGTTATGGGGGAGATCATCGAAGTTCATGCTTGTGACAAGGCGTTCAATGAACAGGGACAGGCAGATGTCACGGTGTTTGATCCCCTTGTGTACCTCGGAGGTCTGAGAGAATATTGGTCTCTGGGTACGAAGGAGGCCGACGCCTACCGCGCCGGACTTGCTCTCCTGGGTAAAGAATAATGGGCTCAAGGTGCTGCATTTCCTAGACTTTTATGTAGATCGTTCTGGACACCTGCCGGTGCCATGTGCTATAGACTAAAACGCTTTTTTAAACGACCGTTCTGTGGCCCGGAACTTGTGCCGGAGCCAGTGAGAGGTTGAGTTGTAACGACATACCGCCTGGATCCGTGAGACCGGGACGGCAGTGCTAACGAGTCAACATACCAGGTGTCTTTCGCCGAGGTATGTAACTGCCTTCCGTAACTATCCGGAGGGTTTTTGTTTTTAGCTTGTGATTATTGACTCCGTGTCCTGAAAGGTTAAACCTCGTGGGTAAAACAACAAAGAAGCAGACGACCGTTCTGGATCTGCAGGTCATGAAGGCCAACGGCGAAAAGATAGCTGTGCTGACGGCCTATGATTATCCCTTTGCCCGGATCATGGACCAGGCCGGCATCGATGTTATCCTGGTTGGCGATTCTGCTGGCTCTGTAGTGTCCGGCTATGACAACACCCTGCCGGTCACCATGGACGAAATGATTTATCACACGCGCGCCGTCGCTCGCAGTGCCGAGCAGGCTCTAATCGTCGCCGATATGCCTTTTATGTCTTATCAGGTTGATCTAGCCGATGCGCGACGCAATGCCGGGCGCTTGATCAAAGAGGGTGGCGCGCATGCGGTCAAGCTTGAGGGTGGCGAACATGTCGTTGAAACTATTCGTTCGATTGTCGCCATGGATGTGCCCGTCGTGGCCCATATTGGCCTGACACCGCAGTCAATCCATCGTATGGGTGGTTACCGTGTTCAAGGGCGTGAAGAGGCGCAGGCAAATCAGCTGCTGGCAGACGCCAGGGCGGTTGCCGCGGCTGGCGCCTGTGCTGTTGTGCTGGAGGGGATCCCTGCAAGTCTGGCCAAAGAGATCTCCGCGGAACTGGCTATCCCGACCATCGGGATTGGGGCCGGGGTTGATTGCGATGGCCAGGTCCTGGTGATTCACGATATTCTTGGCCTCTGCGAAAAATACTCACCAAAGTTTGTCAAACGTTACGCAGATGTCTCAGGAACGATTCGCGAAGGAATCGATGACTACATCCGCGAGGTCAAAGAGGGGAGTTTTCCCGGTCCGGAACATTCATTCTAAACACTGTGGCATGTAGCGAGTAGCACGGTAGGAGGAATTCGCGCCACGCGCCACGCGCCACGCGCCACGGAATAATGGAAACAATCTCAGACATCAAAGAAATGCAGGTCCGCTGTCTGAACGCCAGGGCCGCAGGTCAGACCATCTCTTTCGTTCCGACCATGGGCTTTTTGCACGAAGGGCACCTTTCTCTTTTGCGCGAAGGGCGTCAACGTGGGGACTTGCTGATTCTGTCGATCTTTGTCAATCCGACCCAGTTCGGGAAGAACGAGGACCTTGATCAATACCCGCGTAATTACGAACGGGATGAGAGGATGGCCCGGGAATGCGGTGTCGATCTGATCTTTTACCCGGAGGCCGCGACGATTTATCCTCCCGATTATTCGACATATGTCAGTGTTGACGGTCCCTTAACGACAACACTTGAGGGAAGCAGTCGACCGACGCACTTTCGCGGGGTGACCACGATCGTCACCAAACTGTTTAACATCGTCCAGCCGCATGTCGCGCTATTCGGTTGTAAAGATTTCCAGCAACTTGCGGTGATCAAGCGCATGACCATCGATCTTGATCTGCCGGTTGCTATTGTTGGTATGCCGATCGTGCGCGAAACAGACGGTCTGGCAATGAGCTCCAGAAACGTCTACCTTTCTGTTGAAGAGAGGGGCCAGGCCCTTGCTCTTTTCGAGTGCTTGCGCGAGTCTGCGTCCCTGGTAGGTAACGGCGAACAGGCTGCCACGAAAGTTCTCGAGGTAACCCGGCAAAGGCTGGCCAAGGAACCTGGTTTGCATGTAGATTATGTAAAAATCTGCCACGCCACGACCTTCAACGAGGTGGACTTCATTGATCATAATTCGGTCATGCTGTTGGCGGTCAAAATCGGTAAAACAAGATTGATCGACAATCATATGCTCTCTGAAGCGATATGAGCTTGGAAAGGGCTTCTTGTCATGATCCGCATCTTCACAGCCCGATACCTGTTGCCGATCAATAGCTCTCCCCTGGAAGATAGCGCCCTGCTTGTTGAAAACGACCGTATCCTGGCCGTTGATACACACAGAAACCTGACCGCCGCCCATCCAGAAGCGAAGGTCGTTGATTTTGGCGAAGCAGTCCTTCTGCCGCCGATGGTCAACGCACATACGCATCTTGAACTGAGCTCCTTCCCTGACTGGTCCGTTGCTGCCGGGGTGCCGGATGCACCGCAGAACTTCGTTGACTGGGTCCTTTGGCTGGTGGGGGTGAGAAGGGGGGTCGTCGATGCTCAACTTCGCACATCTCTTGCCGACGGCTTGAAAACCTCTCTGCATTCCGGGACCGGCGCGATTGGCGATATTGCCACGACTCTAACAGCGGCCTCCGCCTATCTCGATTCACCTCTGAGAGGGAGGGTCTTTGCCGAAGTTCTGGGTCAGGATCCAGCCGTCGTTAAGGAACGGCTCTCTGCTATCGGGGGCTATATAAAAAGTCAGCCGGGACCGTCCCTCGGCTGGGGGTTGTCACCTCATGCCCCCTATACTCTCTCTGCGACGGCCATGGAACAGGCCTTTTCTTTCGCTGACCGTCAAGGTCTGCCGTGCTCTATACACCTTGCCGAATCACCTGATGAAACCCGATTCCTCAGGGATGGCTCCGGCGCTATTGCCGAGAAGTTGTATGCTGCCGCAAAATGGAATCCTCTTGTCGATTCACCTCCAGGCAGCAGCCCGGTCAGTGCCCTTTGTCGCCAGGGACGCTTGCGATCGGGAGACCTGATTGTCCATGGTGTTCAGGTTGATGCAGATGACATCGGCAAAATCAAGGCTGTCGGCTGTTCGGTTGTCCTCTGTCCCCGGTCCAACGCAGCCCTTGGTGTCGGCAAGGCCCCTGTTGCCGCTTATCTCAAGTCGGGTGTCTCCCTGGCCTTGGGCACCGACAGTCTGGCCAGCTCTTCAAGCCTGTCGATCTGGGATGAAGTAGCTTTTGCCAGCAAGTGGTTTGCCGGAGAAGCACAGCCTGGTGACTGGCTGCAGATGGCAACCCTGGGTGGTGCGAAAGCTCTTGGCCTGGGAGATCGCATGGGCTGTCTGAGCCCCGGGTATGAAGCATCTTTCCAGGTGGTCTCTTTGTCTGTCATGCCTCGTTTGTGTGAACTTGAAGAGGCGCTTTGTACTTCTGCTCAAGAGGTCAAAGTGCAACATCTTTACCTGGCTGGTCATAACGCCTTGCCGACAACCTGACCTGCTCCTATAATGTCCTCATACACGAACCTGTTTCCCAGTGACCTGGTGTGGGCAAAAGTAACCCCCCTTAAGCACTTAATCGCTTTTAAGAGATTGTTATGATTGAAGAAGTTGGTACCGTCGTGGAATTGAAAGGCAAGAGCAAGGCCGTGGTCATGTGCCAGAAGAGCAGCCTCTGTGAAAATTGTGCAACCAGCGGTCATTGCATCATGAATGATGATGACAAGACCCGCCTGATCGAGGTCCAGAACCTGCTCGGTGCCGCTGTCGGTGAGCGGGTCAGAATTGCAACCTCAACGAAATCTTTCCTGCAGTCGTCATTTCTGTTATATATCGTGCCCCTGATCGCTCTGGTGATCGGCGCGATAGTCGGCAAACTGGTTGGCGAGAACCTGACGACCGATCTTGATCCGAACCTGCTTTCAGCCGTTTTCGGAGTCTTTTTCATGAGCGGCAGTTTCGTTATTCTGCGCGTCGGCAGCAGCGCCCTGAAGCAGGAAAGTTATATGCCGAAGATCGTTGCTATTCTTCAGGATGAAGAATAGCAATTGGTACGGGGAACGCGTTACGTGTACGTGAAAGTCAAAAGCAAAGTGCAAAATTAGATATAAAGGATTGGTTCGAGATTTCGCGTTCCGCGCCCCTCGTCCCTCGTCACGGAGCCCATGGGCATAAAAATAATCGCCAACAATAAGAAGGCTTATCACGAGTATTTCGTTGATGAGGTTTTTGAGGCCGGCCTGGTCCTGCAGGGTACTGAGGTCAAATCGATACGCATGGGGCAGGTGAGCATCAAGGAAGCCTATTGTCGAATACGTAACGGTGAGGTGTTTGTCGATAACATGAATATCAGCCCTTACGAACAGGGTAATCGTGAGAACCACGACCCTCTGCGTGAACGCAAACTGCTTCTACACAGCTATGAGATAGAAAAACTGTCCAAGAAGGTCAATGAAAAGGGCTTGACCCTTGTGCCAACCAAGGTCTATTTCAAAGACAGTAAGGCCAAGCTTGAAATTGGTGTTTGTCGAGGAAAGAAGCTCTACGATAAGCGCGAGACCCTCAAGCGCCAGCAGGCTGATCGTGAAGCCTCCAGGGCGATAAGGGATCACTCGAAGTAAATAGCGTCCCTATTTGTTTAATTGTGCTTCTCGTGAGATAATTGAAGGATGAAAGGTGAAAAGTAAAAAGGGAAAAGTTAAGTGATAAGGTCCCATGACTTTTTACTTTTGGCCTTTAACATTTAACCACAACCAAGGGGGTGCCAAGGTTTCGACGGGGATTGGAAGCGCTGGTTGCATGCCGGAGTGGGCTGGCTCCGTAACAAAGCCCAACACATACAAACGCCGATACTGACGTTCGTTACGCACTGGCAGCTTAATTGCTGTCTCGTCTCTTGATCCATCTCCCGTGTGGGACTTGAGACGTAATTAGCGGGATAGTTTCAGGGAGTGTCTGTGGCCCTGGGGCGAAACTTAAGCAGACTCGCCTGTAATATATCCTGTTCGTGGGAGATCTTGCCGGTTAATTAAAACACGAACTACGCATGTAGACGCTTGACGTGAAAAATTTTCGGACGCGGGTTCGATTCCCGCCACCTCCACCATACTTAAAGTCCGACTGGCAGGTTGACAGTCGGACTTTTGTGTTTTTGGCACTGCTGATGCAATTACCTACTGACACTTGCAGTGCTTTTTTATGCGAGTGCCCTTACCCTTATCCGCAACGTCGCGGAATAACACCGTATTTACAACTCAATGATGAGCTATGCAATCGTTTGCTGACCTGTATTCAGTTTCTGCCAAGCAAAAAAAATAGGCAGATGTTTCTTATATTTGTGCGGATTTAATCATCGGCGAGAACTATGGCCACGCCAACATCCATGAATAGATGCAATATGCCTCCATGGGCGATTGCGTCAAAACATTACAATAACAATCCCCAGGTGATTGAGATCCAGGGTGTTCGGCATAATGGCCGGCCCCTCTTCGCAAAGCTCGATGAGCAGGATGATGCAGAGGAGCGTGGACTGGTCTTTCACGATTTTATGGATGTTCGCTATCAGCTGCATCAATGGGAGCGTGAGGAGACGAAGAACAGCCGCAAAGCGCTGAAGAACAGTTATCTGCGTTTTCTGCGTGGTTGGCTGTTCGACAGCAACTCGGTGGAAGGGGCGGTCCTCAAAGGCTGGGTCGAATCCCGAATTGGATTGGCGCCGACTTTTCATAACGAACCGATCGACGATATTCACTCCGAAGCCTATTTTCGTTACACAGTTGACCGCATGAAAGGCTCGGAACGAACCAACGCCATTTTGCCGCAGTTTGATCTGCTCTATGAATTTGTTCAGTACGAACTGATACGAAAATTTCCCGGGCAGACACATTTGACGCTCTACCGCGGTATTTACGATTTTGCAGAGCACCAGGTGATTGAGAAACATGACAAGAACCATTACCTGCTGCGATTGAATAATCTCAACTCATTCACGGACGATTTTGAAAAATCCTGGGAGTTTGGCAGCCGGGTTCTTCAGGCCGAGGTGCCGTTGACCAAGGTCTTATTTATGGGAGGTCTGTTACCGAAGTCGCTCTTTAAAGGCGAAGGTGAAGTCATGGTGATTGGCGGTGAGTATGAGGTTAAAGTTCTTATTGGAGGATAACGCATCAAGATGCGTTATCCGGTACGCGAAGAGTCAAAGGCAAAGCGTTGAAAGATACACTCAGACATAGTGATGAAGGCAACATTTGGACAGGTTTAAAGGTTTCCGCGTCCCACGTCCCTCGTCCCGCGTCCCGTGAACTCGTTTTCGAACGAGCTCGTTCTTCTTACCTTGGGCTGGCTATCGGTGATGCGCTCGGCGCGACCACCGAGTTCATGACACCCTGTGAGATCAAGGCGAAGCACAAAGTGCACCGCAAGATCATCGGTGGCGGTTGGCTGTATCTCAAGCCGGGACAGGTCACCGATGATACCGAGATGTCACTCGCTATTGGCAAAGCACTCATGATTGCTGGCCAGTGGGACTTGAAAGGTATTGCTGATCATTTTTTGGGATGGATGAGGAGCAAGCCGATCGATATCGGCGCAACTTGTCGTCGAGGTATCCGTGATTACAAGCTCAAGGGTCAGTTGCAGGTCCCATACAATGATTGGGACGCCGGTAACGGTGCAGCGATGCGCATGGTGCCGGTCGCGCTCTTTGCCCTGGGTGACCCGTTACGGCTTAAGGAATATGCTGTCAAACAAGCGCATTTGACCCACAATCATACCTTGTCCGATGCTGCCTGCGTGGTTATTGGACAAATGGTACAGCAAGCGATCCTTGGCACAAATCGCCATAAGCTGCATGAAATGACCAGGGTGTTAGTTGCCGAGTATCCGAGCTTTCGCTACAACA
>CAZXBD010000107.1:0-2037 GCA_964638305.1 uncultured Geobacteraceae bacterium | reverse complement strand
GATTGGATGCCTTGCTGCAACTGTTACAGGACGAACACGGTCTGGATGCTTATACTGCCCGGCATCGTTTGACCGGACCGGGCAAAGCCATGTTCGGTTCCGGAACCCGGGAAAAATCCGGGAAGTTGGCCGAGCTGCTGCGCGAGCACGACTTCGATTGTTGGGTGGTTCAACGGACAGATAATGTTTCCCCTCCGCTTCGTTTGCGTGACCTTGCGATAAATTCCGATGACGTTGAATTGATCGGCCGCGACAAAACCATTCAATTGTTGCGCGGCGCTACGATCGTGGCGGTTCTCGCCGATGTCTCCGGGCAGCTTGAAGAGCGCTGTCTCAGGCGACACATGGTGCAGCGAAACTACAAGGACGCAAGACATATTACGGTCAGCACTCTCGATGAAATGGTCCAGCTGGTTCTGAAAGGAAAGCCGGTTCTCGATCTTTACATGATTGATGATCATGGCCTTCCCTTGGGTGCTGTGCGGATATTCCCCGGTCGTTTTAATGCAAAAGGCCTGGGTGACCGGATGACCATGAGTGCCACGCGCAACATTGAAGCCGTACTCCAGGTGGCGCGCGAGTATGCCGGACGTTTCTCATTGCATGCCGATTTTGGTCTCGGTCGATTGCCCGATTGTCAGATCAAAAATCTTGATGGAGGGTTTGTTGAGGAAGATCAAATCCTGAGAAGCCTGACTCGTTTTGGTTGGCTGATGTGTGATCTGGAGCAGGATCGCCCCGCAGAAAAGGCTGAAGAAATTGATCCGACCCTGGCAGCTGTGGCTATCGCCGCCGGTCGACCTGCCCTGGCTGCAGCGATTGCATCTGGGAACCTGGAGGCGGTGCCAGGCTTGGGCGAAGTCGTCAAGGAGATCAAGGAAGCTACGGCAGAGAGTAGCGAGGCTGAGGAGGACGTACCTGCGGAAGAATGGCTGCCGTTGCCGCCTGATCGGCCTGATAAACAGCTTTCAGGGCGCATGGTTCTGTCAGGCGTTGGCTCATTTTTGCTGGCGGGTTTCCTGGTGCTGGTCGGCCAGGGGAATACATCCTTGCTCCGCGCTGTTGTCGAGTATGGGGTCAAGGCTGGAGTTGCTCCCGGCCTGATTTCGGTCGCCCTTCTCTGGACGGGTTTCCATTTTGTCCGGCTCAAACGCAAGATAGAGAACACACCCACCAGCCGTATCCGCTCAATGGCGATGGGTCTGGTGGAGATACACGGTAAGACGGTTCGTAAATATGCCCTGGTTTCGCCAGTAAGTCAGTCACCCTGCACCTACTATCGTCTGCGCAAGTACAAAAAGGACAACCGCAATCAATGGACGCTGAAAAGCGACAAAGATAGCCGCCACGTCCCGTTTCTGGTTGATGACGGCACTGGCAAGGTGACCGTTGATCCCACGGCAGCGACGGTTCGTGCCAAAACCAGTCGGACAGGAGTGCCCGGTGAAACGACGCTGGCCTTTCACGGTGTGAGTGATGACGATCACGATGAAAAATGGGTCGAAGATATTATCTATGAGGGAACGTCACTTTATGTCCTCGGCTACGCCCAGCCTTTAAGGGAAGAACGCCGCAGCCTGCGTGAACGTACAGTAGAGAAGCTTCGCGACCTGAAACTTGACCGCAAGTCCCTGCACCGCTACGATGCAGATGGTGATGGTCAGATTGGCGAAGATGAGTGGCAGGTGGCACGAGGCGACTCGGAACAGTCGGCGCTCAAGGAACACCTGTCAGAGGCGGCGAGCGGCAAGCGTCAGGAAGAACATGCCATCATTGCCAGACCACCGCAACGCGGGCTGCCTTTTGTGATTGCCGAGGCAGCGGCTGAAGAGCGCCTGGTTCGTAAGTACTGGATTATCAGCATTCCGCTGTGCATTTTCGGGTTGATTGCCGCGGGTGTTGCTCTCTACTTTTTCCTCAGGTTTATTGGTGTTTAAGGAGGCTAGACTATGACAGGTTGGATTGTTCTCGGTGTACTGGTTTTCATCCTTGCGGCCCTGGTGATCTACATCATCACCATCTACAACGGCTTTGTGG
>CAZXBD010000106.1:0-16296 GCA_964638305.1 uncultured Geobacteraceae bacterium | reverse complement strand
CCAATGCCTCACAACTTTGAATAGGTCGACGAGTGCTGCATCAACACACATTGCTCTCACCGTGTTTCGGGCGTAGTTGACAATGACAGCCACGTTTTGCCAGTTTGCCTTGTGCAGGTTTGTTTCCTGCTCTTTGGTTCTCTTTGTGCCAGCTCTGCCGTATAGGCGCCTCTTCTTTTTAGAGGCGAGTTCCTTTTCCACTGTTTTCTTTCGACCTCCGATCATAAACCTCTATCCATATTCATCAAGCCACCCGACACATTCTATCTGAAGACTATGTTTCGTTCTTCTTAATCACGTTTCGAACACCCCTAAAATCACATACGTTTTAGTGTGGTGACCTGGTCGGTCCACCGGGCAGGTATCCGGGTATGGCGGGTTTTGCCTTCCGACCCGATGTCATTGGCCAGGCTTAGCGCCGAGTTGAAAACTTCACGCGTGGTCTTTGCTTCCTCGATCCCGACCCCGGCACTAGCACCGGAAAGCGTCAGGTTAACCACCGCCGGGAAGACTTTGTCGAAAATCTTGGCGAAGTCTGAATTCTGTTTGTCCAGTGCTTTCAGGGTCTTCTCCAGGGCCGGCCCATTCTTCTCGAATCTGCGTACCTTGAAGATCTGGTGGTCATTCAGAAAATACTCGCCCGCTGGATATCATGCTGCGAAGAGCTTTGCGATGGCCTCGCCTTGCTCCAATTCCTCCGCCTCAATCATTGCCTGTCGCGAGCCTATTTTGGCCTGGGTGATGAGGTCGAGCATATCCCCGGTAAAGCTCCTCATCGCCATGTGAGGCTCCTTGGTATTGGTAGCCATTACAGGGGAGTATTTTTCGAGATCGGTACCGAGCGCTTCAAGTAGGTCGGTATACTCTATGACAGTTTCAGAGGTGAGTTGGAGTAGCCTGATATCGTTATTGATTCGGCGTTTAAACACATCGACCTGGGCGAAAAGGTCGTCAATAGCACCTGTCCTGGTGGCGTGCAGAGCACCTTCTTTCTGCTTCTCGGCTCGTGCCTTGGCGAGACACCAGCACTTGGCATTGAGCTCCACTGGCTTGGGCATGTAATCTTCCTTAAGATCGACTTTTTTGCGCACCTGGATGTCATCTGAGAATTTCATTTCCATGAATTTGACAACCTTTTTGACGTCGGAACCTTTTGAGCGCAGGTTGTTTTCACTGAGTCCGATATCCTTCATCAGGTTGCGGGCCATCGGGTTCTCCCGCACCATCGCCGACCAGGCTATCGAGTATTTCGCCAAGGTCGGGTTGAGCGCACGCGCTTCAAGCCCGAGTCGCCGGTTCTTGGGATTTCTGAGTGCTTTTTGAGTGAGTTTCCAGGCGGCCTCGAGGGTTGCCTTCTTGTAAAACTCATAGATCACCTTTTCAGCTTCGGCGCCTGCGTCTGCGGCCGCAGCGGTTGCGGCACCGGCGGCACTTGCAATTCCGGAGAGCTCCAGCACCTTGCCTATTAGCTGGGCAACCTGAAAAGCCGCCTGGATGCTGTAGTGTGAGAATTGCTCGCTTTGGTTCTTGACGAAGTTTTGGGCCGAGCTCTCAAGCGCATCCTGGGCACGTTTGAGATCTTTCTGGTTTTTAATCCATGCATTGAGTGCCAGTGCCCGGTTACCTGCGGCCATGAGGTTTTCAGCCAGCTGAATGGCCACCGCGGCAACACCCAGGGCCGGAACCCACTTGGCAGCCATGGCCAGGCCGCCCTTGGCGACACCTGTGGCCATCTGAAGAATCATCTGGTCCTTCATCATATCGGCAATCAGCGCATCAATAGAGCTGACATCCTGTGCAAACTGGTCACTCTCGTTGCCGGCTTTGAGAATTTCCATTACGGAACTTCCCGCATCTTCGATACGCTTGAGCGCCTCTGCTTCTTGTGCCTTTACGATCTCTTTCTCGGCATCTTCGCTCTTGAGAAGGTCAAGGGCAGCGCTGCAATCGGTGGCCGTGCTATCGACAACGTTTTCCAGGTCGCCCTGGAGCTTGGCCTGTTCTTCCAGGTATGCCTTTTTCTCTTCCGCTGACATTCCCTTGGTTTCTGCATCGGAGGCTATGTTGAAGGCGCCCCCCATGACGGTTTTCATGATGGACGAAAGATCCTTGACACAACGCTTATATGATTCCGGCGTACCTTCCTTGTAGGCCGCACCAAGATCAATGCCCTTGGCGAGCACTGAGAAGCCTTTCTTAACAGTGTCAGCGGCAAGTTGGACATCTTTGTTTTTCTTGTCGACCTGGCTGATGGCAGCACCCAGAGCGGTACCGAGTGCGTCGGCAGCTTTGGCGCCATCTGGTTCGGCTTTGGCCAGGTACATTACGGCGAGGCCACCATTAGAGGCAGAGGTATAGGCTGTTCCTATCTGTGACGCGACGCCCTTATCCACTCCTGCCAGAGTCAGGCTGTTGGCGAGTATGGCACCCAAACTGGAGACCATTGATTCGGCTGCTGCTTCCGCCCCGCCTGACTTGATAGCCTTGGCGACCGCCTCTCCTGATTTCAAAACCAGCTCACCTGTTTTGATCGAGGTTTCAACGGTGGAATTCAGTTCGGCATACTTCTTGGTGATCAGTTCCTGCTCTTTTTCGCTCTTGCCCTGTTTTTCGATGTTTCCCTTGGCATTAAGGCCAACCTTGATGGAAGTTTGTGCGATGTCCGAGAAGCCGGTAACTACACCACTAAAGTTTCCTTCCTTGATATCAACGGCAAGAGTTTCTACAACCTTTGACTTGCGCATCGCTGCTGACGCAGCTGAAGCGACGGCCCCGGCGTAAGGATCTTTATTACCCTTATTGGCTTCGGCCATGGCAGAATCGAGGCCATCGGCCAATGCGGTCAGGGCGTCCTCAGGTTTACCGCTGTACAGTGCTATCGATACCTTTGCGAGAGATGTGGTTGAGGTGTAAATGTTGCCTGCTGTCTCCGCAACCTCCTTGCTCACAGCCATGGTCAGGATACCCTTCATCAACGAACCGATGTTGTCGATAATGGAGCCACTGGCCTCTTTATACTGACCCTTGGAAATAGCATCGTAGCCGGTCGCCGTGGTGGTGATACCAACCTCAACCAGTTTCAGGATGTCGGCTGCCATCTTGGCTTCGGCACCAGGGAAGGCGGCCGAGAGTTTGCCGCCGATAGCGGACAGCTGTGAAAGACCTTTGAGGCCACTGGAAACGAGGTCGTCTTCTTCCTCTTTGAGGTTCCTTGTGTACTCTTCGAGATCTTCGAGGTAGGCCTGGTTTGAGCCCTCGATCATCATGGCGGTCTCGGAATGCTCTTTGGGTACCAGTGTTTCCGGTAACAGGCGTTCCCGCACAAGTGGTGTGAACAGTTCGTCGGTGATCTCCTGGTCGGTGAACAGGGGCATGTCTTCCATTTCACCGTTCTTTCCAGGTCGCTGTATCGTCGCTGATTCCATTTTCTTTTGCAGACCGCTCATGAAATT
Source organism: uncultured Geobacteraceae bacterium (assembly GCA_964638305.1). Classification (GTDB taxonomy): domain Bacteria; phylum Desulfobacterota; class Desulfuromonadia; order Desulfuromonadales; family BM103; genus M0040. The sequence goes on along the minus strand of CAZXBD010000106.1, from coordinate 12,844 downwards.
GCCGACGGCGCTGATCTTCTTCATCTGATCCCAGCTGAGTTCGGCTTTTCCGTACTCGGTATTATCAGCCTCTGAAAGTTGTGAGCCGTCCCGGTCGAGCGATTTACGACCGGCAACCTCGAATGTGACGGCATCAACGAGTTTTTCTTTATTTGATTCGATGGCCTTGCGGATTTCAGCAATGATTGCACGTTTGAGACCGGTCTCGTCATCGAAGCTCTGTTTAGCGGCGGCGAGCCCTGTGAATTCCTGGACCCAGGTAACCTGATGATTGTCGAGTGACATGGCTTAAACCTTTCTTTTTGTGTTGTGTGGTGAAGATGTGTTTGGAGTCGTAAACATCAGACGCATCTCCTCACGTTGACATCGAGACTATTCAGCGAGATACGCACGCCATCAAAGGCGGAGCGCGCATCAGGTTTGAAGGGAGCCAACAAAACTTTCAACATCAGCGGACCCTTGTCCAGACGGGTTTGATAAGACCGTACAGTACTGAGAACCTGTTCACGTGCTGCGCGTTTGGCACCGGTATCTGCCTTCTTGTTCGATAACAGTCCAACCGATTTGTCGAAGACCTTGATGTCAAATTCGAACTGCATCGATTTGAGCATTTTGATGGCTGCATTTACAGCACTCTTATCGGCGTTATCACCCTCGCTTTTAACCATGGCAGCAAGAGTTGACATGTGTTTGTTGAAGCCCTTGATTGCTGCTTGATAGTTGGTCAGATCCTTGGGCAGGTTGTTACGACTGGTAACGGTCTCGCCAACCGGGTTCTTTATCACTTTTTGAGCGTGCTTGCGCGTTAAGTCAAGTTTTTGCAAGGCGGTCACATAGTCGCCACCTTTGGCGATGCTCTTGCTCTCTTTCCTCATCGATTCAAGTTCGCGCACCTGGGAGAGGTCGGCGTCGTCACCGGCTTTTTTCATTGCTTTGTTAACCTCTGCCATCACTGATTCGAATGCCTTGAGGTTGGCTTCCCACTCCTTACGTTTCTGCTCGGTTTCAAGCGCGGCTTTGCGAACCTCCATTTCCTGTTCGTTTGCATACTCAGGATCATTGAGTGCGCGATCGATTTCGACCAACAGAAGTACCAGGTCACGAGTAGCAGTTTCTTCCTTGTTCTCCACGACCGTCGTGCCTTCCAGGCCCTTGAGCTTGGATTCGAGGCTACGTGTGTAATCGAATTTCTGATCGAGCTTCTTGAGCTTTGCTTTAGCAGTTTTGGCGTTCAGCTTGAAAGTGGTGCGCATGGCCATGGCAGAATCGGCTTTCACCTTGATATCGTCGAGCTCCTTCTGAAACTCCGCCAGGGTTGCCGTCGCCTCACGTGGAGACTGGACCTTGATGCTGGTCTGAATCCCACCGAATTTTTCAAGCAGCAGGTTTTTCATGGTGGGTTGACAGCTTTCAAGGTTGGCATTGGAGTTAAGGAACTTGCTCTGCGTTTCAACCGTCTTGAGCACTGAACTGTAATCCAGCTTGTCCTTACCACCCTTGCTGGCATCGTCTACGACCTGGTACATCGGCCGTAAAATTTCATTGAATTCATGATTGGCCGACATCAGCACCGCGATACTGGTACTCTCCATCATCGAGTTTTTCATATCGTCGATAAGGCTGCGAAGATTGGCGAAGAAGTCCTTGAAGCCTGCCTTTTTCTTGCCCAGGCCCTTCTCGGTTTCGTCAACTTTCTTGAGTGTGGCCTCCGCGATCAGTCTGACACTTTCCAGGGTGTTCTTGTGTCTGTCCTCGGCCTGCGTAATGGCCTCTCCAGCTTCTTTGAACAGCTTGTCGGCTCCTGCGATGGCCTTGTCGTAGTCGACAGAGGCGTTCTTGTCATACGCCGCTAAACGCTTTTCAAGCTTGATGCTCATGCGACTGTCCATTTCGGCAAGATTCTCAAGCTTCAATCGAACTTCCTCAGCTTTGCCCAGGTAGACGAGCCGTTTCTCATCGTGTTCTTGGGTGGCGGCAATCTCACCAATGGCGTTGTCGTCAGATGCGGCTGCTTCAACTGCCTTGAGCATTTCCGCAATACTGGAAATGATGTCTGCGGCCTTCTTTTCCAATTCGGTAGCGTTTTTATAGGCACCTTTCATGTCTCCATTCCACTGTGTGGTCAGGAGCTTGAGGTCAGCCTCAAAGCCGATTACAGCAGGCGTGCCTGACGGGTCAGAAGTGCGCTTTTTTGTGACTGCGTTTTTCAGTTTCTCAATTTCACCGGCGGCCATCTTGAATTCTGATTGAACCTTTGTATTTGCCGCTTTGCGCGCTTTGGCGAGGTCGTCGTATTGCTTGACCAGTACCATCTGGGCATCGATCAATGCCACCAGGCCAGGAGCAGCTGCAAGTGCTTCACCTGGTTCACGTCTGCTACCCAGTCTTTTGATGTCATCCCACTCAGCACGCAAGTCTGCAGCACTGGAACCTGTTACCGGGCAAGCCGCCACTTTATCAAGTTTGTCGGGAATATCAGCCGTGAGCTCGGTCAGTTTCCTTTCCCACTGTTGCGTATCTTTCGTGTTCTGAGTCAACAGATTATCGATATCCTTATGTAGTTGTTCCAGTTTTGGCAAAGAGTTCTCAAACTCCTTGACACCGAGTGCCGCGCTCAGGCGCTCCCATTCCAGACCGATGCGGCTGCGAGCCTCGGTTGTGACTACCGCAGTCAGCATTTTGAGGCCATTCTCAATTGCAGTCCGTTGGTCATCGCACTTCTTCTTTGTAGAGGCCAGGTTCCTAAGATCCTTGTCGATATCGGAGTTAAGCCTGGTAATTTTTGCAGTGGCCTCAACAAGGGCTTTTTCAACTGTGTCTGATTTGGACTTGCTGCTATTGGTTGCAGAAATATATATGTCCATGCCACGGGCAAGGCCTTTTCGATACTCTGTCAGCACTTCGTCTGTGGCAAGGTCCTGTAGTGCTTCGAGATCGCCTTTTACGTTGTTGTACAGTTTCTGAATGGTATCGTTTTTGAGTGCTTTTTTACTCTGGGAGGCGCTCTCTTTTTCAGCAGCACTTTTGATTTTTGCAGGATTCCAACTCTTTTCGAGTGTTTTCCAGGCGGCTGCGTACTGATTTTCTTTGGGCCGGACCAGGTCGAGTGCCTTCTTTTGCTCTTCAATCCATGCGGTAAGACCCGGCAGTACCGCGACCTGGACCAGCAGTAAATCAAGAGCTTCCAGTCGCTCAATTACAAGGTCGGCTTTTGCACTATTATCAATGTCAGCCTGTTGCTTGCCTTCTGCGAGTTTGGCTTCTGCATCATACAACTTCTTGTAATTTTTGAGGCCGTCGTAGGCAGCTTTGAATTGTCCTTTATCAGCCAGTTTTTGAGCCTTATCCAGTTCGTCCTGAACCTTCTTGGGATCTGCCTTTGGCACCACATTGAGAATTCCGATACAGGTTTCCGCATCGGCTTTACGTTCGTCCCATTTCTTTTTATCGGCAATTTCAGCGGGAGCAGACTTCGCCAGGGATTTTGACGTTTGCTCGGAACCTGCCAGGTCTTTGTAGGCCTGTGCTATGTCACCATTTTGTGCGGTCATTGTGGCTGAACGTAGAGCCCCGATAATCTCCGCAGTCTCGGGATGAGGGACTGGCGATGTCATGATCAACCTGCCGTTGCTACGCACAGCCTCCATGCGACTCTCAAGAAGCTTGGCGTTCTTCAGGTCGGAAGTGGTCCTGCTCTTAAGTGAGGCAAGTTCCTTAAGGCTCTCCTTGAGCGCATTTTCGAAGCTCGCCTTGTCCTGGCGGCGAAGCTGTACATCAGCAGCCTGAAGCTCATTACGCAGTCGCTTTGAGCGGTTTTTAGCGAAATCGTACTCACCAAGTTGTTTGGCGAGACCATTGAGCTCATCCTTCTTGGTTTCAAAAGGGCCGTAATCTATGATGATCTCTTTCTCAGCTTTTTGGTTGCCATCTCCCGTGTTGATGCCTAAGTGACGACTCAACCAGGATTTGTGTTTCTTATTAAAGGGCATTTGTATCCTCTTATTGTCTTAAGCGCGCTCTAAGCCGCCAGTCTGCTGGCTAAAACCTTGAGTGTTTGATCGAGGGTTTTCTTAACAGCAACAGGTTTGAACGGGTTTGCATCGATCTCCTGCACAAGCGGGCTTCCGTTCAAATACTTGACATAGTCCTCGACCAGTTTGCCAGCTTCGCCATAGGCCTTTATCTGGGCCGGTGAATCAGTATCGGCATTCAAGCCTTCGTCCAGTTTGTCCATCAGGACTTCATCGCGTTTACCGAGAATGTCGTATAACAGAGAGGTCTTACCCTTGACCTGGTTGAAAACTTCCTCATCCTCACCCTTGGCGGCCTCGATAATTGCTTTCTCGAGCGATGCCAGTTCGGCCTGTATTTTGTTTCTCGCGCCATTCCAGGCAAGACGCGATTGGGTGAAGGCGACGCCCGGTGCTATCTTGGCCTTCTTGGATTCATCCTTCTTGTCTTTACTCCCGGCCTTGGCGCTTGCAAGCGCCTTGGTAACGGCGGGCTGCAGTTTGTCGAGGATCTTGAGCGCGGTGACATGGTCACCGCTTGCGGCTTTTTCTATAGCCATATCACGGGCCGCACGAAGCTTGGAGGAGTCGCCAAGGTCCTGACTTAAAACAGTCGTCAGGTCGGGTTCAAACTTCTTGAAGCGTTGGTCCCATTCGGCCTCGTGTTCGTTTTGTCCGCCCTTGAGGTTTTCAATCATGGTGCTGATATCGCCAAGTACGGCAACACCACTTTCGAAATCTTTTTTGCTGTGAAAACCTTGTGCTTGTTTGAATTTGATAGCGATCTCACGTGAACCCTCAGCCTTGGAGGTGAGGACCTCTTTTATCTTTGGTGCGAGAGCTTTGGCGAGCTTGGTCCACTCCTCCTGGAGAGCATCCGACTGCGGTGAGTCTTTTGCCTTGCCATCGATCAATTCGTCCAGTTCGTCGAGATGTGTCAGGGCCTGCCCATAGTCACCATTCTTACCCAGTGTGTGGACCTGTTTAAACTTGGCAGCGACCGGTTTTGCATTATCGCCCTTGTCGGACAGGACTTTCTTGACCCGCTTGGAAGCATCTGTGAACCGGCGCTTGAAAATGGCTTTCTCATCATCCGAAGCCCCGGCAGCCGCCTTAACATCTGAATCCAGATCATCCTCGTCCTCATGGGTATCAAACTCCCCGTTGGGTCCGATCAACTGGACCTTCTTCTGGCGGAGGTTATTTTCTTTCAGAAAGACCCGGATGGATTTTTTGGACTTCGGTATCTCTTTCTCGCAGGTGATAATGAGCGTTGTGCCCTCAGTCCGGGCGGTTCCGATCAGAATCTTGGAAGAGGAGAAGCCGACTTTCTTGAGTACTTTTGCCAGGAATTCGGGTGGTCGTTTTATGTTCATGGCGAGTTTGCCCTCAGCGGGGCTGGAACCTACACCAAAGCCGAACGAAACCGGACCCTTTGACGCTTTCTTCAGCGCAACCTTGATTTTATCGAGATCGAAACTGACGCCTTCATCTTCCTCATCCTCATCAGTTACGACTTCCTCGACTTCTTCCTGATCTTCCTCTTCGGCGTCAAACTCCCCGCTTGGCCCCATCAACGTGACTTTCTTTTGTTTTAACCTATTGTCTTTCAGGAAAAACTTTATGGACTTTTTGGACTTTGGAACCTCCTTTTCAGTCGTTACGATCAGCATTGAGCCTTTAGTCTCAGCGGTTCCAACCAGGATTTTGGACGTAGAGAAACCTTCCATTTTGAGTGCTCTTCCCAGGAATTCAGGTGATTTTTTCGGGTCCATGGCAAGCATGCTTTCGGAGGGTTTGGACCCTACTCCAAATGCGAAAGCAATCGGGCCACTTGATGCTTTCTTCATCGCGATCTTGATTTTATCTATGTCAAAAAATTTGTCAGCCATGTTCGTGTTTTCCAGCGTTAAAGTTAGTTAATACAGCACTTTCGGAGTTTTATAGTATCGATGATACCGTTGCTGCTCGCGAGTGGGCGCCAGTTAAATTTTGTGAATTAAACAGATAGCACATTGAGATATTTTTTACTGCCTCACCTGGTAGTCCCACCTTGTGAAACCCATCTGGAGAGTCAAACTCAGTTGCCATCAAATATGGAGAAAATCGATTGTATTCAGCATAACCTAAACATCTATAACTTCACAGACGAACCTCTACGAATGGTTCGTTGAGCGTTTTGTTTTTTTTCCACATTACCTGAGTATAGCCACTGATTAGAATTTTGTAGCATTTCGTGAAAAAAAAATGCCTTTCAATCGATTGTGTTTAATGAGAGCTGCCAGGCTCTCTGAAACGCACAGGCAGCGTCTGGCAAACCGAAATACTCAAGGTGATATAGCACCACAATCGTTCCAGTTTCGCTCATTCATTGGCTTTGGTGGCAATCCCAGCATGGCACTCGGCTGGGGCTATGGAGCAAGCCTGCTAGACGACATGCCCAACCTGCTGAAGGATCTGGATCGGCTAAAGCAGCGGCCGCACTGCACCATGAGGTAAAACCAGCTGTCCGTACCTTAATCTGCCGTCTTTACATCCCAGAGATGAGACCCGCTGATAATACGGGCGACATCTTTCCCGAAGGCATCATCGTCCAGTAGCTTGCCAGAGCGCTTGTAGACATGCAGGACAGGGGGCGCTTCCTCGGCAGGCCAGAATTTTTCGACCACTTCACGCGCGTAGTCGGCAGCATCTTCCCCCACAACAAACACGGTCTTCTGTTCCAGGTCACGGCTGTTGATCTTATCCAGTTCCCATTCCGTACCCACCTTCACCCAGGATAAATCGACAACGATCAGGTGGCTTGAGTACATCAGCAAGTCGACACATTGCTTCCACCACGTATCGGAGCATTTAACCTTCAGCAACTTGTCACCGCTGAAGCTGTTTTGCCAGAACATGTTCATCGTAAATCGCCGCGCCAGGCGTTTGCGAAGAAACTGGTAACTGCTTGCACTACCTACCTTGATATAGCGCTTGAACTGCCGAATCGGCGGGAACATATAAAGAATTATCAGAAAAATCTCCGGTATGGAGCGCGGTATCCAGAACACGATGAATTCAAGTTTCGATTCCTTTATATACTTGTCAGCCAACGTGGTGATATGGCCATAAAACGAGACGTTTTTCTTTATGAATCGCTTTAGAGGCCGGGAGACTTCTTTGCTCTGAAACGGGCGCAACAACAGCATGCGGTAAGGCCGCAGCCAAGAGAATATGCCGCCAAACAGCCATACTAAGAGCCCTACGACCAGTAGACCCAATCCAATCATCTCGGGTGTGGCGGCCCGGGAACCATGTGGCTCGAAGGTCGCAGACTGCGCAAAATAGTCGAATTCATCGGCCGCCCCGCCTTCACTCTCAACGATGTGTTTAACAGGAGTTTCTACAAGATCCATAAAGCCTTTGGTGTAAATGTAATCAGGAGGCTGGTCAAGAGCGTCGAGTTCGGCGGCAGCTTCATTCCTGATTACAAACGAGTCTATTGTCTGTAAATAAGCCTCTTCCTTTAATATTTTGGTGTTTACTGCAAGGGAATCTGAGGCACTCGACATCGTGCCGACACTACCGATGATTTTCCGGCTGACAGTATCCTTGCCAACCGCACGAGATTGGTTAAGTTGCTGCATTTGTTCGGAATCCAGAATGCTGTATTCAACCAGTTTATTGAGGTAGTTCTGTCGCAGTTCGCTGGCAAAAATATTGAGTCCATGCAGATAGTTATAAATCTTCTCTTGGCTTGGTGGGGGCGATTGATCACTAAATTGTGAGACCACTACCGGGTTGACCTCACCGGCTTCGACCCCTTCCTTGATCCAACCTGGAAAGGGATCGTAGTAGAAAAAACACCAGCCAGCAACGAGCAGGCAAGCCAGCATGAAGCCTTGCAACGAACGGTACACACGACGGCGACGCCCGGGGGCTGCAAATACATCTTCAAAGAAAGGTTTCTTGCCGAAGGGCGGTATATACATCGCCTCTTCAGTCTGGGCCCAGTGCTCCTCTATCTCATCAGCTATACCCCTGTCGCCCGCCAACTTTCGCAGTATCTGCACCGCAGCCTCGGAGTGTTCCGGGTTGGCGATTGCACCAAGCAACACCTGGTCATCCTTCTTAGCGAAGACCTTTTCAACCCTGGCCTTATCGGGTTGTTCTTTTTTGAGCAGCCGGAAAGTTTTAATAACAGATCCCATGCGATACCTTCTATGGTGTTGAAGCTTCTAACCAGTGACAGGCTCCGAAACCACCTTCGCAAAGAAGCGAAGACTGGCACTCTTTCTTAAAGACAAAACCATCCAGGAAATCAGCCCACTGGTAGAAAATCATGCGCTGGCTGATGTAATCGACTATTTCGAGCTTTTTGAAATCTTCCAGCACCTCAAAATCCTCAAATCGCAACTCTTCAGGCAAGTTATTGAATGTGTGGATTTTTACTGCATCGGTGTTCTTTACCATAACGGTAAGCACCGAATACTTGGGAATCAGGGCTTCATCGGTTTCAATTGAGGGATCAACCGTTAACCTGCATTGCGCGTCGCTGTGGTAGTACAAAACAGCCGCCCACTCGTCATACTCTTGAATTTCAAATGCATCAGGCTCGTCATTAGGCGCGATGCCCTTAAGAAGACTGCGGAAATCCTCATTCATCTCCTTTGTATCTCTGCCTTTATTGATGTTGTACCACAGAAACATATCTATTTTGTCATACAGCTCCTTGCGAAAACCCTCATCCTTCATCCGGTTCTCCAAACGCTGTTGTGAAAGGTATGAAGGAATCTTCCCGGCACCCTCTATATCACCCGCCATATAGGGTTGAATATAAAACCCGAATATTGTTGCCACTACAGCGCCTATGGTCATAAAACGTAACCTGGTCCGCTTACCCGAAAGACTGTAGTGAAATGACAGGGTCGTAATCGGCACGAGATTTACCATGACCACAAACGCGGCAATCAGGGCCGCGCTTCCAATGATCTTGATGGTCTCAACGGTCTCAATGCGCGCCGTATTGTCCCCAAAAGAAATTACGCTCTCGATCACCACAGTGGCCGCAACCACGAATGCCAGCGTCCAATAAGGCCTGTACTCCTTCCAGTGACGAAACAGGCCCCAGACAGAGCTACCTATTTTTGGTTCGTTATCCCAGAAGTGCGCTCGCATATCTGCCACACGCTCCAGTGCCGGCCCGACTCCCGGTATCTCCAGAATCACCGGCTGGTGCTCCAGCATCTTATCGAGAGTGTTGATCAACCCAATCGCTGCCACAACGATAATCGGAATGATGAGAACCTCTAACGAATGCAACTCGCGTGCCCACAGTCCGGTGAAAAGCGGCACAATCCAAAAGAAGAAGTAGACACGAAAAGCACTGCTCCTCAGCCCCAGATTACCTTTTTTTGACTGGCCGCGAGCCCAGGGTGCGATGTCATCACTATCGGCAATAAGGTACCGGTTGGGGTGTGTCTTGAAGTCCTCCGCGAACCACGCGTTTCGCTGCCTGACCCACCTGGGAATAAAACAGGCATCTACTATCAGGAAAGCCAAATACGCCATCGAAAAATAGCCCAATTGAGTCTCCGGCAAGTCTGGTATGAAGATTACGATCAGAACAGAAATCGGATACACAAGGGCGGTCAGCCATTTGCCCACGTAGAAACGATGCGCCCCAAACAGCAAGGTGAGCCACCAGAAATAGGCCTTTCGAGCAGACCGGACAGGTACGGATTCACCGGATGTGCTTTCACTGTTCATTTTATCATTATCCTCTTAATTACAAAACGTTATATAACACAAGTCGGTTTGGCCGCAAAAGTCAGCGGTAGTCCCCCCATGTTTACAAACCGATCAAGCCCTCTAAAAACATGTTCGTAATTCTTGTCTCCCTCTCACCATTCTTCACTGTTGCGGCAAGATGTATACAACAACTATAGGTGAGTTCACCGGGAACTGATTCCAAAGACGATCCACAGTACGCAACAGTATGAAAATAACCGGGCAGAGCAACCTCACGAGGCGACTAGAATGCGAGAGCGGGGGATGCGGCGGTTCAAGTCAAAGGGACAGGCCCGGCGATTCGTGACTGCGCATGCAGCGGTTTCAAATCTCTTCAATCTGGGCAGGCACTTGGTGTCCGCTAGTCATTATCGGAATCTCAGGATAAGTGCGTTCGCTGAGTGGAATAGGGTAGTAGCTTGAGATCAGGTGGCAGATTACTGCGGTCCGGGTTGATTTCGACGCCATGACTTGCTTAACAATGTGATACCCCAACAGACCCTCGTGCGAGGGTCTGTTCCTCCTGAGAAGATCAAGGGAGGCGACCTACCTTTAGAACCAAAATTGCAATCGGTTCGTGGCTAGACATTCTCGCAATGCATGACACTCTCGGTGTTGACTGAGTGCGTGGAAATGGCGCGGTAGACTTTGCCCAATACCCCGGTCATGGCCCTTGGGTTTGCTTGCAAACAGAAAGCGCAGCGGGAACGGCACACTGAGCACCCACTGACGCATGGGCTGATGTGGCAGGATATCATCAACCAGCAGAACGGCACTATCCGCCATTCTACGTGCACCGCAACTGGGGTAGAAACCCCGTTTCTTGCAACTGAACGCGACCAATTTCTCATCTTGACAGGATTCACAGCGGACTCTAAGGAACCCGTGCTCAAGCCGCCCGCACTTAAGGTACTCATCAAATTCCTTTATGACATACGCTGGTAGGTATTTATCATGACTGGCCAACTCGGCCTGAAACTCAGGCCAGTACTCCTGAACGACTTGATAGAGTAAAGTCGTCTCGGGTCGGTGGCGCACATAGACTGCAACTGAATTTGTTTCAGATCAACTGGCTTGCGGTCGGCGATTTCGCATTCTGAACGTGGTAGATGATCACACACGGGAGTGTGTTGGCCAATTAACAGACATCTCGATTTCCGGTCAGCGTATGGCACGTTTTTTAAGTGAGCTCGGAAAAGATCGAAAATTACCCGGCGCTATCGTTTGTGATAACGGTATGGAGATGACCTCTAAAGCAATGTTCTTCTGGAGCAGTGAAACCGGCGTTAAATTGAACTTCATCCAACCAGGAAAACCAACCCAGAATGCTTTTGTAGAAAGCTTCAACGGCAAGTTCAGAGACAACTGCCTCAATCAGCATTGGTTCAGAAGTCTGACTGAAGCGAGAAGCATCATCGATAACTGGAGAAAACACTATAACGACATCAGGCCACACAGTTCACTGGGTTATCAACCACCGACAGTGTTCGCCCAACAAGCAGCCTGATATGATTAACTTCCCTCGCCAAAAATGGACCTATTACAGGGGAAGGGTCAACCGCAGTCGATTTTGGTGGTGCTTGGCGAGCTTTGTGTGAGAGTAACCCCCATAGTTCAAACAAATACTGGAAGTATTCGTTTGTGGTCTCAGCGCACACAATGGTTTTATTCTCAAATCAGCGTAAGTAAAGTGCTCCCTGTACTTACGCGAACCGAGCCAACATCTCCAAAGCGGGCATGATTCGCGAAATGGCCGCTATTGGCCGCTACCCGCTATACACCTTACCTAGAGTTGAGTTGCCGGTCTCGGCCAGTAAGCCGTTATAGGATTCGCACAGATTTCAGTGACGTTAATAACTGGAGTCGGGCCAAACTTGCAGATTTTATTTCCAGGCTGGTTGCCTTGATTCCCCAGCCCAGAGTCAACCTGACGCGTTTCCACGGCGTGTTCGCACCCAATAGCAAGTATCGGGCAAAGGTAACACCAGCCCGGCGGGGCAAACATAAAAAGTGCCACCCAGTTGATGATGTAGACCAAACCCCTGTCGAAAAACGGGCTTCGATAACCTGGGCAAGGCGTTTGAAGCGTGTTTTCAACATTGATATCGAAACCTGCGACGCGTGTGGCAGTGATGTCAGGTCAGAGCACTTTTGGGCATTTATGGCCTGGTGCGCTTCATATCGAAGCAGCACCATGACTGCAAAGCCTGGTGCGCAATCAGAGTACTGCCATTCGTACAATATGATGGCTGGCATCAAGGTTACTCTGTGCCACTTGACCGGAGACGGCTAATGGCCGGCCCAAAACATCTTCACCCCAAAATATCTTCAATAAACAAATGTATCCGGCCCTTTAATCGTGCATCATAATAAAGGTGGTCGCCGACCCGGAATAAACGAGCCCTGAGGCATTCTACACATGGAAATGACACCTGAACTGAGTATGCTGACAGCGAATATTGCAACGATCGCGATCGAGCTGCTGGTGATAGTCATCGTTTTCGTTCTTCTCAATGCGATCATCAAGCAGGTCATTTCCAGGGTTATTAAGGCGCCATCGCTGAAACGCTGGAAACCCATCGCTACAAAAGCGCAACGAAATTTGCGCTTATTGATTGTCTTGTTGGCCACGCTCAGTGTGTTGACCGTGATCGGCATTGGTCTCTACTGGATGTACCTGGGCAGGTATCTGCCCGACTACACGATTGGCCTGATCCGCGGGATTCCCATGCGGTTCTGGATCGATACCGGTAATGCAATCGCCAAGGTTGCGGGTCTCATGGTTGTGGCTACAGTCGTGTTGCGCTACCTGCGTCGACTGGTTGGCTTTCTGTGTACCCGCGCTAAGGAATTTGAAAGCTTGCGCGCCAACGATGAGAGCATCGAAAAGCTCTTTGGAAGCTTGAGCTTTACGATCAGCACGGCTACCTGGCTCACCATATTTGCTCTGGCCTCGGCATGGCTTGGTCTGCCCGCCGCGCTTTATGGCGGACTACTGCTCATCTTGCGGATATTTCTGATTGTCGCAGTCGGTGTGCTGATATGGCGTGCGGTTGGTGCGC
>CAZXBD010000105.1:0-42402 GCA_964638305.1 uncultured Geobacteraceae bacterium | reverse complement strand
AAACGCCGCAGGGTGATGGCGTGAGCCTTCTGGGCCATCTCTTCGAGAAAAGCTTCGGCGGCCGGTGAGAGCAGGGCCATGAAGTCATCGTTGTTCAGCTGCTCGGAGGCTAGCGCGCGTTGGACGTCAGACGCGGTCTTTGCTTCGATCTCGGCGATGACCTGTTGCGGATCGTATTTTTGGATAATGTCGTAGAAGCTCATAATTCTGTCTGTTTGCGCGGAGGCACGAAAAAAGTCATTAAAACATAATTAACGCGGAGGCGCTGAGATGCAGAGGGCAATGTTAGTCCAGGTGATTTTCTCTCTGCGCCTCAGCGTCTCTGCGTTGAATTTTTTACGCTGTTGTATCTGTGGTTTTCCTGTTTCCTGTTTCGATGGCCTATTTACCCAGAAAACCAGTTAACGGACTGCTGGCCTCGGCCCTGTCCTGCTGCTTGCCAAGACCGGCGAGGTAAGCCTCCCGGCCAGCTTCAACACCTTTTTTGAAGGCGACACCCATGGCGCCGGGATCACGGGAGACGGCCAGAGCAGTATTGACGAGGACGGCGTCGGCTCCCATCTCCATGGCTTCGGCAGCGTGTGATGGCGCTCCCAGACCGGCATCAACCACTACGGGCACGCACGCCTGCTCAATGATGATGGCAATGTTGTCACGGTTGCGTACCCCCTTGTTGGTGCCGATCGGCGATCCGAGGGGCATGACCGTTGCCGTGCCGACTTCCTGAAGATGCTTGGCCAATACCGGGTCAGCGTTTATGTACGGCAACACGATGAAACCTTCCTTGACCAGAACCTCTGCAGCTTTCAGCGTTTCTATCGGGTCGGGCAGCAGGTAATACGGGTCAGGGGTGACCTCGAGTTTGACCCAGGGTTCGCAGCCTGCAGCACGGGCAATCCTGGCGAGACGGATCGCCTCCTCGGCATCGCGAGCGCCGCTGGTGTTCGGCAGCAGTAGGTAGCGCTCCGGATTGATATGCCTGAGCAGGCTGTCCTGCGGGTTGTCGACATCCACACGGCGCAGGGCCACAGTGACGATCTCGCTGCCGGAACCTTCCATCGAAGCAACCATCGCCTCGTTGGATGCAAACTTGCCGGTTCCGACCATCAGTCGTGACGCGAAGGAGCGTCCCGCAATAATTAATTCATCCATTGTTGTCTCTCTAGAAGCCGTTTTGGTTTCTTGTGCTCTTTCGCGCCACTCGCCACTCGCCTCGGATTTTACCCTCCGCCGACGAAGTGAATGACTTCCAGGGTGTCCCCGGTTTGCATGACTGTTTCTGCCAGCCGTTGGCGCGGGATGATGTTGTTGTTGTGCTCGACCACGACCTGCATGCAATCGAGTTTCATCTGATCGAGAAATTCCTGAAGGCTTATGCCGGCCTGTATCTCTCTGGGTTTGCCGTTGAAGGTGATCTCCATTTATACTTTTCCCTCGTTGACAGGATCCTCGCCCAACAGCAGTCTGAGGACCGCGTTGGCCTGGTGGTGGGCCGCTACACCGACGCGGGGTGCCATGAGACCGGTGCCGGGCGCTGCGGCGGTACTGCCATCGCCACAGAGGTAGAGATTGTTCGCGACCTGCCGGGTTTGCACGGTGTTGGCCGGGCCATGCCCTGCCATGCCGGAACCGGTCACGATCGGTCGGTCCGGAAACCTTGTTGCGAAGGTCTCGATCAGCATGACTTTCTGCTCAGCAAGGTCAAAGGCTTCCACCAGGACCTGGGCGTGGCCGAAGACCTCTTCAAGGTTGTGCGGCGTTAAACGCAAATGACAGGCGGTGACCCGTACGTGTGGGTTGATACGTTTCAGGCTGTCGCGCAGGGCGTAGACTTTGGGCAAGCCGATCTGATCAATGAAATATTGCTGCCGGTTCAGGTTCGATGGCTCGACAACATCGAAGTCGGCAATGATCAGATGACCGATGCCGGTACGGGCCAGCGCTATAGCGATGGAGGACCCGAGGCCGCCGACGCCGGCGATGCCGATGGTCGAGCCCTTGATGATTCCATGGACACCCGGTGTGTGACGGGCTGTCAGCAGAGCGTCAAGTTCCTCAGCGTCAGGAATCTCGCCGCGCCGAATCAGGACCACCTGGTCGTTGTCATTCAAAAGTGTTTCTGCCGTAGCAGGAAAACCGTTGACGATCAGCAGGTCAGCATCGGCCTTGAGCCGGTCTCTGACCTTGCCAACGGAGTCATTCGTCCCTACAGTGTGGTCCTGCTCGTTGACTTTGATCTGCATAAAGTGCTCAAGAGTAGGGGCATAAATGCCAAGAGCCGCACACGGCGGCTCTTTCCGGGGAAATCCCGAAACTCGTGCCGCTTCCCTACGCCGGTATAATCCGGATCAGGTTCAAGGGGTCATCTGGCAGGGGAGGGTCGGACCATTCTGGTCGACTCTCTCCCGGGCAGACTCTCAGTAGCAACTACTCCCCCAGGGCGTAAAACGTTCTTCTTGTCGAAGCTGAAGATTATCAGGCTACTTCATACCCAGTCAACAGCAAACCAGCCTTTTCGGTTGTCTTGCCGTCACCGTTCAACTAGGATGTGTCCATCTGGAAATTTACTTTAAAAAAATTCCGTTTCCGCAGACTTGATCGAGGCCGGAAACTGGTTCGGATTCCGTTGTAACTCAAGATTGATATGAAAGGATGTGGCGGATGAGTGTTTCCAACCGCTTTCGTGATATAGCAAAAGATGTTGCTGAATTTTGGGTCAAGCTGAAGGGCTGTGATACCCGTGCTGAGCAGGCGTCCCGGGTTGTCAAAAAAGCCAGCAAAGGGCTACAGGAGTGGGTCGAACAGGTTGGTGAAGTGCCCCGGATGCGCCTCGAGTTCCAACTGACGCCGGTTCTCATGAAGGCACACGATACTCTCGACAAGGCTCGTCTTCTCTTTGAGGAAGAAGGCTTTGACGATTATGCAAAGGCGAGTTGGGACCTGCAGCAAAAAATCTATCGTCTGCTCAACGACCTCTAGCTTCCCACCGGTTTCACTCTCCTCGATACTTAAGTTGCACACCTTTCAGGAAGTTGCGTAAAATCTGGTCCTTGCATTCGCGGTAGTGTTTATGGCCCGGTTTGCGGAAGAATGCACTTAGTTCGTGTTTGCCGATGTGAAAACCGGACAGGGAAAGCAGCTCGATGATCTCTTCGGCCTTCAGATCCAAAGCAATTTTCAGTTTTACAAAAATGATGTTGTTGGTCAGTCGCTTCTCCGGTTCCGGTTGAGCCCCTTCTTTCTTGCCGCGTTTATCGTTAATCAGACCATTCAGAAAAACTGCCAGCCTGGTGTCGTTACATTTCTTAAACGCAGGGTCATCGTCTTTTTTCAACCAGTCACTTAACTCTTCCCGCGTCACCTCGTAATCAGCCTGGCCGAAGATAGCGATCATCGCCGAATCGTTGAGATCGAAGATGTAGCGGAGACGGCGCAAGATATCGTTGTTGGTCATCAGCGGGGTCCTTTTAAGCCGGTTTCTTTTCCCAGGGTTTGATGTCACCGGGAATAATAGTGAACAATGGGTGCGGGACAGGATGTTTGACTCCCGACAATTCGCCGAAACGATCCGGGTCGCGCAGGCTCAGCTTTTTCAGCAAGTGCTGCCATTCGTAATCGAGCTGTCCCTGCGACTCCTCGATCTGTTCAATGTCGAGGGCCCGGGAAGGCAGCTTTTCCGCGTTAAAGTGGTAACCCCGTCTCTGCGCTTCCGACAGAACCCCGTACAAGTACTCGCACAACGCTCCCGTGGGACTGCTCTGTGCGCGGAACCGGATTAGCTGCGGGTGATTTTGATAGCCCCTGGTCTTGCCTTCCAGGACCGCTTTTGCCAGCAACCCTTCTCGCCACAAGGCGACGAGGCCTTTTGTATCAAGGAATTCGGGGTGTACTGTCCAGAGTCGCATTAAGATGTCGCTTGTTTCGTAACGGGGGTTGGTCAACGCAATCGTTATTCCCGATTGCCCCGGAGGTTAAGAGGTCAGACTTACAAGGTGGTCGTGTTCTCCGGGCTTGATTTTAAAACTCCCTGGATATTTCTTGAGTAATTCTGCAAAGGTTTTACACTCGTAATTTGATTCGTCAAAGGTCGGGTCAAGTCGTTTGACAATCGGCCGGATAGCCGCTTTGACGACCCACTCGTCGCCTGTCTTCTTGGTGACCTGTTTGATTGCTTTGGTCAGAAGTTCAACGGGGTCCTTGACCTTTATAATGTCTGACTCGTCGTCCTCGGCGCCTTCGTCTGCCTTACTGTCACCGACAAAACTTTCGTAATACTTGAAATCCGAGCAACTGTTGGCCCAGTGCTGGTTGGTCGTTGCCTTGCAGCCAATACCGATGAGGTCTTTCCCCGCGGCTTTGATCTTTTGTGCAAGGGGAATGAAGTCACTGTCACCACCGATCACAATGATCGAGGCAATATGTGGAAATCTAAGGATATCCTCGATTGCATCAAGCGACAATTTGATGTCGGCGCCGTTCTTGGCCGAAGCTCCCGGTGGAAAGATCTGGATCAATTCGACAGCGCACTTGAGCAGTGAATGTCGGTATTTTGCAAACCACTGCCAGTTGCAATATGCCTTGTTGATCGCCACGTTTCCGTAGGTTGTGGCAAAATCATAGAGCGCTTGCACATCCAGAAGCAACTCCTGCTGTTTGCTCCTGTTCTGAGTTTTGCCGTAACTGCCGTTGCCGTTAGCCGAGTCATAGAGGCTTGCGTGAATGTTTTCAAAGTCCCAATAGACCGCTACTGTTTCTTTTCCCATTTGTCCCTCCTGTTTGTTACATTCTGTTGATAGCCTCTTGCCATTGTTTTAGCAATGTTTTTCCCCAGGCGCCATCACCCGGCGGTTCAAAGCGGCGCTCCTCTTGCCAATTTGCTGCAAGTTCTTCTATGTCAGTCCAGAAGCCGATGGCGAGGCCGGCCAACATGGCTGCACCGAGGGCTGTTGTCTCAACTGTTGCCGGCCGTGATACCGGTCGATTGATAATGTCTGCCTGCATCTGCATCAAGAGATCGTTGTTGGCCGCTCCACCGTCAACTTTCAGAATCGAACCTGCTTCACCACGGTCTTCCGCCATCGACAGGATCAGGTCGTGAACCTGTAGGGCAATCCCTTCCAGTGTAGCACGAGCAATATGTGCTGCGGTCGTACCGCGGGTCAGGCCGGTGATCTGCCCGCGTGCCTCACTCTTCCAGTGCGGCGCACCAAGGCCGGTCAGTGCAGGGACGAAAATCACACCGTTGCTGTCTTCGACCTGTCGTGCAAGGCTCTCAATTTCTGCGGAGGTTTTGATCAGACCGAGTCCGTCTCGCAGCCACTGTACCGCTGCTCCGGCGACAAAAGCGCTACCCTCAAGAGCGTAGCTGGTTTTGCCTTTGATCTGCCAGGCCACCGTGGTCAACAGGTTGTTCTTGCTGAATACGGGTCGGTCGCCGGTGTTCTCAAGTATGAACGCGCCGGTGCCGTAGGTACATTTCGTATCGCCGGGGGCAAAACATGCCTGGCCAAAGAGAGCGGCCTGCTGGTCGCCTGCCATGCCGGCAATCGGAATGCCGTCGGGTAGAAAATCAAGACCCCTGGTGTGCCCGTAGATGCTTGATGAAGGAACAATCTCAGGCAGGACCGATCGAGGTACGCCGAGAGGCTCCATGAGCGCATCGTCCCAGTTGAGGCTTTGCAGGTCCATCATCAAGGTGCGTGAGGCATTTGAGACATCAGTGACGTGGACCTGTCCACCGGTCAGGCGCCAGACGAGGAAGCTGTCGATGGTGCCAAACGCCAGGTGTCCATCTTTGGCTCGTTGTCTCAGCTCTGCAGACTGCTCGAACAACCAGGTCAACTTGGTTCCGGAGAAGTAAGGGTCGAGAACCAGACCGGTTTGGCGGCGATAAATCGCTTCCATCCCCTGGCTTTTGAGTTTTTCGCAGATTGCCGCAGAACGTCGGCATTGCCAGACGATGGCATTGGCGGCAGGCCGGTTGTCAGCGCGTTCCCACAAGAGTGTCGTCTCGCGCTGGTTGGTGATGCCGACGGCCATGATCTGACTACTTGCCGTGCCAGTCGACTCAAGCAGCTCAAGGATTGACTGGCGTACCGATCCCCATATCTCTTCGGGGTCATGTTCAACCCATCCCGGCTTAGGAAAATATTGGGGGAAGTCGACGGTATGGTGTCCGTGGACTCGCAAATCGTGGCCGATCAGCAATGCTGTGGTGCCAGTTGTTCCTTGATCAATCGCGAGAATGAATTCAGCCATGACCTCTCCTTGAGCGGTTACCGAAGACAGAGATTTCTTAACCAGTATAGGGAACCATAGAATTCAGTCAAGGTGGCATGATTGTTGCTCATTTCAGGAGGTTTCGTGATAATCTCACCTGGCTCAACGCCAGCTACTTAAAAGAACAGGATGCCTGACTATGCACAGAAAGTTAATGAACCTTTTTTACGAAGTCCGTGACCCTGATTTGAGTTGGGACGATATCGGTGGCTATGCTGATGTCAAGGAGACTCTGAAGGAGATGGTTTGCCTGCCGCTGAAGAAGCCGGAAATGATCCGCAAGCACAACCTCGGCATCCCTGCCGGAGTGATGCTCTGGGGTCCTCTGGGGACTGGCATTACCATGTTGGCCGAAGCCTGTGCCATGGATGCGGGAGTCAGCTTTGTGTATGTCTCCGGACAGGAGATGCTTGGCAAACACGAGGAGCTTAAAGAGGCCTTTGATATTGCCATCCACGAAGCGCCCTGCGTGCTTTTTATCTCTGATTGCGAGTGGCTTGCTCCCCGCGCCGGCTGCGATTACGAGTGGAGCCCGGGGAACCTGCGTGCTATCCCGCCGACCTTTGCCGACAAGGAACTGACCAAGCTCTTCATCGAACAGGTCGATCGCATCAACCAGGTAGAGGGCGTGATGCTGCTCGGCTCCTGTTACCGTATCGATACCGTCGACCAGGCCGTGATCAAGGAGAAGAAACGCTTCAACCGCAAGGTCTTCGTCCGCCCTCCGACTGCGGTCGACAGGCGCGGCATGCTTGATATCTACATGGACCAGATGCCCAACCTCGCAGAAGGGATTGACCGCGATGAGCTGGCGCGCCTGAGTGAGGGATATGTCGGCTGGGATATTGAGAGCCTCTGTAAGCGGGCTACGGTGAATGCGATCAAGAACGATTCCGAGGTCGTGACTGATGAGCATTTCAAGAAGGCGCTTAAAGAGGTGAGACAGTTTCTGACTCCGGATATGGTTGATAAGTATCACGTTATCCGCGATACAGATTGCCCGCATCATTACGAGTTCTGAGCAGGTGGATAACCAGCTCTTGGTTGCCGCCATAAACTAAAAGCTAAAACGGATTAACAGGGATGAAGGGGATAAAAGGGATAGTTAAAAGCTTTTCACCCTAAAGATTTATCCCCTTAATCCCCTTCATCCCTGTTAAATAAAGGTTTTTCGTGAGTCACGATCCGCCAGAAATATTCGCTCGTATTTATTCCCGCCACGGCCACCGCTGCCCGATGAGTACGCTCGGTGGGCGTTTGGGCCTTGCTGCCTTAAAGTGGTTGGGTGACTGTGATGGAGAACTACAAGCGATCTACAGCAATCGGACCTGTGCGATGGATGGAATCGCGGAGACGACCGGGTGCACTGAAGAGGCTGGTACCCTGATCGTCAAGAATGACGGTCGTCATGCCTTGACCCTGTCCTCTGCGCAAGCATTTGTTGAAGTTGAATTGACTGCAGAAGCACTGGAGATGGCGGGTCGCTACCGATCGCTTTGTAATCGACTTGAGAAAGATTGGGAGAAACTTGACCTGGAAGAACAGGTCCGAAGGCGTGCCGAGATGGATGCTCTGCTCGATGAACTGTTGCCGCAGTTCTGGCAAGCTGAAGATCAGAAGCTTGTGCAAAAGATTATAAAGAAATGAATTCACAGGGATGAGGGGGATAAAGGGGATGATAGGACCAACCTTTAATTGTTTTTGACCTATCCCTTTTATCCCCTTCATCCCTGTTAAACAAAAGGTTATGTTTTAAGCCTTTGACCAAATGTAACCAGAAAGTTTGTTGAATAACCATTATGACTGATTCAATCTGGATGCAAATGCTGACCGTGATCTGGGACGAAATCGCCAACATGTGGTGGTTCTTCCTCCTGTCGATCGTGTTGGTCGGCATCATCAAAGGCTACAAACTGGACCTGCGCATCCGTGATTCAATCAGCCGGGCCGGTTCCTGGGGCATTGTGGTTGCGGTCGGGGTTGGCATGGTCTCTCCGCTCTGTTCGTGCGGCATCCTGCCGGTAGTTATCACGCTGGCCATGATTCAAACGCCTCTGGCGCCGCTGATGGCTTTGTTGGTGACTTCTCCGGTCATGGGGCCCGACGCGTTGATTCTGACCTGGAGCGCGCTCGGCACAGAGTGGGCGGTACTCAAGGTTGTCGGTGCTGGTATCCTCGGTCTCAGCGCCGGCCTGGTCACCCAGATGCTGGTTAACCAGGGATACCTGGCGGGAGACCTGATCCGCCTCAAGCCCAAATACAAGGATGACGGAAGCCTTGCTCCGGCCAGCGAAATTGGCGCCGAAGCCGGTATTCACGTTAAGTCGATGACTATCGTGCCGCGCGCCAACAAGTTGCGTTTTATCTTCGATCGTACTCTCGACGCAGGCTTGTTCGTTGGTAAGTTCCTTTTGCTGGCCATCGTGCTGGAAGCGATCATAGTGACTCTGGTGCCGATGTCGTGGATTACCGGGCTGGTCGGCCAGAAGAGCTTTCTTTCCCTTCTCCTGGCGGCGATGATCGGCCTGCCGCTGCCGACCAATCAGATCCCGATGATTCCGATCCTGGCGGGCCTGCTGCAAAGAGGGATCGACCCTGGTGCCGCCCTGACTCTTTTCATGGCTGGTCCCGTGTCAAGTCTGCCGGCGATCATCGCTTTGGCAGGCATGTTCAAGAAACGCGTCCTGATAGTTTTTTTGAGCGTCAGCTTAAGCGTTTCGATCCTGCTCGGCTGGTTGTACCAGGTGTTGGGGTGATGGAGTTCCGCCGTCACCTGCCTGCTGGCTAGACGGCATTCTGACAATTTATGCGGATATCTATGCAACGGTTTAAACAAAAGGGACTGCTTCTGGTCGGGTTGATCGGGTTTTTTGCGTTATTTTGCTTTTGCGGCTGTGCGCCGATGATTGCCGGCAAGACGACCAAGGTCTATCGCAACGATCATATCAACGAGGATACGGTCTGGTCAGGGCAGGTTCTTATCGATGGCGTAGTCAAGGTCGCCAAGGGCGCGACCTTAACGATCAGCCCCGGCACCGATATCGCTTTTGTTCGTCGTGATGCCGATGAGGACGGCCTGGGCGACGCTGTGCTTGCCGTTGAGGGCCGCCTGATGGCTCTCGGAACCAGGGAACAACCAATCAGCTTTCATAGTGCTGCCGAAAATCCGCAGCCGGGTGACTGGCTGGAAATTCGCGTCGACTTCTCTCAGGAAGTACACTTGGGTTTCTGTGATATCCGTGACTCCGCTTATACGCTGCATGCCCATTTTACGCGCGGCGTTGTTGAGGACAGCACCATCCACCACAACATTGACGGCTGTCGTCTCGGCCAGGCCAAATTCACTTTTCGCAACAACCTGATTGAGCACAACCAGGGTAAGGGAATCAACTTCCGCAACTCTACCGTTGATGTTCATCATAATATCCTGCGCTTCAACGGCTCCGGTATTTTTCTCTTTGAAAATGACCGGGAATTCGACATTCATCACAACAATTTTTACGATAACCTGGACAACTTGCGTCTTGGTGACTTCTACACCACTGATGTCTCTGTCCACGATAACTGGTGGGGCAGTGCTGATCCGGACGCGGTCCGGGCCACGATTTACGATCGCAGCACTGATCCGGAAATTGGCCAGGTGACGATCCAGCCTGCAGAAAAATGGGTCACCGCAACCGGACCGCGTGATGCACTGGTCATCGATCCGGCCTGGGATTATGCCACTGAAGGTTATATCGATGCTGATCTGGTTGCCGATGATGGCAGGCTTTACGCAGCCAGTTGGGATGGCAGCCTGCGTGCGATCAGTGCAGGGGGTGAAGTCCTCTGGACCAGGCCTCTGGGCGATACTCTGGATGCGACACCGACCCTGGCCGGTGGGCAGCTCTTCATCCAGACCTGGAGCCGTGAGGTCTACGCGCTGGATGCGTCCACGGGGGTTGTCCGGTGGCGTTTCGATTACTCTCCTTCACCTGCCGACGACCATCGTCAGGCCGCTCTTCTGGTTGTTGACGACCTGGTCCTGGTCCCGGCGTGGAACGGCACTCTGTTCGCTCTCGACGCGATCAGTGGCGAACGGCGCTGGAGCTTTTCCGGTGGGCAGCCTCTACGTGCTCAGCCGGCCTACGACGGTCATAACCTTTATCTTGCCAGCGGTGACGGGACCCTGTCTGCCTTGACCCTGGAGGGTTCCCTGCTCTGGCAGCAGAACTCGGAGTCTCCGTTGTTGAGGGCCCCGATCGTTCTGCCCCGGGGGGTTGCCGTGGTCAGCCGGGAAGGGCGGGTCACTGTCTACGATCAGGCCGGCCAGATCCTCTGGCAGAGTAATCTTGATGAAGTCTGCTATTACGGTTCACCTGTCTACCATGAGGGGGCGCTCTTTGTGGCTACCGCCGGAAACGGTCTCTGGAAGCTTGACGCCAGCACGGGGCATGTTATCTGGAGGGCCGCTCTTTCCGGGCCATCCTATGCCACACCCCTTGTCGATAACGGTCGCATTTTTGTCGGGGATAATAGTGGGACACTACACGTGTTCGGTGTCGATGGTGGACAACTCGTGACGGCATACAAGCTTGAGAGAGAGATACAGGGGCGCCCCTTGATGTGGTCTGATCAGCTTCTGGTCGGCAGTCGTGATCATAGGGTCCACGCCTTCACCCTTGTTGAGCAATCGAGACCATGAATAATCCTATGCTGAATCAGTCAGCAAGCAGCTCCGTCTGTGCTGGAGTTTTCTTCCTCTGCCTCGGCACCCTGATGTACGAGCTGATTCTGACCCGGATATTCTCGGTTCTGATGTGGTACCATTTCGCTTCAATGGCAATCTCTCTGGCTCTCTTCGGTTTTGGCGTGGCAGCTCTGACCGTACAGCTGCGGCCGCAGTGGTTCAAAGACGCCGACGCGAGCTTCCTGGCTGCGCGCGGCGCGGTTCTTTTTGGTTTGAGTGTCGCACTCTTCTTTGCTGTTTTTGTGCTTTTTCGCTGGCAGCCACAGCTTGGGTTCAAGGTCCTTTCCCTCTTTCATCAGCCCTTTTACCAACCCTTTCAGCAGGGGGGTGCAGATCATAGCCTGCCGTTAGGGATGCTGGCAGCGTTGACCTGCCTCTATCTGGTGACCGCGCTACCGTTTTTCTTTGCCGGGATCTCCCTGACCGTCCTGTTCAGTCGTTTTCATACTGATTTCAGCCGTCTCTACTTTTACGACCTGATCGGCGCGGGCAGCGGATGTCTGGTAATTATTCTGCTGCTAAAATTGTTTGGCGGGATCACCTCACTGATGTTCATCGCGGCCGTTGGTGTTGTCAGTGCGATTCTGTTGCTGCCGAAAAACGTCAGAGTGATACATCGTCGAGTGGCTCTTCTCCTGCTGGTTTTGCTGCTCGGCATCGGCGCTGTTCATGCTGTCACCGGCTTTGCCGAAATCAGGTTTGTGCGTGGTCGTTATGAACCGAATCTCCTCTGGAGCGCGTGGAATTCGTTTTCGCGGGTGGCGGTCTACCCTGCGGAAGGACAGGCCAAAGACCAGGCCTGGGGTCTGTCAAGGACTTACCGGGGTCCTGTTCCGGACCAACTTGGTATGGTTGTCGACGATACCGGCTACACGACCATGTATCGCTGGGACCGGCAGACCGGTCTTAATTTCTTCCGCAAGAATGTCATTGGCCTAGCTTATCAGCTCAAAGCACGACCGACCTCTCTGGTGATTGGTCCCGGCGGCGGCAAGGATGTATTGACGGCCCTGGCTTCCGGCGCAGAGATGGTCACGGCCGTCGAGGTCAATCCTTTGATTGTCGATGCGGTCAACGATCATTTTGGCGCTCTGACCGGAGAACTCTACCGGCATCCCCAGGTTCGCTCGGTTGTCGATGAGGGCCGCAGCTTTGTCAGGCGCGACCCGGGACGTTACGACATCATCCAGGCCTCTGCGGTCTTTGGCCGGATGGCCCCGGCTGCGGGAGCCTTTACCCTGTCAGAGAACAACCTCTATACCCTTGAGGCTTTTGCCGATTACTGGGACCATCTGGAGGATGACGGAATCCTGACAATCTCACGCTTTATCTTCGAGCGGGAAACCTTGCGCCTGGTCTCCCTCGGCCTGGCGCTGTTGCAGGAGAGGGGCGTTGCTGATCCGGCTGCTCACATCGCTGTTGTGCGTGAGCGCGGGCTGGCAAACTTCATGCTCAAGCGGACGCCTTTCTCGGCGGCAGAGTTGACGTCCCTGAGAGATCTGATGGTTGATATGGAATTTCAGGAGGTCTACCTTCCTGATCGGCGCGATGGCAAAGGAGCTTTTCATGAGTTGATTCGCGCCAATGGCAGCGCTGAGTTCTATGCCGCTTTCCCTTTCGATATCAGGCCCGTGACAGATGACCGGCCCTTTTTCTATTACATGCTTAAACCTGTTGATTTTATAAAGCTTTTGAGCTTTCCAGAGCAGGGAAAGTTTGAGGACAGGGCTGTTATGACGTTACGCAACCTGCTGGTGGTGGTTGGTGCTTGCGTCATTGCGTTCCTGATTCTCCCACTCCTTCTATGGCGCAGGGAAGGGTTGAAAGCGTCTGGCAGTGGTTGGCGGGTCTTTTACTTTTCCTGCCTGGGCCTTGGCTTCATGTTTATCGAAATCGGTCTGCTGCGGCGCTTTATCCTCTTCCTCGGTCCGCCGATCTATTCTCTGGCAGTGATCCTGTGCGCGCTTCTGGTCAGTTCCGGTCTCGGTGCGCTCTACTCGGCGCGCCTGCCTTCCGAGTCCATACCTCGCTGGTTGCCAAAGATCCTCTTGGCACTGGTCTTGCTCTCTATCGCTTATGTGTTCGGTCTCCCCTGGGTACTGGATCCCTGGATGGGCTTGCCGGTGTTTTACCGCTGTCTTCTGGCCGGTGTCCTGCTGGTACCGCTGGGCTTGTTGATGGGGATGCCTCTGCCGATCGGTATGCGACTTTTTCACGACGGCAATGACCTGGTCCCCTGGAGCTGGGGTGTGAACAGCGCTACAAGCGTGCTCGGTGCCATTCTGGCGGTTGTTGTTGCCATGAATACCGGCTTTACGGTGACTTTGCTGGTGGGTACGTTGCTTTATCTTCTGGCCCTGGTTCCGGTTTTCAAGAGCGTGCGCTCTTAGAGGTTCATAAGCCTCATCGCCTCTCTCCCGTGTGCTGCAGCCGGAGTCGAATGGATTAACGGCGAATAGCAGAGCGAACTGTTTGAGGCTTTAGCCGAGTTTTCGCACTGCCGACGTTCATCTTTTCGACTTAGAGAATTTAATTACAGGGACACAATGGGTGTCATATTGTGTCCCAAGTAATTAACAAGGCTTCGGGTGTGTTTCTTTGTTTCCTTTCTTTCGCACAAGCAAAGAAAGTAAAGCGGCGGCCGGGGGCGCAACCCCGGGGTCTTGGTTTTATTAGCTATTGATTTACATCATGTTCGACGGGGACAGCCCCGTGTGAGGGCCGGGACAGTCCCCTGGCGGTACGCTTGTTTTCTTGTGAGCCCTAAATAGATGAAGTTTGTTTCCTCAAAATATATTTGTCTGCTTCTACTCCTCCTGGTCGGGGTGCTATCAGCCTGCACACCAGAAAACGAGAGTGGTCTGAGCGGCCAACTGCTCTTCCAGGACCAACCTCTGGCGTCAGCTCAGGTCGAGATTTATCTCAAGGCAGACAAGGACCGTTCTGTGCAGCCTTTCGCGGTAACGGTGACGGATACAGCAGGGCGTTACCATGTTTCCCTGCCGGAAGGTTCCT
The DNA here is from genome assembly GCA_964638305.1 of uncultured Geobacteraceae bacterium. GTDB lineage: Bacteria > Desulfobacterota > Desulfuromonadia > Desulfuromonadales > BM103 > M0040. Next base: position 28,379 of record CAZXBD010000105.1, on the reverse strand, counting down.
ACTTCGTGATTGGCAAGAAACGTGAATCGACAGACGATGGCCGAACCCGCATGCTGATGTCGGAATCCCCGGCGAACCCGCATCTGGTTGTTGATGGTGTCTCCCCCGTGGCAAGTTTTAACTTGCGTGAGATGGGTCGGGAGGGCCTGCCAGTGGCCGATGTTTCAACCGGGGTCTCCGGGCAAATCACACATCAGGGTGAACCGGTCTCCAGGGCTTTTGTATACATCTACACCGAAAGCGATGCCGGCCTGACCGGGCCTTCGTACGGGGAGGCGGTGCAGGCTGATAAAAATGGACGATTTACAATCAACCTGCCTGCCGGTCGCTATTCGCTGGTTGCACGCAAACGCGCCGACGGCAGTCGGTCCGGGGCCCTGGTCCCGGGTGACCTGAATGCTCATTACCCTGGCAACCCGGTTGAAATTCATCGCGGCGAGATCCTGGCTTTGAATGATTTCTCTCTTGCAAAGGTGGATACTGACGTCCACGCGCAACGTCAGGCTGAAGGCGTCTTTGCCAGGACCGATACCTTATTGCATGGCCAGATCGTTGATGCTGACGATCTGCCGGTCAGTGATGTCTATGTTTTTGCCTATCTCGACAGCCGCATGGTCGGCAAGCCGGTACACGTGTCGGTGGCGACCGGGGCCGATGGCCGCTTCACACTCTTCCTCAGTGACGGAGGAACCTACTATATCGGCGCCCGCAGTGCCTTTGGCGGGCCATTGGAGCCGGGTGAATGGGTCGGGACTCTCGACGACCGGTCTGACCACGGGGTGACCGTTGCGCGAGGCTCGGATGATGACCTCGGCTCGATCGTGGTAAAGGAGTTCTGGTGAAAATTCCCCTGCTCATAGTCTGTGCTCTGTTGTGTGCAGCTCCTGTCGCGGCCCTGGTGGTGGATCAGGATACGCTGTGGACAGGCGAGCACTTTTTTGCCGAGGATGTGCAGGTTCTGCCAGGTGTCATTCTAACCGTCGCTCCCGGTGCGCAGCTCCATTTCACGGATGCTCGTCTGGATGTATCTGGACGATTGGTGGCCGAGGGTGCTGTCTTCTCCGGTGAGAACTGGGAGGGCCTGCGTCTTAAGGGCAACGATGCCACAACGCGCATCTCAGAGTGTGTCATCAAAAAGGCTGCGACCGGAATCTTTGTCCAGGGTGGGGCGCCGACGCTGGAACACCTGACACTGATCGACAACAAGATCGGTATTGAGTTGCGCGGCAAGGCCGCCGGCAAGGTTGTGAACTGTCGCTTTGTCGGGAATCACAAGGTCGGACTTTTCGTCAAGGACGAGAGTACCACGGCCATCGTGGATTGTCGTTTCGAAGATAATCTTCGTTACGGTGCTTACCTCTACCACGCGCTACCGCAAAGTTTTCAGGGAAATGCTTTTATCAAAAACGCTATCGGTTTGATGGTTGCCTACCACGGCACTGATTCCGAGGTGGTTGGTAACCGGTTTTTAGAGAACGAGATTGCTATCCAGGTCGATCGGGCTGCACGTCCGGTTATTCGTGGCAACTTACTGCGCGGCAACCAGACCGGAATTTACATTTACCGCCGCTCTGATCCGCTGGTGACAGGAAATCGTATTGAGTCAAACGGCGTCGGTGTGCTGGTGGCTTACTCCTCGTATCCGCAGATAGAAGGCAATGACCTTTTGGCCAACGAAACGGCGCTCAAGCTGGAATTCCAGTCCTCGCTGTGGGAAACAGAGCGTGGAAAAGATGCCCGTGCCGGAGAGACCTCGGCGCGCAGTGCTTTTGCCGGACAGGGTATGCGTAGCGTGACCGAGGCTGATCGGCAGGCCAAAAGCCTGGATGGTCTGGTGAACGCCGCTGACAACTGGTGGGGGCAGGATGGTACCGCCGAACTGTTGAAAATAGGCACGACCGGCAACCCATCCTTTATTCATGATGGCAGGGATCAGGCGACCTTTGTCGACGCCGGTGCAGAATATCCTCTCGATAAAGTTGCCCATACACCCTGGAGTGAAGTTCCTTTGACGGAGATGAAATGGTGAAGTTCTGTCGTGTTTTTTTAGCCTGTGCTTTGTTCTGTCTGCTCGGAGTTGCCGCGTTCGCTGACAGCGGCGTCCGTGGCCGGGTTGCCTGGCGAGGTGAATTGATTCCGCAGGTCACCGTGCGGGCGTATCACCAGATTGCCGACATCGCCAGCGGGGAACCGGTTGCCGTCTCGACGCTGACGGATCTGGATGGTCTCTACACGCTTGATCTGGAGCCGGGCCATTACGTTCTGACCGCAAGCAACCGTTCCGGTGTGCTCAAACCGGGTGACCTGTTCTGTTATTACAGCGGCAGCCCGATCCAGGTTCCGGTCGGCGGCTATCGTAATGTCGGCTTCAACCTGATTCGTGTCCCAGAGCAACAGCCGGTGGTGGAGGCTGAACGCTCCGGTGTCTACGGCCAGCTCAGCTACCAGGGTGAACCGCTGGAAAAGGCTTACCTCTATGTTTACAAGGACCCGAGCAAAAACTTCAAGGGGCCGGGGTATTTTATCCAGCCGGTGGCGCGTGGCGACTTCCGTCTCAACCTGCCCCCTGGCGATTACTACTTGCTGGCCCGTAAAAGAGTGCAGGGCGGTCAGTTCGGGCCGATAGCGATCGGCGATTATTTCAATTACTATTTTGGCAACCCGGTCCATATAGAGGCTGGCCAGCTTCACGAGGTCAAGATTGAGACGGTGACCCGACTGTCCATGCTTGAAGAGGATGTTGTCGATTTGCAGGGGATCAGCGGTCAGGTCGTCGACGTTGCAGGAACGCCCCTGTCCGGGCTTTATGTGTTTGCATACCTTGATGCCGGGATGACCGGGAATCCAGATTTTTTCTCTCAGCCCACCGGGTCCGATGGTCGCTTTGACCTTGCACTGCCGGAGGGTGGCCCTTATTTTCTGCTGGCACGACAGGCTTTTGGTGGCCCGGCCGACAATAATGAGCTATATGGCAAACTGCAGGGAGCCGGAGGCAGCCCACAGGCCGTTTCTGTTGCGAAGCAAAAGGTGGAGGTAGTGATCCATGTGGCACCGAAAACTGCTGATTAGCATTATCGTTGGTTTGATCGTTTTTCTTTCCCCGGGTTACCTCTGCGCTATGGAGCCGACGGAAAAGGTGAATTGGTCCGGTTCGGTCGAGCTGAATGAAGCGTTCGACGTGAGTCGCAATGCGACCTTGATCATTGCCCCTGGAACACATGTCTCAGTGTCAAACCCCAAGGTGAAAATAAGAGTTCAGGGCACTATACGGGTTGAAGGGACTTCGTCGGCCCCGGTCGTTTTTGACGGTCCGACCGGCTGGTTGGGAGTTGAGTTTATGGAGGCCCAGCAGGGGAGCTTCTTCCGTTGGGCAAGTTTCCACTCCGCCCAGGCCGCGATCAGTAGCTTTGGCACTGATTTTGAGGTGGAGAACTGTACTTTTAAAGAGAACGAGTTCGGTGTCAGGTTGTTGCGCGAATCGAACCCGGTGATTGTCGATTCCTTGTTCGAGAACAACCAGGTCGGTGTTGCCAATGAAATGAAATCAGGGCCCGAAATCCGTGGCAACAAATTCGTTGGCCAGACACGCTCTGCAATATTGGCTTCGCACAACAGCAAGGGCCTGGTCGTTGATAACTCCTTTACCGGCAACAAGCAGGCGATTACCCTGTTGCAGAATTATCCCGACCGCATCGGCAGGAATACTTTCACTGATAACGAAGTGGCGATCTACTGTAATCAGACCAAGAGCTCACCAGTGATCGAAGAAAACTATTTTGAACGCAACCAGTACGGTGTGCTGAACTTTTCTTTCTCTTATCCGACGATCAGAAACAACCGTTTTGTCGGCAACAAGACTGCTGTTCATAATGACCAGTATGGCTCTCCCCTGGTCGAAAACAATCTCTTCCGTGAGAACGAAACGGCGCTTTATAACTACCGCAAATCAAACCCGCAGGTTCGCCGGAACAGCTTCGAGCAGAACGACCTGGCGCTCTATTGCGATTTTTCTGCATATCCGGAAGTTAAGGAGAATAATTTCCTCGGCAACGTTGCGGGGGTCAAGCTGGGGATATACCAGAGTGCGGATTGGGAGAAGAGGTCCGGCTCGAAAAAGATCATGCAGCGTGAAGCGTCTTCCCGAAAGAGTCAGAACCCGCTGCTTGCCGGGGCTCCGGAAACTTTCAATGATTTCGTTGATGTCAGCGGCAACTGGTGGGGTGACGATACGGTTCAGCTGGTTAAAGCCGGTAAAGACGGCAACAGCCCTCTGTTTTACGACCGTCATGATCAGGCGGAAGTCACCTATGAAGATTATGGCCCCGGTGTTTACCTCCTCGATTGGGTCCAATTCTCACCCTGGCTGGATAGCCCGGTACAAGACGTTGGCCCGCCGGGGGCACAATGAAACGGACCCTCTGTGTGATCGCCCTGTTGGCGATCCCGTCGCTACTTGTCGCTGCGATGATCGAAGGGCGTGTTATCAGTGGTGGTGAGCCTCTGGCAGGAGTTACTGTGACTGCCTACCACTCACTTGATTTCACGTCAACCGAGGTCGCACATTCTGCCGAAAGTGACAGTGAAGGACTTTACCGGCTGGAGTTGCCCGTCGGTACCTACGCCTTCTTTGGCTGGAATGTCGAGCAAAGCCAGTTTTTCTTCTGCGGGCGCAACCCTGTCAATGTATCAAGCGGGGAGAACTGGGTCGGGCTGCAATCGGTTCCCGTCGCAGCGCCTGTTGTCAGTGCCTACGATGACGAATACAGTGCCGCCATAGAAGGACAGGTTCTGCATGATGGCTCACCGGTTTCCGGAGCTCATGTGTCCCTCTATCTTGATACGGAGGAAGATCTGAAGGGGCAGGGTTATCGTCTCTCGCTGCCGACCTCTGAAGATGGCTACTTCCGGTTTGATGGCCTACCGGAAAGCAATTATTACCTGGTTGCGCGGCACCGTCAGAACGGACAGAGGGTTGGTCCGGTACGGGAAGGTGACCTGCTTGGTATCTTCCCGGGGAATCCGCTGACGGCTCACTCCGGACAGGTGCACAGGGTGCGACTGCATAGTGTTGTTAAACTCAAAGATGCAGGTGAAAGTGAAACTTTCGGCCGCACAACCGGGCCTGTTTTGAGCGGGAAGGTTGTGGACTCGTCCGGGCAGGGGATCGCCGGGGTGCATGTTTTTGCTTATGTGGACCGGATCATCGGCCATCAGCGACCGGCTGCGATTTCCAGACCGACTGCAGCGGACGGTGTTTTTGTGGTCAATCTGCCCAAGCCGGGGACTTACTATGTCGGCGCTCGTGAGGCTTACGGTGATTCTCCTGCCCCCGGGGAGTTGTTCGGAATGTATGAAGAGAGTGCTGACCACGGTCTGACTCTCGAAAAGGGCCACAACCTTGCTAACGTTCGCATTGTGGTAGAGCCGATCGCAATTTTTTAGAGTCAATCCTGACACTCCAGTCAAGAACAAAGGTGAAAAAATATGGAAGAAAAAAAACCACAAGAAGTCAAATTGGAGATACAGCTTGACGAAGATGTCGCTCAGGGTGCTTACGTCAACCTGGCGGTTGTTAACCATAACGAGGCAGAATTTGTGGTCGATCTGATTTTCGTTCAGCCACAGGCGCCCCGGGCAAAGGTCCGTTCAAGGGTGATCCTCTCTCCACAGCACGCTAAACGCTTTGTTGAGGCGTTACAGGAGAATGTCAGCCGCTACGAACAGAACTTTGGCGAAATTACCTCTGTTCAGCAACCTGTCGATGATGCGACGGGTCAGTACCACTAAGGACATATGGACTCCCTTACTGCCACATGCTCGGTACTTCTTGCTGCAGTGACCTGTCTCCTCGCTGGTTGCACTTTAGGCGTGCCTGCCATTAAACTGGAAGATAGTGTGATTGAAGGCGAGGTGACCTGGAGTGGCGAAGTTCACATCGACGGTATCGTCACGGTTAAGAAAAACGGGCGACTGGTTATAGAAGCGGGTACGCGAGTCCTTTTTGAACCGAGAGACGAGGATGGCGATGGTATCGGTGATGCGGAGCTTCTGGTTGAGGGCTCTCTGGTTGCGCGAGGGACGGCGGAGGCCCCGATTCTCTTTACCAGCGCTGCCATGCAACCGAAGCCGTCAGACTGGAAGTATCTGTACCTTGATTTTGCCCGTGAAGCTGATCTTGATTACATTGTCTCGGAATATGCTTACAGCGGACTGCAGATTCACTTCTGCAAGGCACGTGTGACCAATTCGGTTTTTCGTCACAATGTGGATGGATTGCGGTTCTCTACGGTCAATCTCTTTGCCGCCGGGAACCATCTACATGATAACCGGCATGGGCTTCGCTATGAAGAGCGTGGCAGCGAAGTGGTCCTTCATCACAACGACATTCGTGAGAATGAAATCGGGGTTTTTGTAGTGACCCGCTCTGTGGATAATGCACAGATTGAACTGAATAATATTACTGATAATCGCCAGTATAATGTCAAGCTTGGTTGGCAACAGCCGGACGACGTGACCCTGCCGAACAACTGGTGGGGGAGGTTGTCTCCTGGCGCTATCACGGAAACTTTTTTTGACCAGAGAATCGATGCCAGCCTGGGGAGAGTCAGTGCCCCGAACCCATTGACCGGACCGGTCAAGTTGAGTGACTGGCAAACAGATGAAGGAGCTACACCATGAACATGATTCGTCCTCTTCTCTTAAGTTCACTTGTCTTTGCGCTGATAATGACAGGTCTCGCCGCGTCGTCAGGTTATGCTTGTGTCGGCAAGACTCTGGTCGTGGGTGCTTTGAATGATCCACAACAGCAGGTCCTGGCAGAGATGCTTTCGGTCCTGATCAGTGAACGGACCGGCACGACTGTCAAGGTGGTTTCGGTCGCGGGCCACGCAGAGGCACACGAAGCAATGATTCGTGCCGAGCTCGACATGTACGTCGAATACACTGGCGTGGGGCAGGTGGTCATTCTCAAAGGGCCGCCCATTGCTGATTCCGAGCAACTCTACAAGGCTGTCAAGGAACGTTACAATCAGGAACTCAACCTGGTATGGCTGAAACCTCTCGGTTTTTCTGATGATCGTTATGCCCCTGAAGGAACCGTTGCTGATGCGGCTCCTGTTGTCCGCAAGGATACGCTGAAGAAGTTCCCGGCCCTGGCCCGTTTGATTAATAAACTGGGTGGATCTATTGACGCCTCGACAATGCAAGAACTTGAAAGTGCCAGTGCTGCCGGGAATTCTCGTGATGTGGCGCGGCAGTTTCTTAAAGAGAAACGTTTTATCTGACAGAGATGATGATGCCCCGAATTGATCGTCGAACTTTTATCCGGCAGAGTATCCGGACGGCTATGGCAACTTCGGCCGTTGGCTGTTTGCCCGCACTCGACCTCATGGCGTTGCCCGCGCATGCTGCAGAGGCTCCACCGCTTGCAGTGCGCAAGGGTGAAAATATACCGAAGCTGGTGCAGGAAACGCTGAGCGCGCTGGGTGGTATTGAAAAATTTGTCAGCCCGGGTGAGGTCGTTGTGGTGAAACCGAATATCGGTTGGGACCGTACGGTAGAACTTGCTGCCAATACCCATCCGGAGGTTGTATCCACCCTGGTGTCGCTCTGTCTTGACGCCGGAGCGAAGCGGGTTCGTATCTTCGATCGCACCTGTAATGACGAGCGTCGCTGCTATACGCAGAGCGGGATACGTGCTGCCGTGGAAGAGCTCAAGTCGGACCGTGTCAGCCTGGAATACATGGATCGAAGAGCTTACAAAGAGCTGGCTATTCATGGCGGGCAGGCTTTTGACCGATGGGAGTTCTACATGCCCGTGATTGAGGCCGATCGATTGATTAATGTGCCGATTGCCAAACACCACTCAATCTCCAGGTTAACGCTCGGTATGAAAAATCTGATGGGTGTGATCGGCGGTAACCGGGGGCGTCTGCATCATAAAATCGCCGAATCGCTTGCCGATATTGCCTCTGTTATCCATCCGGACCTCACCGTGATTGATGCGACCCGTATTCTGGTCGCCAATGGGCCGCAAGGGGGGCGCACCGAAGACGTCCGTAGCCCCGAAACATTGATCGCCTCTCCTGACATGGTGGCTGCTGATGCTTATGCCACAACCCTTTTCGGTCTTAAGCCTGAAGATGTAGCAACCGTTGTGGTCGCGGCGCAAAGGGGCCTGGGGGTTATGGATCTCAAACAGGTTCGTATGGTTTGAAAAACTTCTCCTGGACATTTGCCCGGAAGGTCAGCCAGAGCTTTTGTCTGGCAGTTTTCCTGTGGCTTTTTCTGCAGACGGAATATCGCGGTCTTGACCAATTGCCCTATCCGGTCAGCCTGCTTTTTCGTATCGACCCGCTGGCGGCTCTGGCCGACTTCCTCGCCCCCGGCCCTTTCGGTTGGGGAGTCCTGTGGCCTGCACTGGTTGTATTGTTGCTGACGGTTCTGTTCGGTCGCTTTTTCTGCGGATGGGTCTGTCCGCTCGGTAGTACGCTTGATGGCCTTGGCAAGATGGTTGGTCGAGGCCGACGGCCTTTTTCTCAGGGATGGCGACGCGTCAAATATTATCTGCTGATTGCTTTGGGTGCGGCAACACTCTTTGGTGTGCAGCTGCTTGGCTTCTTTGACCCATTGTCGATCTTTCTGCGTTCACTGACCCTTGCTGTTTATCCTGCTTACAATTTTGGCCTGAACCGGGTCTTCGATTTTTTCTACGAGCATGATGTGCCGTTATTGTCTTCAATGGTCAAGGGTTCCTATCCGGTCTTTCGTGATTATCTGATGGCGTTTCACCAGCCGGTTTTTGCTCTGAGTCTTTTTACCTTGTTGATCTTCTTGACCATTCTGTTGCTGGAGAAGGTCGAACATCGTTTTTGGTGTAAGAACCTTTGCCCTCTTGGCGCGTTGCTCGGTATCTGCTCGCGTTACGCCATCTTGCAACGTTCTCCGCAAACACTTTGTGCCGATTGCCAGGACTGTGACAGCCTCTGTCGATCGGGGGCGGTGCGTGACTCCGGCCACATGCGTAGTGAATGCCTGCTCTGTATGGATTGCACAGGGTACTGTCCGGAGGAGCGTGTCCAGTTTGGTTTGAGAACCGGTTCTGACCATCATGTCGGAGTTGACCTGCAGCGCCGCGGCATGCTGACCGCCCTGGCCAGCGGTGTCATGATTGCACCGGCGGTACGCATCGGGCCGGTGACGCATGAACAAAATCCTTATCTGATTCGACCGCCGGGTGCTGTCCCTGAGGCGGAGTTTTTGCAGCGGTGTGTGCGATGTGCCGAGTGTATGAAGGTCTGCATTGGCCGGGTTTTGCAGCCAGCACTGCTCGAAGCAGGGCCCGTTGGCTTATGGACACCGTTGGTGGTCCCGCGCATCGGTTACTGTGAGTATAATTGCACGCTTTGCGGCCAGGTTTGTCCGACCGGGGCGATTGCACCATTGAAGCTTGCAGAAAAACAGAAGAATGTGATCGGTCTTGCTGTTATTAAGAAAGATCGCTGCCTGCCCTTTGCCAAGGGGGTTGAATGCCTGGTCTGTGAAGAGCACTGCCCCACGGGAGAGAAAGCGATTGTGCTGGAAGAGAAAGAGGTGCTGGTTGACGGTGAACTGCGCCGCATCAAAGCCCCCAAGGTCATTGATCGGCTCTGCATCGGCTGTGGTATCTGCGAGACCAGGTGTCCGGTGGAAGGTGCCAGTGCCGTTCGTATCATCAACGAAGGTGAGAGCCGTCGTAAACGCCAGGACCTCCTGTCCGGCCCTTACGGGTGATCCTGATGCATCGTTTTCTGAAACTCTTTTTCCTGCTCTTTCTGATTGCCGCTGTGCCTGTTGCGGCACAAACGGTCCAGATCGGAAACTTTGCTGACTCCGGCCTGGCGGGTTGGTCCGAAAAAAGTTTCAAAGGGAAAACGGAGTATCGCATCGTCGATGATGCAGGGGATAAAGTGCTGCAGGCCAGCAGCCGGGATTCCGCCTCCGGGCTTATCTTTGAAACCATGTACGACCCCCGTGAATATCCGATTCTCTCCTGGCGCTGGAAAGTTGCCGATACCATTGACAAGGGCGACAGCCGCACCAGGGAGGGAGATGATTATGCAGCCAGGATTTATGTCGTATTTCCGCACTGGTTTTTCCCGATGACTAGAACCCTGAATTACATCTGGGCCAACCAATTGCCGAAAGACGCGTCTCAAATCAGTGTCTACGCCGGTAATGACATGATGATTGCTGTAGAAAGCGGCTCTGAGAAGATTGGTCAATGGCTTTCTGTTCGGCGCAATATAGTAGAAGACTACCGTCGGGCTTTTGGCGAGGACCCGCCAGATGTTGGTGCCATTGCCATAATGACTGATACCGACGGCACGGGTGAATCGGCACTTGCCTGGTACGGAAATATTGTTGCCAGTCGGCAATAAATTCTTTACGGACAGGTAATCTCGGTTTTTGCCGCTATAATTAAACCAAAGATTAACTCATTTCGGAAGAATTGCCTTTTCTGCAATTTCTTGAAGCTAAGGGAGGCCCTTATGTCATTGGTTAAAACTTGGTACACCCCTGAAGCGGCAGCAGATAAATTCGGTATTCAGGTCGGCCAATTGCTTGAGTGGGTGACCGAAGGTCTGGTGCGAGCAGAACAGGAAGGCGAAAAAATCGTGCAGGTCAATATTGATGATGTGCGCATCGAAGTGGAGACGATGGTGCAAAGATCCTGACCACACGGTTCCCCCGATAAAGAAGAGAGCCCTTGCGCAAGACTGGGAAGTCATGCGCAAGGGCTCTTTTAGGTTGTTTACTAACCTGCTGGTTCTTAAGGGTCAGGTCTACACATTTCATTTTTTTTGCAAAAAATGCATTTTTTGTGAAATGTGTAGACCTGACCCCCTTCTCTCTACTCAGCAACTACCGCCGCAATCACAGTTTGGCTCTTCACCCTTGAGCCAGCCGTTGATTATGGCACTGGCGCAGCCAACCCCCTTTTTCACCGATAATGCGTCTACCGGGCAGTTGCCAGCACAGGCGCCGCACTCGATGCAGGCATCACGATCGACAATGCGTGCCATGCGCTCTTCGACTTCAAGGACTCTGTGGGGGCAGACTACGGCACACATACCGCAGCCGATACATTTATCTGCGTTGAATTCCAGGGACACAACATTTTCAAGATAGCGCAACGATGGCATTTTCAACTCCACTCCACGTTTAAGTTTTTCAAAAAGCTGAAGCCAACCAGGAGAGTCCTCCAACCAGCAGGGCAGAGGCCTGGGCGGGGATTGCCTGGCGCATCTCCTTCTCTACTCCCGAAGGTGAAGTAAAGGTTGACGATCCGGTAAAGTGCATGGCGCACCACGAAGAGACAGTCGATACTGCCATCATCAGCGCCAGAGTATTCAACCAGCCAAGGGACTCATTAAAAACCAGTGCGGTTAGAAACCCTGCGATCAGACCGGCAATAGCGCCTTTCATGGCAAAGGCCCGACCTGGCAGCCACGGGAGAAGTGTCGGTACGATGACAGCACCGATTATCAGCCCAAGCAGGCCGGATGATACCGCTGCACCGCCTCTGGTCCATGCGGCTGAAAAAGAGAAGATATGAGGACCTATCCCGCCGAGGATAAGTAGTGCCAGTATGCTCCACAAGATATGATTCCACATGTTGACCAGCTCCACCGGGGTCAGGACCAGTCGATCTACCAGGCCGAAGGTGACGCGGCGCATCCCCGGTGTCGTCGTCATGCCCTGGGCCAGAAAGTTTGGCAGGTCATTGCTGCGGACTGGACCGTAAACAACTTTGAAGCCACAGCCTTTGCTGACTTGATGGGCAGCAACGCCGGGTGCACCAAGTTGCGGAAGAACCAGAGTCCGATGTTTGACAACTTCCTGCAGCTTTGACTTCTTGACCTGGTGAATGATTTCGTCGGTGCCGAATGTGCCTTTGCCTGCAGCACACCAGACATTGATCCCCTTGGTATCGATCACCAGTAGCCATGCGTTGTGATTGTGCATGTCACGACGGACAATGTCGAAGGTCATCTTGTAGTTGGCCGTGACCAGGACCGGGCTGTCACCTGAAGGTGTGCCGATGGCATAGAGACCCGGAGCAATGCTGTAGCGTGAGCGACCGAGGCCCCAACGCATCTGCCAACGACCGAAGACGTCGGTCTTCGTCAAACGTGTTGCAATTTGCGGTGCCTGCCCGGCCGGAGTGTCGAGCCAGTTGCAAACAAAAGGCCAGAGTTTGTAGCCAGGCCGATCATCTGCAACCCCGGGACAACAAGGTGCTGCGTTGTCATCGGCAGGACAACACGGCTCAATGAAGTTGGTCGATGGTGGACAACAGGCGGAGGGTTCCGTCTTTGTCGGCGGGCAGCAGCTCGTTTCCTCTTCAGGCGGTGGACAGCAGTTAGAGCTCATCGGGTTCCTTCAGACCTTACGGCCGCCGCACCCTTTGAGTTTGGCGTGGGCGTGTCGTAGCATGCGTTCCGTGGTCTCCCAGTTGATACATTTATCGGTAATTGACACGCCGTAGGTCAGGTCTTCGAGTTTGTCGGCCATCTTCTGATTGCCTTCTTCAAGGAAGCTCTCAATCATCAGTGAACCGATGTTGTTGTTGCCGTCGGCAACCTGGTCCATGACATCATTCATGACTGCCTCCTGGCGATTGTGGTCCTTACAGGAGTTAGCGTGACTGCAGTCTACCATGATCGATGTTTCGATGCCGGCTTTAGTCAGCTTTTCGGTGGTCAGAGCGATATCGTTGGCCCTGTAGTTTGGCTGGTCGTTGCCGCCACGCAGGACGATATGGACATCCTGATTGCCGGTCGTCCGGACAATGGAGATGCGACCTTCCCGGTTGATACCCAGGAAACTGTGCGGGTGGCAGGCCGCGCCCATGGCGTCGATTGCAATCTGCAGATTGCCGTCGGTGCCGTTTTTAAAGCCGACCGGGAAGGAGAGGCCGCTCGACATCTCGCGGTGGGTCTGGCTCTCGGTGGTCCGTGCGCCAATGGCTCCCCAGCTGATCGTGTCCGCCATATATTGGGGAGTGATCGGGTCAAGCATCTCAGTGGCCACCGGCAATCCCATCTCGGTGATGTTGAGCATCAGCCTGCGTGCAATCCCGAGACCTTTGGAGATCTGATGGGTGCCATCGAGGTCCGGGTCGTTGATCAATCCTTTCCAGCCGATAGTGGTCCGAGGTTTCTCAAAATAAACACGCATAACCAGTAGCAGCTGATCCTTTAGCTCTTCATTGAGCACTGACAGTCGCCCGGCATATTCAAGGGCCGCTTTGGGGTCGTGAATCGAACAGGGGCCGACGACTACCATCATGCGTGGATCACGGGTCCAGAGAATATCTTCGATCTGTTGGCGGGAGTTGGCGACGAACTCGGCCGCTGCTTCCGAGAGGGGCAGAACCTGCTTAAGGTCTGCCGGGGCAATTAATGGAGTCAAGCCGCTGACATTGAGATTGTTGGTCCGAACCATGAGTTTCTCCTGAGTGTTGGGTCAAAAAAAACGCATTATGTCCTGCAAAACGGGAAAAAATCAATAAGATTGAGGGATTCATCTGTGCCGGGTGATTGACACATTTACCGTTAACACGCTATATATCAGTATTATTAAGACTTTATTTGAGCGAGCCTTGAACTGTCCCCCGGTTAGGAGCCTTTATGGATATTTTGGTCAATGCCATCTTTCAGGTTTTACAAGCTATTCTCTCGATCTACTTCTGGATTGTCATTGCCCGGGCGGTGATCTCCTGGGTCAATCCGGACCCCTATAATCCGATTGTTCGCTTTCTTCACAATGCGACGGATCCTGTATTGGACCGCATGAGGAAAATACTGCCCCTGCAATTCGGTGCAATGGATTTTACTCCGATTGCCCTGCTTATTATCATCGGGGTGCTTCAGAACGTTCTGGCACAAATTCAGTATAAATTGTCCTACGGCGGTTTCTAGGCGGTTACCATGGGAATAAGTCCAATAGATATTCAACAGATGCAGTTCAAGTCGCGACCTTTCGGATATGAAAAGTCCGGAGTCGACCAGTTTCTTGAGCTTCTGGCCGACGAACTAGAGAAGTTGATTCGCAAGAATCATGATCTCCAGGAAGTTTTGGCTCGTACCACGGCAGCCCTGGATGAGATGCGCGACCGCGAGGGCACCCTCAAGGAAACGCTGGTGACCACCCAGAAAATTACCGATGACCTGAAGACGAACGCCCACCGCGAAGCGGATGTCATGCTGGCCGAGGCCGGGATCAAGTCGGAGCGCCTGATGCAAAGTGCTGAAGAACGTCGTTTGCAGTTGATCGAGGAGATTCAGGAGATCAAGAGGCAGAAGGTTGATTTTGAAGTCAGCCTGCGTGGCTTGCTGGAAAAACATATCCGTATGCTCGATTTGAATAGTGTCGCTATTCAACAGGAAAATGCTGATGCAAGGATGCTCGAAGAGCCACTGCCTTTCATGAAAGAACCGAGCCGGGACGCAGAAGAGCTTGACCGGGGATCAGCCTCCCATACAGAAAGGCCAATCGAGGACGCCGAGTTTGCTGAGTCGGAGCCGACTGATAAGACGCCGTGGGGATCCGTTGATTCAGATCTTGAGGCAAAAATACAAGATCTTACGCTCGACTTTAATGCTGACGAAGAAAATGGCGAGGAGGGTTTCCCCAAGTGAGCATGTCCTGCCTGCGGCAAACCGACGCAGGTGTTGAAATCTTTCTTTACATACAGCCCCGCGCCAGCCGCAACAAGGTTGTCGGCTTTGTGGGCGAAGAACTCAAAGTCGCCCTGACCGCCCCGCCGGTGGACGGAACGGCCAACAAGGCCTGTGTCGCTTTTCTTGCCAAACTCTGCGGTCTGCCTAGAAGTGGTGTCAAGCTGGTTTCTGGTGAGACCTCCCGTCACAAGCGCTTGCTGCTTGAGTGTGCGGACTTGCAGGAGATAACAAATCTCCTTGACGAGATTCTTGGGGCTTGACATCTTCCGGCAAAGCCATTAAATTACCGTCGAATTTTTCAAGAGGTGATACCTATGCCGATGTATGAATATCAATGCAAAGATTGCGGGCTGGTCTTCGAGGCCCGACAAAAGTTCTCCGATGCTCCGCTGACCACATGTAACGGGTGCGGCGGTGTCGTAACAAAGCTGATCTCTCAGACCGGCTTCGCTCTCAAGGGCGGCGGCTGGTATGATCAGGGTTACGGCGACAAGCCGTCTGCCTGCCCTTCAGCAGACAGTGGCGGTGGTTGCGCCGGCTGCCCGAAGGCGGCCAACGAATAGACTTTGATGTGCCAGACAGTATGATTAAGGGACGGAATTAAATTTCCGTCCCTTATTTTTTGAATTTACGGGCAGCTTGCCTGCTCTCTCTGAGTAAGCTAGAATCCGCCATTATGTGACACTGTGTTGTTAATTGGTGAGCCAGGAACGACCATGACTGAGGAAAAAAGCTCTTTGCCGGAGCTCGGCTGGAAACATTTTTTCCAACAACAATTAAGCCTTGAGGAGTGGGAATCAGCCACTCCAATGCGGGTCTTTGCCCTTAACCGTCATCTGGTCGATGGTGTGGGTGAGGGTGGACGACAGCAGTTTGCCCTGCCCCATGCCTGGTTACACTACCCGGTGGAGGAACTGCCTACCGTCGGAGATTGGCTGCTGATTGGCCCTGATGGCCAACCGCAACGGCTTCTGCAACGCACCAGCCTGTTCAAACGCATGGCCTCGGGGCGTGATGCCAGGGTGCAGTTGATGGCCGCCAATGTTGACACTCTCTTCATTGTGACTTCCTGTAACGCTGATTTCAACCTTTCCCGTCTTGAACGTTACCTGGCTATGGCGCTTGATGCCGGAGTCGAGCCCGTGGTCGTCCTGACCAAAGTTGATCTGGTCGATGATGTTGAGGATTTCCGTACCAAGGCCAGGACCTTGCGTCCCGAGCTGGCCGTGGAAGCGGTCAATTCCAAGGATGAGCGCGTCATTGAGACCCTGAGGCCATGGTGTTGCGAGGGCCAGACCGTGGCCCTGGTTGGATCAAGCGGAGTCGGCAAGTCAACCCTGGTCAATACGCTCTGCAACGCTGCTGTACAGGAGACCGGGGCCACCCGGGAAGGTGACGCCAAGGGGCGTCACACGACCACTGCCCGCTCCTTGCACCTCTTGCCCGGTGGCGGGTTGCTGCTTGACAGCCCGGGGTTGCGCGAGTTGCAACTGAGCGACTGTGAAGAAGGCGTTGCTACGCTCTTTGAAGAGATCGAAGCCGTCGCCCGCGACTGCCGTTTCAATGATTGTCGTCATCAGGGTGAAGCCGGTTGTGCCGTGGCCGTGGCGGCTGAAAATGGCAAACTCGACCCCCGCCGTCTGGCCAATTATCTCAAGCTGCTTGCCGAGCAGGAACGGGCCACGGAGACCTTGGTGGAGAAACGCCGCAAGGACAAGAATTTTGGCAAAATGTATAAACGGGTGCAGGCGCAGAAGAAGAAAGAAAAGAGTTAAAGCCTGAAGTGCGTGGTGTGTGGCACGAAGTGCGAACAAGCCAGGATCAAGAAGATATTACAATCTGTTTTTTCTCTATTTCCTCCCTCTTCACATCTTTACAATCCTATCCTCGTTGCGTATAGTCTTAGTCTCAATTCACAGGAGGTTTTACGCGTGGACAAGATCATTGATGGTAAGGCGATTGCTGCAGATATTCGTGAAGAGATTGCAACCGATGTCGTAGCATTGAAAGAGCAGGGTGTTACTCCAGGTTTGGCGGTTGTTCTGGTTGGTGAAGATCCTGCCAGCCGGGTTTATGTAACCATGAAAGAGAAAGCTTGTGAAAAAGCGGGCATCTTTTCTGATGAGCATAAGCTGCCTGCAGAGACGACTGAGACCCAATTATTGGCCTTGATCGAAGAGCTGAACAACGATCAGCGTATCGATGGTATTCTCGTGCAGTTGCCATTGCCGGACCAGATTGATGAGAGCAAGATCCTGGAGGCCATTTCCCCGGCCAAGGACGCAGATGGTTTCCATCCCTACAACGTCGGTCGATTGGTGACCGGCAACCCGCTCTATCAGCCATGTACCCCTTACGGTGTCATGAAGATGCTCGAATATACCGGCGTCGATCTGACCGGCAAAGAAGTCGTCGTTGTCGGTCGCTCCAATATCGTTGGCAAGCCTGTAGCGCTGATGTGCCTCGCTCAGCATGCTACCGTAACGCTCTGTCACTCGCGGACCAAAGACCTCCCGGGCAAAGTCGCCCAGGCCGATGTGGTGATTGCCGCTGTCGGTCGCCCCGAAATGATCAAGGGTGAGTGGATAAAGGAAGGTGCGGTCGTGATTGATGTTGGTGTCAATCGGGTCGGTGAAAAGAAGCTGGTCGGTGATGTCGAGTTCGAAGCGGCAAAAGCAAGGGCCAGCGCCATCACTCCGGTTCCCGGTGGCGTCGGTCCCATGACAATCACCATGCTGCTTTATAATACTGTAGAAGGCGCCAAGCGTCGCGCTAACCAGTAAGAAGGCAATCTGCGGTCCGAGACGATTTGTTCGTTTCGGGCTGTTTTGTCTTAAGTTCCATAACCTGAGTTGTTGAGCCGTGACCGGCCTCCAGCCCCTTTCCTCCGTTCCCGGTTTAGTATGATTATCAGTGAACTGAAACCTCTGGAAGAACTGCAAAAGGCTTTGTCTGAATTTGACAGGCTCTTTCTGGTCGGCTGTGCAGCCTGTGCCACGGCTTGCAAGGCCGGTGGTGAGGAAGAGGTATTCAAGTTGCAGGAATGGTTGACTGAGCAGGACAAGGATGTCACCGGTAGCGTGGTGATCGACGAAGCCTGTCATATTATGCGAGCTGGCCGAGATTTACGCCACCACAAGAACGCCGTGCAGGACGCTGAAGTTCTGGTCGTGCTTGCTTGTGGCTCGGGGATTCAGGCGATTTCGTCTAATGTTGAAAAGCGCATTGTCGGCGGGCTGAACTCCATGTTTCTCGGTAATGTACGTCGCTTCGGTCAGTATGAGGAGATGTGTTCTCTCTGCGGCGACTGTATCCTCAACGAAACGGCCGGGATCTGTCCGGTGACTACCTGCGCCAAAGGCCTTCTGAACGGGCCATGTGGTGGTATGGAGGATGGCCACTGTGAAGTCGATCAGGATATTGAATGCGCCTGGCGCCTGATCTATGAGCGTTTGCAAAGCCAACAGCGACAGGGAGTCTTTGCACGTCGTGTGCCACCGAAAAACTGGAGCCGTCGACGTCAACCCGGTCGTTATCGTTTGAAAAACGGTGGTCGTTAGAACATGTCGCGTCTTTCTGAAAGCCTGGACAATGGCCAATTTGTCGTGACGGCTGAAATCGCGCCACCCAAGGGAACCAACTTGACTCCTGCCCTGGCAGAGGTTGGCAAGTTTAAGGGCATTACTGCAGTTAATATCACCGACAACCAGGGCGCCAATATGCGGTTGTCGTCGTTGGCGTTGGCTGCAAAGCTGCAACAGGCGGGGACTGAGACGATTCTGCAGTTGACCTGCCGTGATCGTAACCGCATGGCCTTGCAGTCTGACCTGCTTGGTGCGGCTGCTTTCGGTATTGAGAACCTGTTGTTGCTCTCCGGAGACCACAGCAAGTTCGGTGATCACCCTGATGCCCGGCCGGTGTTTGACCTTGATTCAGTGCAGCTGCTTGATATGACGGCCGGCCTGATGTCCGGATTCGATATGGTGGGCAAGCCTCTCAACGGAGTGCCGCAGTTTTTCCCTGGCGCGGCGGTCAACCCGGCGGCTGAACCCTTCGAGCTGATGTTTCAGAAGGTCTCGAAAAAGGTTGACAGTGGGGCCCGTTTTTTCCAGACGCAGTCAATCTTTGAACGTGGCGACCTGGAGCGTTTCATGACAGCCATGGCACCTCTGGATGTCCCGGTGATAGCGGGCGTGCTCCTGATTCGCAGCGCAAAGATGGCCAGGTTCCTTAATGACAATATCCCGGGTGTGCAGGTTCCGGAATCTCTGCTTCACAGGTTTGAAAGTGCAGCAGACCCGATGGCCGAAGGCGTAGCCATCGCTCGCGAGACCGTTGGCTGGGCCAAGGACCTTTGCCAGGGTGTACACCTGATGACGCTCGGTTACGAGGACAAGATCCCCGCGATTCTCGCGTAATTTTCAATCTTTAATTTTGAATTTTGAATTGAATATCAAAGAACGTAATTTAAAATTTAGAATTCAAAATTTAAAATTGTTTTAAAAGGAGAGCCCCATGAAAAAAACCCCTTTGAATCAGGTCCATCGTGAACTTGGCGCACGTATGGTTGATTTTGGCGGTTGGGATATGCCCGTCCAGTATTCGGGTGTGATTGAGGAACATCTGGCCGTTCGCCAGGCTGCCGGTCTCTTCGATGTTTCCCATATGGGTGAAGTAGAGGTGCGCGGCGCAAATGCCCTGGCTTTTATTCAGCATCTGGCCATCAACGATGCCTCAAAGCTGATTGATGGTCAGGTTCAGTATTCGGCCATCTGCTATCCTGAGGGCGGAGTTGTTGACGATGTAACGCTCTACCGGCTCAATGAGAAACACTTTCTCTTTTGCGTCAATGCTTCAAACACAGACAAGGACTTTGCCTGGATGCAGCAGGTTCTGGACGCCGCAGCGATGACAGATGTGACCCTGACCAACCGCAGCGAGGAATTTGCCCAGATTGCACTGCAGGGCCCGAAAGCGCAGGAGATCCTTTCTGGCCTTACGGCTATAGCACTTGCCGATCTCACCTACTATCATTTTTGTGAGGGCGAAGTCGCCGGAGTGAAAATGATAGTTTCGCGTACCGGTTATACGGGTGAAGATGGCTTCGAGCTTTACCTGCCCTCCTCTAAGGCTGTGGAGATCTGGCAACAGCTGATGACGGCCGGAGCTCCGTACGGGCTGCTGCCGATTGGTCTTGGTGCCCGCGATACGCTGCGTCTGGAAAAAGGTTATGCGCTCTACGGCCACGAACTCTCCCGCGAGATAACGCCGTTGGAAGGCGGGCTGGGCTGGATCACCAAGCTTGACAAAGATGATTTTGTCGGCAGACCTGCGCTGGTCGCACAGAAGTCAGGAGGTCTTACCCGTCGACGTGTGGGACTCGTCATGCAAGAGCGCGGTATCCCTCGTGAAGGTTATCCTGTTTTTGCAGGAGACCGTGAAGTAGGGGTCGTTACCAGCGGGACCATGTCTCCGACCCTCAAGGTTGGCGTTGCCCTGGCCCTGGTGGAGCCTGATGCAGGCGGAGTCGACAACGAGCTGGACGTAGCCATTCGCAATCGTCGCATGCGTGGCAAGGTCGTCCGTCCGCCTTTTGTGAAATAGCGGCAGTTAAAAAGAATAACAATTATTTAACCCCTGTTGTTCAGGGATATACAGCCAGAAGGAGGTTGCCATGGAGTTTCCGGAAGAGCTCAAGTACACAGAAGAGCATGAGTGGGTCATGGTTGAAGAAGAGTTGGCAGTGATCGGTATCAGCGATTTCGCCCAGGATGCCCTGGGTGACGTGGTTTTTGTCGAACTACCCGAGGTCGGCACGGTTCTTGAGGCGGGGAAGGCTTTTGGTGTTGTGGAATCAGTGAAAGCTGTTTCCGATATTTATGCACCTCTCTCCGGTACGGTCGAAGAGATCAATGACGACCTTGTCGATGCCCCCGAGATTATTAACACCTCCCCCTATGAAGATGGTTGGATGATCAAGATTCGTATGGATAATGTCAGTGACGCCGACGCTTTGATGAGCGCGGAGTCTTACCAGGCCCTGATAGCAGAGGAGAGCTGAGGACCATGCGCTATATCCCGCATACTGCCGGGGACGTGACCCAGATGCTCGAGCGGATTGGAGTCGCTACCCTGGAAGACCTCTTTGTTGAAATACCGGAATCTGTTCGGCTCAAGCGTCCCCTTGACCTGCAGGAGTCGGTCAGTGAGACGGAATTGCTTCGGGAGCTTAAAACTCTCGCGGCAGGCAATGCAACCCCGGAAACCCACAAGAGCTTTCTCGGCGGTGGAGCCTATCACCATTTTATCCCTACGGTGATCGATTTACTGATTTCACGAAGTGAGTTTTATACAGCTTATACGCCCTATCAGCCGGAAATCAGTCAGGGGACCTTGCAGGCGGTCTTCGAATTTCAGACGCTGATCTGCCAGTTGACCGGTATGGATGCGGCCAATGCCTCGATGTACGATGGTGCCTCGGCCTGCGCTGAAGCGGTGTTGATGGCCATGCGCCTGACCCGCCGCAAGCGGGTGCTCTTGTCAAAAGCGCTCAACCCGCGTTACCGAGCAGTTGTGGCAACCTATTGCCGCTACCTGGGCATGGAGCTGGTCGATGTTACGATCGCTGCTGACGGGCGTACCGACCTTCAAGACCTTGCTGCCAAGCTTGATGAATCGACCGCTGCCGTGGTCGCTGGCTACCCGAACTATTTTGGCGTGATCGAAGATGTCGCAGCTCTTGCAGAACAGGCCCATGGCGCGGGGGCCAAGCTTGTCACCGCAGTAGCTGAACCGGTTTCTCTTGGTCTGCTCAAGCCGCCGGGTGACCTTGGGGCTGATATCGTCGCCGGTGATGGACAGAGCTTTGGTTTGCCCCTTGCCTTCGGCGGCCCCTATGTCGGTTTTTTTGCTGTACTTCAGAAAGATGTGCGTGGCATGCCTGGACGCCTGGTTGGTGAAACGACTGATCTTGGAGGACAGCGCGGCTTTGTCTTGACCCTGGCGACGCGAGAGCAGCATATCCGTCGTGAAAAGGCGACGTCAAATATCTGCTCCAACCAGGGGCTGTGTGCCTTGATGGCAACAATTTTCTTGAGCCTGCTCGGCAAACAGGGGCTGCGGGAAATGGCCAAGCAGAACCTGGCCAAGGCTGCGTATGCTCGCGAGAAAATATCCTGTGTCACAGGCTTTAGCCTGGTCTTTGATGGCCCTTCGTTCAACGAGTTTGTCGTGCGTTCCGAGAGCCCTGTCGCGGAGGTCCTCACCCGCCTGGAAGGGGATGGCATCCTGGCAGGCATTCCTCTCGGTGAGGACTATCCGGAGCTGGCAGACTGTTTCCTGGTTTGTGTGACGGAGCAGAACCGGCGTGAAGAGATTGAAGCGCTGGTCGCTGCACTGCAAGGAGGTGCAGCATGACGATCGTAGGCACCAGTGGACTCGTCCTCAACGAAAAACTTCTTTTTGAACACTCCACTCCGGGTAGAAAAGGTTACAGCCTGCCGAAACTCGATGTGCCGGCAGCAGAACTTCAGTCGGACCTCTGTCGCGACGAGATCAACGGTTTCCCGGAGCTTTCCGAAGTTGATGTCGTGCGCCATTTCACTCGACTTTCGACCTGGAACTATGGCGTCGACTCTGGTTTTTATCCCCTGGGAAGCTGTACCATGAAGTACAACCCCAAGGTTAACGAAGCCGCGGCCCGCATTCCGGGCCTGGCAGGCATCCACCCGGCAACGCCTTCTCACTTGGCCCAGGGTACGTTGGAGCTCATGTATCGTTTGCAGGGCGCTCTAGCAGAGATTTCCGGTTTTGCCAAGGTTACTTTGCAACCAGCGGCCGGGGCCCAGGGCGAGCTGGCCGGTATGCTGGTGATTCGTGCCTGGCACGAAGCTCATGGCAGTAAGCGCTCCAAGGTCCTGATCCCTGATACGGCCCACGGCACCAATCCGGCGACAGCATCTTTGACCGGATATGATGTGGTGCCAATCGCTTCAGACGGTGTGCTGACCCTGGAAGAGGTTGAAGCGCACATGAATGATGATGTCGCCGCGCTGATGGTGACCAATCCCAATACTCTGGGTCTTTTCGAGACAAATATCGAGGCGATCTGCCAGCTGGTCCATGAACGAGGCGGGCTGGTTTACTGCGACGGAGCCAACCTTAATGCGTTGATGGGCATTGCCCGGCCCGGCGATATGGGTATCGATGTCATGCACTTTAACCTGCACAAGACCTTTTCCACACCCCACGGCGGCGGGGGGCCGGGTGCCGGCCCGGTCGGTGTCACCGAAGAATTGGCTCCCTACCTGCCTGGCCCCGGTGTGGAGCATGATGGGGGTCGCTACCGGTTTGCAGCAAGCCAGGAAGCTTCAGTTGGTCGCTTGTTGACGTTTCATGGCAACGTCGGTGTTATGGTCAGAGCCTATGCCTACATCCGCAGTATGGGTCCGGATGGATTGAAACATGCCAGTGAAATGGCAGTTCTCAATGCCAACTACGTCAGAGCGCGGTTAGAGGATTTTTACGCGCTGCCGTTCAAGAAGCGCTCTCTGCACGAAGTGGTTTTTTCCGACAGCGACCTTGAAGGCGATTGTCACACTCTTGACGTCGCCAAGCGCCTGATTGACTATGGTTACCACCCGCCGACCATTTATTTCCCCCTGGTTGTCAAGGGGGCCATCATGATTGAACCAACCGAGACGGAAAGTCAGGAGGTCCTCGACGAGTTCTGTGATGCCATGATTGCCATTGCCGGTGAAGCCCGCGACAACCCGGATCTTCTGCATCATGCCCCGGTTCGTTCCCGGGTCAGGAGGCTTGACGAGACCACTGCGGCGCGCAAGCCGAAGCTTCGGTGGCAGGAAGCTGAATAGCAAGGCGTAAGAAGGGAACAAAAGCAATAACAGACGGGGATGACCTTTAAATGGTCATCCCCGTTTGTTTGTGAGCCCCAGGCAAACGATGATCCGCGAAGTGAGGTTTTTCTCGCTACTAATAAATTGCCCCCGGAACTCGCCGCGATGAACGTTTGTTGCTGCTGCTTAAGTGATACTGGAAGAAGGCCATGATCTTCAAGTCTTCGTTAGGGTAGGCCCTCGGCAGTGGTCCATACGAGGATCCTTTGCGAATGGCTCTTATTGTCTCCTCGTCAAGGACTCCGTGACCAGAGCTTTCCAGCAGCTGAATGTCGGTGATGTTCCCCTGACGGTCGATTGTTACACGCACCAGGTTGGTCCCCTGTTGGTTCCTCTGTGCCGCAGAACTCGGGTAGTTCCAGACATTGTAAATGTTATTGCGGAATCGGCGCATGAAGGAGATGAGGATGTCTTGTTGAGAATCCATCCAGACGGTATCGCCTCTGGCGATCTCTTCGCGATACTTGCTTCGCCAGTCAGTTTCAATCTGTGCCAGAGTGTCAGGTGAAATCTGGGTGAGGGTCTGCAGGTCGGGCACCTTCTGAACCGGTTTTTCCTGTGGTTGGGGTCTCCACCCTTCGGTGGTCACCTTAGATGGCGGTTCAGGCTCTTTGTCTTTAGGTTTCGCTTCTTTACGGGGTTTTGGTTGAGGCGGCGGCGTTTTCGGGGCAGGCTCGGGAGCGCGAACCGTCTTTTTCAGGTCATCGGTATCCTTTCCTTCCGGGGCTTGTTCCTTTTCAACAACCTGGTCCCGTTCTGCCAGGCGTTTTGCGGGTTTCTTGCGTGGCTTCTCAAGCTCTTCGCGGATGGGCAGGTCAAGCTCCCGGTCGCGCGGTTGGGGTGGGCGAACCTCTACATAGACAGGTTCCGCTGCCTGCTCCACAGGGAACAGACTATGCTTCGACACCAGCAACAGAAGCAGATGCAGTAAAAGCGACAGCAGTAAGAACCCAGTTATTATCCGGTTTTGTCGTTGTTCAGCAGTCATGTTTCCCCAAATTATAAACATTTTATTATATGACATGACAGGGGCATACTTCCAGTACGGAATAAAGAGACGCCGTATTTTCTGCAAAGGGAAATGAGTTGACGCCTCCTAACCCTTCCGGTATATTTTTCTTCTTTAATAAAACCCTGTTTGAAGAAGGAGACATCAATGCATCTCGTCGACCAGATCAAAGCAAAGGCACGCACAAATCCCCGAACCGTGGTCCTCCCTGAAAGTTATGATGACCGTATGATTGAAGCTGCAGAGAAAATTACCGGTGACGGCCTGGCCAAAGTCGTTCTGCTTGGAAATGCGGAGGCCCTTGAGGCCAAGGCCGGAGAACTGGGTGTTTCTTTGGCCGGCGTGGAAATTGTTGATCCCAAAAATGCATCACAACTTGATGGTTATATTGCGGAACTGGTTAAACTTCGTGAGAAGAAGGGACTGACGGCCGAGCAGGCACGTGAAACTCTTACGTCTGATGATAATCTCTTCTTTGGTGCCATGATGGTACACAAGGGTGACGCGGGAGGTATGGTTGCTGGAGCCTTTAATACCACGGGCGATGTTTTACGGGCAGCTTTTCAGGTTATCGGCACTGCGCCAGGGATGAGAACCGTATCGTCAGTATTCCTGATGGTGACAAAAAATCCTGATTTTGGCGAAAATGGAGTTCTCTGCTTCGCTGACTGTGCGGTCAATCCGAACCCGAATGCCCAGGCGCTTGCTGAGATCGCCGTTTCAACGGCCAGTAGCTGCAAGAGCTTCCTCGGTGTTGACGCCCGTGTGGCAATGCTCTCTTTCTCAACCAAGGGCAGCGCCAGCCATGAGGATTGTGACAAGGTCCTGGAGGCTCTCGAAATTGCCAGGAAACTCGATCCTGATTTGCAGATCGATGGCGAATTGCAGGCTGACGCTGCGCTCCTGCCCAAGGTTGGCGAAAAGAAAGCCCCTGGCTCTGCTGTGGCCGGCAAGGCCAATACGCTGATCTTCCCAGACCTCGACGCGGGCAATATTGGTTACAAGCTGGTTGAGCGTGTCGCCGGAGCCGAAGCCGTCGGTCCGATCGTGCAGGGTCTTGCCAAACCGGTGAATGACCTGTCCCGTGGTTGTTCGGTTGATGATATCGTTTCCGTGTCGGCGATTACTGCTGTGCAGGCGCAAGGCTGATTTCCAGACAGTCCGTTTCTCTGGAACAGTAGATTGTTTGCATAACCTTTAAGGGTTGGTAGCCTTGCTATCAACCCTTAAATTATGGCACTCTGCGAGAGACCTTTCTTACAAAAACCATAGGGAAATCAATGCTTCTTTACGAAAATGAAGGTTTTCTCGAAGCGGAAGCTAAAGAGATATCACAGCTCTGTCGATCGACCCTTGCTGTCACTTTTGTCGATGCGGATCAAGGCAAATACGAGCTTCAGTCGATCCTTTGCGATTACCAGAACAAGACCGAATGGCGCTGTCGCATCGCTTTTTATGAAAAAAATCTTAAAAGAGCTCTGGTCTTTGCCGTTTCAGGTACTGAAAAAACGCCCGCCTGGCAGAACGGTCAGGAGGCGCTTGTGCAGCTTGGTTTCCAGTTGGAACCTGTCAACCTCAAACTCAGCCCGGCAATGTTGGAAGTCGTTTTGCGCGATGTCCCCGGGCTTGTTACTCCAGCCGAGGCACGTAATCAACGCATGGAAACAAAGCGGCTTATGAGCGGTTTCCAGAAAGACTATGATCAGGCTCCGGCAAGCGCCAAGGGCAAAAAAGCTGCCCTTAAGCTGAATACTGAAAAGCGCTTGAGTGAGAGGGCGGAAAAACTTCGACAATTTCTCGAGTTACAGTTTTCGCCGGAAGAAGCTGTTGGCGATGATATGGAAGCTCTTTTGGTACAAGTGAAAGATTTGACGAAACGGTTGGCAACAGTCGAAGCTGACGCCGATTCGGAGCGTGCTCAAAGGGAAATGAGCGAATCGATTACCGCTGCTGCTGAAAAACGCATCCAGGAGTTAGAGACACTGCTGGTAGGCTCCGAAACAAAGTCTTCCAATACACTGAAGCAAAAGCGCAGGATTGTAGAGCTCCAAAGTCGTATCAATGAACTTGATGCGGAATTGGCTGCTGCCGTTGCAGATCTGGAGAATGAACGCGAAAAACAGAAACAGTTCGTTGATGATGTCAACGCGGCTAACGAGCAGGTTGTTGGCTTGGAGCATGCGCTTAAGGAAACTGAAATTGCTCGCGAGGAAACCCTGAACCAATTGTCAGAGCAGGGCGTAGAGAGCTCCGAGCTCAAGGAGAATCTGCGAGAAGCTGAGCTCCGCGTCAAAGTGCTTGGTAAAGAGCTTAAACGTGCTGAGAAGAAAACATCTGGTTGTGAAGAAGCGGTTAAGTCCTCTGAAGAAACCCATGCCCATTTGGTCGAAGTGCAGCAGGCGTTAAACGAAGCTTTTGATAAGAACAAGCATATAGAAGAGGATTTGGCTTCCGTTGTTGAAGAGAAGAAGAATTTGCAACTGATTGTGGAGCAGTTGGAGGAGAGGCAGTCGGAGGCCCTTGGTCATGAGCAACGACTAGTCGATCAGTACACGCAGCTTGTAGATGAGCATGAATCCCTTCGTCAGGAGTGTGACCAGGAGCACAGCGTTCGTAAACGGCTTGAAAAAGGGGCTATCGATGATGGAAAACGTCTTTCGGAGTTGGAAAAATCTCTCGCCGAGACAAAGCTCTCTGCAGTACAGCCCCTGCCGCAGGAAGCTTCCGGCAGTTCCGTTGATGAGATTGTTGCCCTTGAACGTGAATTACAGGAGCGTCTTCAGTGTCTCGAACTGGAGCAGGAAGCTCGGCAGGAGCTGGAAAATGAACTGCACGATGCTCATAAAATGATTAGCTCCTTTGAAAAAATGATTCAGGAGACAGAAAAGGTATCAGAAGGAAGCCGCTCACAGTCAAATCCCGAAGCGAGTGATTCCGGAAAAGTCAAGGAGCTTGAGGTCAGGTTGCAATGTCTGGAAGCCCAACTTGAAGCAGAACGAATTGAACAGAAGAGACTTGTCAAAGAGTTGACTGCGGTAGAGAAGAATTCTTTTAGTCAGGGAGGGCCTTCTTCAGCCGGTGAGTCTGTTGAGCAAAGTGGGGAAACGATTCCTGTCGCTGCAAAGGCCTCTAAACCCTTGCCACACGAATTGCGTCCTGCACCAAAGAAAGGGGCTCTCTTCCATCCCGACTGGACTATTGAAGGCTTGCCCTGTCGCTCGGCAGACCAAGTGCTCAAGGCGTGGGAAACCGTTTTTAATGTCCAGATTTCCCTGGAAGGTTATCCAGCACAATACTGCATGGCTTTCCTGGTTCTGTTGCGCCAGGGAAAACAGAAGAGAATCTATATGCTTTATCGCTTGAAGCAGGCCAAACATACCCTTGTATGTGCTCCTGCCAAGAAGCCCAAGGACGAGGCTTCATTGCAAAAGACGATCAAAAAAGGATTGGATTTTCTCCGAAAGAGCGGTTTTGAGATGGATGAAATGTCTTCAGTGAATGTCGAGGGGACACTGGGGCGGTACTTTCTGGAGGCAGATTGATCTTTCTAGAAAGTATGTTTGAATGAGCCAGGAGCAGCAAGTAAGGGCCAGGGATTAACCCTGGCCCTTACTTGCTGGTAGTATGGAAATTGTGAGTAACTGGATTGTTCCCTATTTGCGTTGGAACTCCTTCGCACCAAAACTGTACCTGAAGTTCATGTGATCCGTGTAGGTCCCCTCCAGGATA
>CAZXBD010000104.1:0-1714 GCA_964638305.1 uncultured Geobacteraceae bacterium | reverse complement strand
CCATTAGTGTCAACTTAAGCCAGTTGCTCATTGAGTTTGATGCTTTTGGGGGTAGTGGGAGCCAAGCCCATAGCAGCCACCATATCAACGAGTCGTAGGAAAATGGGTTCTAGCGCCAGTAAGGACGGCTGCAAGAATTGATGGAAATGGGAGAGCAAAAAGCCGCGAATCAATTTGTGAGCACGCTCGAAACTGAACTCAAGGATGGAGCGGCCGGTTTTTTGGGCAGCCAAGGCAATGACGATGCGAGTGAGCAGATAGAAGATGAGTGCCGAGTAGATTTCAATCATGATGCCATTCTTGGTGCGGGACATGATATTGTCCAAGGTGAGGACATGTTTGATCAGGTTGAAAAAGATCTCAACTTGCCAACGCTGGGCATACAAGTCATAGATCAGTTGGGGGGTGAAGCGGGCTTCAAAGATATTGGTCACATAGAAGCGCCACTGCTCTTCATGGAACAGGCCGACCAGACGAACATTATCCCTGAAGGCAGGATTCTTGGCTTTGGACAATTGCACGGTCAGGTCAATTGCACCGACCGCGACCTGTGTTGCCAGAAAGTCGTCAAGTTCAGAGAGGCGCCGCCCCACCAGATGCTGGAATTCGTCGGCGGCTACCTTGACGATAAGCGGGTCACAATTGCCTTTCAGACGCATGACGAAAAAACTGCCGGCGTCGATGATTTTCTTCATCAAGCGGAAAGACCAGTAACCCAAGTCGACCAGATAGAGACAGTTGGCCTCTTTGGTCACAAAGGAGAAGCGACTGTCATGCCGTTTGCCATCGCTCACTTGCACTTTGGTAACTGCGGCTGTCTTCAGGGAGTATTTGGTATTCAGCTTGAGGCTGGCATGTCCCTGATGGACACTCTCAAACACGCCCTCTAGTTCTTTGCTCAAGGCGATCACACTGCCGTCTACAGCGAAGGCATCCTTGAATTGGCCCAAGTATTTCACATCGCGGCCATCCAGTATCTGCTGGTACTTTTCCAACAAATGGTTGTAGACGCCCCGAAACAAGTACCAACTGACCTCTTTGAGCCGCTTGCTCATCGCACTCTTCGTCAAAGTGGTCACGTTTGATTCGGGAAAGAGCAGGGCAATGGCTCCCAGAAAAAAGCCGATCAACTGCAGCAACGAACCTCGATGCGATGGTTCGCCTGCAGAAAATATCATGAGCCAGAAGAAACAGTGCACAAACAACTTCCGTTTCCTTTCATCCTGGACATGGTGTTTGGCAAACAGCGCCGCCAGCTCATCGTCCGTTAGAATCTCCTGGAAGACAATATGGTCTTTCTTCACCGATTCCTGTATGCTTGATGCTTGGGCTGTCATTTCTTCTCCCTTGCTTCTGATTGGTCTCAGCGCACCGGAGTGAAATGATAGCCCTTTCCCGTCAAATCTACTTCATCTCATACTTCATTATTTCGTCAAATCAGCTTAAGTTGACACCTATGATGGGTTGACAATCTCCACTGGCTAGGGCGAAATGGAGACGGGGACTGGGGGATATGGTAGGCAACGCCATTCTCGTGGTCCTCGTCTCTTATTTGCATTCTGGAGGCAGTGAATGGGTGCGGCAAGTGGAATACTGAAAAGGAATCTCATCGCAAGTAGGCCCATGGCCAGGGAGCGCCCGCTTAGTAACTGTCCGCAAATAACTTAGCGGTTTTGAGCGTCAGGCAACTGGTGTTGGCACAATCATGTAGTTC
>CAZXBD010000103.1:0-2648 GCA_964638305.1 uncultured Geobacteraceae bacterium | reverse complement strand
AGGGGCGCCTTTTGATCCAAACTTTTGGGCGTGTAAAAGTTTGGGCGGCACGGGGCCGAGACCCCGAAATCGTATTCACAGGTAAGCAGGAAAGCTGGAGGACTTTCGAGTGTTAGGACAAATTGAGACCGGCGGGTCGCGTCCCGCCAGACGTCATACTTTTGCCCGGCAGCAAAAGTAAGAAAAGTGCCTTCTCCTGCGGAGGGCATTTCCTTTGCCGCGAGTCTGAGTTGTTTATAAATTACGGAGAGTGGGATTTTACGACTGTGTCTTCAACAGAATCCGGGCCTCTTTAGAGTCCCTTGCATCTGTGTTGTTTTCTTGCGTGGTGGCTGTTGGAGTTTCAGTTCCTGGCTCCTGGCCCCCACCCCCCGCCACCTTTTCCACGTGACAAAGATTATGGTGTGTTGTAGAAGAGTGGTGCATATGATTTCCCGGGGAGCGCCCAGAAGGCCGCTCCCCGGCTTTTTGAGGTAACGATGGTACATTTGACCAATATAACTCGCCAGCATGGAACCCATGTCCTTTTCAAGGATGCCAGTTTTCAGATTACTGCCGGAAGTCGCAGCGGTCTGGTTGGGCCGAATGGGGCCGGAAAGTCGACCATCTTCAGACTGATAACCGGCGAGGAGAACCTTGATGGTGGCGAAATCAGCTGCAACAAGAAAACGGTGATCGGTTATTTCTCCCAGGATGTAGGAGAGATGTCAGGCCGCTCGGCGCTGGCCGAGGTTATGGCTGCCTCCGCTCGTACCATGCAACTTGGTGAAGAGATCAAAAGTATGGAAGCGGCGATGTGCGAGCCGATGGCGGATGACGATCTGGCCAGCTTGCTGGAGAGGTACGGTGATGCCCAGGAAGAATTCGAACATCGGGGTGGATATGACCTGGAGAACCGCGCCCAGGCTGTTCTGACCGGACTCGGCATCGGACCCGAAGATTATACGCGTTCGGTGGAGAGTTTTAGCGGCGGCTGGAAGATGCGCATCGCCCTGGCAAAGATCCTGACGATCAATCCCGATGTATTACTTCTGGACGAGCCGACCAACCACCTTGATGTAGAATCGATTGTCTGGCTGGAAAACTGGCTGGGAACCGAATTCAAAGGCGCCGTTCTGATGACCAGCCACGATCGGGAGTTTATGAACCGCCTGGTCACTCGCATCATCGAAGTCGGTAATGGCACCATAACCACCTACGGTGGCAACTACGACTTTTATCTACGCGAACGCGAAGTTCGTCGCGAGCAGTTGCTTGCCAGCCACCGTCGCCAGCAGGAGATGCTCGCCAAAGAGGAAGACTTCATCAGCCGTTTTGCGGCCCGGGCCTCACATGCCGCCCAGGTGCAGTCGCGGGTCAAGAAGTTGGAGAAGATCGAACGAATAGAGCTTCCACCTGAGCAAAAGGTCATAAGATTCGAATTTCCAGAGCCGCCGCGTTCCGGTGGCGATGCTGTCAAAATCGACAGTCTGGCTAAAACCTGGCAGACATCCGGTGGCAATGACAAGTCGGTGTTTGGAGGTGTCTCAGGGTTGGTTAGACGTGGAGAAAAGATCGCTGTTGTCGGAGTCAACGGTGCCGGTAAATCAACTTTTTTAAAATGCCTGGCCGGTCAGACTGAACCGACTTCCGGCACGGTCACGATAGGGGCCAATGTCAACCTCGGTTATTTCAGTCAGCATTCGATGGATCTGCTCGATCCGAAAAAGACTGTTTTTAAAACTGTGCAGGATGTGATGCCGATGGCTTCGATCGGCGTAATTCGCAATCTCTGCGCAGCCTTTCTTTTCCAGGGTGATGATGTTGATAAACGCATCAATCGGCTCTCCGGAGGCGAGAAAAGTCGTCTGGTGCTAGCCATGCTGCTGGCCAGGCCAATCAATTTCCTGGTGCTCGATGAGCCAACTAATCATCTTGATATTCAATCACGCGAGGTGCTGCTTGAAGCGTTGCAGAATTTTACCGGAACAGTGGTGCTGGTGAGCCACGACCGCCACTTCCTGCGCTCCCTGGTCTCCCGTGTTTTCGAGATTGATCATGGGGAGATGATCCCTTACGAGGGGGATTATGAGTACTACCTGCAGAAAAGCGGGCATGAGAATTACTAGCCAGATGGCTTATTTCTGGTTTGACTGAACTCTGGTCTGGAAAAGACCGAAGGGAAACCTCCTCGGTCTTTTTACAGATTGTTGACAAACCTCACTTTGGTTCGCATGTGGGGTTTGTTTTTTTGTGTGTCTGGCTTTGCATATAAAGCTAAAGGCAAAACCGTCGGGTTTGCCCGACAGCAACTTCATTTTCTTTGTGGCGACAAAGAAAATGAAGCAAAAGAAAGCTTGGCGCTGCGCTTGGCATGTCTTGCTCGGGGATTGCTGGTGGCAAGTGTCATAGGTATGAATCTTTAGTTGTCTACATATCCCCAGTTATCCCCGAGGCCCTTGTGGTCCTCTACGACTCTGGTTGCTGTTGCTTTTTGTGTGTTACGCTTTTCGCTGCAAAACCCCGCCCTCTGGAAGGCCCGCAATCACAGGGCCGGATTCTTTAGCTCCGCGATACCTTAAAGGCTAAGAAAGCTGGCAAAGGAGATGCTCCCCGCCAGGAGCAAGGCCTTTTTTGCATCCTTTTTGTGGCCGCTTGGACAAAAAGGA
>CAZXBD010000102.1:0-18596 GCA_964638305.1 uncultured Geobacteraceae bacterium | reverse complement strand
TGATCTTGAGAATCTCTACCTCGCTGGCTAGGATCTCCTTGAGACGCTTGATCAGGGCCATGACCTGATTGTACTCCTCGATAATCTTATCGCGCTCGAGGCCGGTCAGGCGGTGCAGGCGCATCTCGAGTATCGCTTGAGCCTGGATATCACTCAGCTCGAAACGGGAGATCAGCCTCTCCTTGGCTTCAGAAGGGTTGGCACTGGTCTTAATGACCTGGATGACCTCATCGAGATTGTCCAGAGCGATCTTGAGGCCTTCAAGAATGTGGGCGCGGGCTTCGGCTTTCTTCAGCTCGAACATGGTACGCCGTGTGACGATCTCTTTGCGGTGCTCGATGAAGTGATCCAACACTTCACGCAGCGTCAGAACCTGTGGTTGCCCTTTGACAATCGCCAGCATGATGATGCCAAAGGACGAATGCATCGGCGTCATCTTGTAGAGCTGGTTGAGGACCACCTGGGGGATGCTGTCACGTTTCAGCTCGATAACAATCCGCATGCCATCACGGTCCGACTCATCGCGCAGATCCGAAATACCTTCAATTTTCTTGTCTCGAACCAGGTCGGCGATCTTCTCAATCAGGCGCGCCTTGTTAACCTGGAAGGGGATCTCGGTAACAATGATGCTCTCACGACTGGTACGGCTGTTTTGCTCAACCATCGCCTTGGCGCGCATCGGAATAATACCGCGACCGGTGCGGTAAGCTTGATGGATGCTGTCACGACCCATAATGAAGCCGCCAGTCGGAAAATCAGGACCAGGGATAAGCTCGAGCAGTTCCTCAACCTCAAGCTTCGGGTTATCGATGATAGCGATCAGGCCATCAATGATCTCTACCAGGTTGTGTGGCGGGATCTTGGTCGCCATACCGACCGCAATGCCCTCAGAACCGTTGACCAGAAGGTTGGGGTACTTGCAGGGCAAGACCAGGGGTTCTTCAAGAGAATCATCGTAGTTGGGCCCGAACTCGACGGTCTCCTTGTCGAGGTCGTTGAGCAGTTCATGGGCCAACCGATCCATGCGAACTTCGGTATAACGCATAGCCGCTGCGGAGTCGCCGTCAACAGAACCAAAGTTGCCTTGGCCGTCGACCAGCGGATGGCGCATGGAGAAGTCCTGGGCCATTCGAACGATGGTGTCGTAGACCGCGGAGTCGCCATGGGGATGATACTTACCGATAACATCACCAACCACGCGAGCCGATTTCTTGTATGGCTTGTTGTAGTCGTTGCTGAGTTCGTTCATGGCGAACAACACTCGCCGGTGAACTGGTTTGAGACCGTCTCGCACGTCCGGTAGGGCCCGACCGACGATTACACTCATCGCGTAGTCCATGTAGGACTTGCGCATTTCGTCTTCGATATTGACGCTGACTTTGTTCTGTTCAGAAAGCATTCTCGATTTTCCTCCGGAAAATCAGTGGCGTGTGGCGCACAGTGCGATATGTCCTCGCTGCCCGCTACCCGCTACGTCTATTAAACATCCAAATTCGATACATTCAGGGCATTGTTTTCGATAAACTCGCGGCGCGGTTCTACCTGGTCGCCCATCAGTATTGTAAAGATCTGTTCCGCTTCGATGGTGTCTTCAACCTTGACCTGTAGCAGCACCCGCTTCTCCGGGTCCATGGTGGTCTCCCAGAGTTGGTCCGGGTTCATTTCCCCCAACCCTTTGTAGCGCTGGATATACTGTCCTTTTTTGGCTCGGGCGAAGAAATAGTCGAGCAGATCCTGACGGTCGTTAACCACCTTCTCTTCCTGACCTTCTTTACTGATCAAGGCATTCTCGTTCAAACAGATGTCCTCGACCTGCTTGTAAGACTGCAACAACAGCTTGTACTCATACATCGACAAACTCTCAAGCACCTTCTGGTCGATGTAGGATCGCAAGCTATCTTTTTTGTAGAGAATTCGTGGTGGATCGTTAAACACCTCAAACTCGACCTCAGGTTCAACCTCACGCAACTTGGCGGCCAGAGGTTCAAGATCAATCAGGTCTGCGAAACCATTCTGTAATTTTCCCTTCACAAAGACTTTAAGTACTTCGGGGTTGATTCCCTTGTGTACCATCTTGCTGAAGTGCTCGTTGTAATCAAGGATATTGCGCAAAGTTGGAATGATCTGCTTGCCGCGTAAGACTTTTCCGCTTTTCTCCATCTTTACGGTCATGCCATCAATACCTTCATCGAGCAGGTATTCGCGCAGAGCGTCCTCATCCTTGAGATAAAGTTCTTTCTTGCCGCGCTTAGCCTTGTACAGCGGTGGTTGAGCAATATAGAGATGGCCGCGTTCAACCAGCTCCGGCATTTGCCGGAAGAAGAAGGTCAGCAGCAAAGTCCGGATATGCGAACCGTCGACGTCAGCGTCAGTCATGATGATAATCCGATGATAACGTAGCTTGCTCAGATCAAAATCATCCTTGCCTATGCTGGTTCCCATCGCCGTGATCAATGTCCTTATCTCGTTGGAAGTGATCATCTTGTCAAAGCGCGCCTTCTCGACATTGAGAATCTTACCTTTAAGAGGCAGGATCGCCTGGTAGCGTCTTTCACGTCCCTGTTTGGCGCTGCCACCGGCAGAATCGCCCTCGACCAGGTACAGTTCACAAAGCGCTGGATCCTTCTCCTGACAATCAGCCA
The DNA here is from genome assembly GCA_964638305.1 of uncultured Geobacteraceae bacterium. Lineage (GTDB taxonomy): Bacteria > Desulfobacterota > Desulfuromonadia > Desulfuromonadales > BM103 > M0040. The sequence continues at coordinate 15,954 of CAZXBD010000102.1, read as the reverse complement.
GTTTTCCCGGCAGGGCCAATCCATCCAGAGCGCCTTTACGGCGAGTCAGGTCGCGCGCCTTGCGGGCCGCTTCACGAGCCCGGGCAGCGTCAATACCCTTCTCAAGAATCTTGCGAGCAATCGACGGGTTCTCCTCGAGATATTCCGCCAGTTTTTCGTTCATCAGGGTTTCGACATACCCTTTTATCTCAGAATTGCCCAACTTGGTCTTGGTTTGTCCCTCAAACTGCGGATCAGGAACCTTGACCGAAAGAACGGCTGCCATCCCTTCGCGCAGGTCATCGCCAGAAATCGCGCTTTTCATGTTTTTCAGGAGATTGTTGGTTGTTGCATAGGTATTCATGGTGCGCGTCAGCGCCGCCTTGAAACCACTCAGGTGGGTACCACCTTCATGGGTATTGATGTTGTTAGCAAAAGAGAAAATCTTCTCATCATAAGCGTCGTTATATTGGATGGCGATATCAATTTCGACATCCTCTCTGGTGCCACTAAAGAAAATGGGTTTTGCGTGCAGAGGGGTTTTGGCCCGATTGAGATATTCGACGAAAGAAACGATGCCACCTTCATAGTGGAAAACGTGGCTCTTTTCAGTACGCTCATCAATGATTTCAATTTTGACACCCGCATTAAGAAAAGCCATTTCACGAATACGTTGTGATAGCGTTTCAAATGAGAAGTCTGTCGTTTCAAAAATCTCAGGGTCTGGCCAAAAAAGGATACGAGTACCACGACGTTTGGTGACACCGTCTTCCTTTAGATCTCCTGTTGGTACACCACGTTCGTAATTCTGCCGGTAGACTTTACCGTCTCGACGGATTTCAAGCTCCAGACGACTAGACAAAGCGTTGACAACCGAGACGCCAACACCATGTAACCCTCCGGAAACCTTGTACGTATCACTATCGAATTTGCCCCCTGCGTGCAAAACGGTCATGACAACTTCTGCCGCTGGCTTTTTCTGAGTAGAGTGCATATCAACCGGGATACCCCGACCGTTATCAATCACAGTGACCGAATTATCTACATGGATAACCACCTTTATGTCATCACAATGACCGGCCAGCGCTTCGTCAATAGAATTGTCTACCACTTCATAAACCAAGTGGTGTAAACCCTGCACAGAAGTGGATCCGATATACATTGCCGGTCGCTTACGAACGGCCGAAAGACCTTCTAGAACCGTGATACTTCCAGCATCGTACTCTTTGTTCAATTTTTGTGTCATTTCACCCTCGTTCTGGGGATATAGCGCTGACCAGACCCTGATCAACCTTAAAAAAACTTGCCATTTGCTGCACTTTATCAGCCAGTTGCGGCTGCTGGGCAGAGGTCAGGAAAACCTGACCACGACGATTTAACAGAAAATCAAAAAAACCTTCCTGTCGACGACTGTCCAATTCACTGGCCAGGTCGTCAAGCAACAGGATTGGTGGTTCACTGAATTGTTCTTCCTGATCCATAACCTGTGCAGCTTTAAATGCCAGCAGGAAAGATCTTTGTTGTCCCTGAGAACCAAAGGCACGTAAAGATCTTTCATTAACCACAAAATCCATGTCATCGCGATGTGGTCCAGCCAGAGTCAACCCCAGTCTTTTTTCTCGGCTCGCCAACCGTTCAAAAGAAGCTAGCATTTGAAGAGTAATTTCTTCCCTTGTTTTCGATTCAACCGAATAATTTAATCCGGCTGATTCAAGACCTCCGGTAATTTCCCGGTAGATGCGGCAAAGGTTCGGTCGCAACCTTTCCAGATAGAGTTGCCGTTCATGGCGAATTCGACTGCCGGTACGAATCAGTGCTTCTGTCCATGGGGCCAGTTCATCATCGCCTGACTGCTTTTTTAACAGTTGGTTACGTTGACGGAGGTTCCTGTTATATTCCTGGACACGATCCAGATAAGTCGGCTCTGTTTGCAGTATGGCTCTATCAAGCAATGCCCGGCGGCCAGCCGGAAAACCTTTAATATTGCTCAACTCTTCCGGCGTAAAAAGAACGACTCTCAAATGGCCGAGAAACTGACTGAGTTTGTTTACCGTCTTTCCATCTACGCGTGGATTACGACCATTCTTCTGTAAACCTAACTCAATCTGACGCTGCACACCGCTTTTATTGACAACCCCACCAACCCAGGCCGTTTCTTCAGTATGATTGATCAAATCCTGCCCGCGGGCACTGCGAAAGCTTTTTAGATGCCCCAACAGGTAGATCGCTTCAAGCAGGTTGGTTTTGCCCTGGGCATTCTGTCCATAAATGACATTAAAATGCTCATTCCAGGAAAGGTCAATAGCTGCCAGGTTGCGATAATAACGCAACTTCAGATTTTTTAGAATCATACCGCCATTAAGAAAAAAGCCTCAATTTTCAAAGGCTTTTTTCTGAAAAGTTCTATTTAGAGCCGCATAGGCATAATAACCGCAAGATATCCATCCTCATCTACCGGTTTTATCAATCCGGGTGAGAGGTTATCTTTAAGAATCATACATATCTGATCTTGATTCTGTACCTGTAATATATCCAAGAGATAGCGGGCATTAAAACCAACAGACAGTTCAGGACCCTGATATTCAATATCCATCTCTTCTCGAGCATCACCGAGTTCTGGATTCGAAGAAGATACTTCAAGCAGATTATTTTTAAAATTCATCTTTACACCACGGGATTTTTCACTGGATAAAATAATCATGCGACGCAAAGCATGCAGGAAGGTATCAACTGCAATGGAAGCTTTATGTTCATTCTTCTGGGGAATAACGCGACTGTAATCAGGAAATTCACCATCTATCAAACGCATAATGACAACGGTCTGATCCTTACTCACTACGGCATTATTATCCATAAAACCAAGGTTAATATCTCCATCGCCCTCTTCTGCCAATTTTTTTAATTCAAGAATGCCTTTACGCGGCAAAATAACACCACTCGACAACTCTGGGCTTTCCGCTTTTTCTATTTCCTTATCTATCATTGAAAGCCTGTGCCCATCCGTAGCGACCAGGCGTAACAGGTTATCTTGCTGAACCTGACAAAAAATTCCATTCAGATTGTATTTACTTTCGTCCTGAGACACGGCAAAAAATGTTTTTTCAATCATCTCCTTACATAAATTACTGGAAAGAGAGAGAAAATTATCCTTATCCGGTTTTGGAAAATTAGGAAATTCATCTGCCGACAACCCAACTATATTAAAAAGGGCCTTACCACACTCCACCTCTATCCAACAGTTGTCCTTGGCATTGAAACTGATTTCATTGTCCGGCAATTCCTTTATTATTTCATACAGTTTTTTAGCAGAAACAGTAATTTTTCCAGGCTTGCGTATATTTGCTGGATAAGTTGACTGCATTCCAACTTCAAGATCTGTTGCCGTCAGACACAATTCACCATCTGCACCCTCGAGAAGAACATTGGAAAGAACAGGAATAGTATTTCGCTTTTCAACAATCCCCTGAACCCTGGCTAGTCCTTTTAGAAATACATCTTTTTCTATGGTGAAATTCATGATTACCTCCTCATCAACAGGTTATACTTATATTTAAGAACTATAAAATATAAAAGATTAGTAGTAGTAATAGGGCCTGTTAATTAGTTTATATGTCTTTTTTTATATTGTTTTCAGTAACTTATAATAGTTATAACTTACGGTAAAAACTGTTTACCAATTGGGGATAAGATTGTTTTTTTTAAAAGAGCCTTTTTATCCCCAGTCTGTTGACCCTCTTTTAAACAGGTTATTAACCTGTCAATTCTTTCTTCAAATTCTCTATCGTGCTGCTCAATTGAAAATCCTCTTCTCTCAGTTTTTCGATCTTGCGAATGGCATGGATTATTGTTGAATGATCTTTACCACCAAAACGCTCACCTATTTCTGGGTAGGAGGAAGATGTCAATTGCCTAGAAAGATACATTGCAATCTGCCTTGGCAAGACTACGGCTTTGAGTCTTTTCGGTGATTTGATATCAGATATTTTTATATTGAAATGACTGCTTACCTTTTTAACAATCTCTTCAACGGATAATTCTTTGTTTCGTTCTATAAGAATATCTTTTAATACGTCACGCGTCATATCCAAAGAAATCGGGATAGCTGTTAAACTCGCATATGCTCCAATTCTTATTAAATAACCTTCCAGTTCACGAACATTGTTGCAAAAGGAATTAGCTAGAAAAAGAGCAACATCTTCCGGAAGTCTTATGTTGTTCTGATCAGCCTTCATTTTCAAAATGGCCAGTTTTGTTTCTACATCCGGAGGTTGTATATCGGCAATTAAACCCCATTCAAATCGTGAACGAAGTCTTTCTTCGAGACCGGGTATATCTTTAGGGAATTTGTCGGAGGTAACAATGATTTGTTTATGTGATTCATACAAGGCATTGAATGTATGAAAAAATTCCTCCTGGGTACGTTCTTTTCCTGCAATAAATTGAATATCGTCAATCAGAATGACATCCATAGAACGAAACTTGTTGCGGAACTCATCCATGCGATTGTATCGCAACGAATTGATAAGCTCGTTCATGAATTTTTCGGAAGTGTAATAGCAAATTCTCATATGTGGAGATTTCTTGAGAATTTCATTACCAATAGCATTGGCGAGGTGTGTTTTCCCCAAGCCAACACCACCATAAATGAAGAGTGGGTTGTATGTTGTAGCCGGGTTGTTGGCTACAGCCATGGCAGCAGCAAATGCGAATTGGTTCGATGAACCTGAAACGAACTCTTCAAAGGTGTATTTACGGTTTAGGTTGAGTTCTGCAGGATGAATGTTTTTATTTTCTTTTTTAACCACAGTTTTTGTTGCGTTATCAACAAAACTGTCATTTTTTGGCAGATTCTTTCTGGCCTGACCATCTATGGAAAAATGAAGTCTATAGGTGACAGCAGATAGTTCTGAGAGAATGTTTTTTATGAGTTTACTGTAGTTTTCTTTAACCCAGTCGAGTACGAATCGATTGGGAACTTCTAGATGGACCACATCCTGTTCTATTTTAACAAGTTTCAGTGGCTTGACCCAGGTAGAGAAATGCTGAGGACTGAGTTTCAGTTCCAGTTGTGTGAGGGTGTCTTCCCAGAGTTTACTCATACCGGCGTCTGTCTTGTTTCAATAGTTTTATAAAGGATATCGTGAGGATAATGTTATCCACAAACTTTTAAACACCTGTGGACAACTCAAAAACAACTTAATTTCAAGGGTTTACATATATGTATAGAGGTATAAAACTTGACAGCAGAGATTATCAGATGAGTTTTTTTTTTGCAAGGTAAAATTGTGTAAAGATTATCTGTTTAAAAGATGAAACCTTTTGGTTCTTGACTTTGTTTTGTAACTATGCTTAAAAGTCTCTTTTGTAAAAATAATAACATTTATAGATAAACGAGGAGAAAAAGTAGTCATGAAGCGTACTTATCAGCCAAGTAAGGTCAGTCGTAAACGTACACATGGTTTTCGCAAGCGTATGCGTTCCAAAGGTGGTGCAAACGTTATCAAGCGTCGTCGTGCTCGGGGGCGTAAATCTTTAGCTGCAACAGTTCCGAGCAAGTAGAATCAATTAAAAAGTGAAGGGTGAACAGACCCTCGAAAGGTCTCGACGAATCCGCCGCTCAAGCGAGTTCGAGCGATCCTGGAAAGAGGGTACGCGTTATCATGCGGCCCATTTTGTAGTGATTGTCAACCCAGGCCGGGACTGCACCCGCCTGGGAATAACTGCCAGTCGTAAGGTAGGTAATGCTGTCTGCCGCAATAAACTTAAGCGGTGGATACGCGAGATATTTAGAAAGCACTACAAAAAGTTTGATGAGGTTGCAGATATTTCGATTATAGCAAAGCGCCAAGCCGGACGCCTGAGTCATTCGCAGGTGGACCGGGAACTTCTGACAGTCTTTGCCCGCCTGGGGACCGATTATCATGCTTAAGCGGTTAGCCATAGCGGGCATTCGCTTTTATAGAACCTTTCTTTCTCCACTGAAACCGCAAACCTGCCGTTTTTATCCTTCCTGTTCCACGTACGCCCTGGATGCTGTTAATCGTCATGGTGTTAAGGGTGGGCTTTGGCTGGGCTTTAAGCGTCTGATTCGTTGTCATCCCTGGCATCCCGGAGGATACGATCCGGTTGAATAGTGCCTTTTCAATAACAGGAGTTTTTCTTAAACCATGAATTCATCTGAAAATAAAAACCTGGTTCTGGCCATGGTCTTAATGCTCGCCGTCTGGTTGGGTTTCTCGATCCTTTTTCCACCAACCAAGCCGGACCAGCAACCACTGGAGACCGAAAAGACAAAACCGGTTGTTGAGACAGAAAACCAGGAACGACAGGTTTCTGATCTGAAGCCGGTTGAATCAGAGGAAATTCCTGTTCCCGACCGGACAATAACTCCTGTTGCAGAGACCTCCGCACCATCCCGAGAAATTACTGTTGAAACGGACAAGTATCAAGCTGTTTTTACAAGCCAGGGTGCGCGCCTGGTTTCTTTTAAATTAAAGGATTATAAGGCTACGGCTGCCGGAGACTCACAGCCAGTCCAAATGTTCGAAAGTGGCCCGCTACGTTATTCGACTTTGCGCACAACTGGTTCAGAAGGGTTTGTTTTAAGTGAGGATTCTAGGTTTGAGTCGACCTCAGAGGCTCTTGTCACAGTCACCGGGAAAGATCAAACAGAACTCCGTTTTCAGTATGTTTCGGCAAATGGCGTACAGTATGTAAAAACCTTTTTGATCCGCGGCGATGATTACCTGATTGATGCCGGGCTTGAATTATACAATACCACTCCGACTCCCTTGCGAGGCACGGTCGATTTCGCACTGGTGCAGCGCTGGGATGAGTCTTTAAAGGCCGACAGTTATTCTTTCTCTGGCCCGGCCACTCTCGTCAAGGAAGACATAGAAGAAGTCGATGTTGATGATCTGCAAGAAGGTTCGGTTACATACAGCAAGGATGTTGCATGGACATCTTTCCAGACCAAGTACTTTCTCTCTGTTGTCGTCCCGGGCGATAAGGTATTGGAAAGAATAGAAGTTTTGCGTAAGGGCGACGCCATCGAGAACGTTTTAGAAACGCCATATTTTACCTTGCAAGCGGGTGCACGACGCCAACTTGATTATTTGGTTTTTATTGGCCCGAAAGACCCCGAGCTGCTTAAGGCCGCCGGTCACCAGTTGGACAAGGTCGTTCAATTCGGCTTTTTTAACCTGCTGGCACAACCCCTCTTTCTGGTACTGACGTTTTTTTACGGGTATTTTAAGAATTACGGTGTTGCCATTATTCTTCTGACTGTTTTGATCAAGATCATCTTCTGGCCGTTAACACACAAGAGTTACTCTTCGATGAAGTCGATGCAGAAACTCCAGCCGGAGATGCAGAAATTACGCGACAAGTTCAAGAACGACAAGGAGCGGCTCAACAAGGAGATGATGACGTTGTACAAGACTCATCGCGTTAATCCTCTGGGTGGTTGTTTACCGATGTTGGTACAGATACCGGTCTTTTTTGCCCTCTACAAGGTTTTGCTTGATTCTATCGCGCTACGGCACGCGCCCTTTGCTTTCTGGTTGACTGACCTCTCTGCCAAGGATCCTTACTACATTACCCCCATCCTGATGGGGGCGAGTATGTTTGTTCAGCAAAAAATGACACCAACAACAGCTGATCCGATGCAGGCAAAAATCTTCATGATGATGCCCATCATTTTTACTTTTATGTTCCTGAACTTTCCGTCTGGCCTGGTCATCTACTGGTTGGTAAACAACCTGCTAACCATTTTGCAGCAGTATTTCATTCACCGTAAGGCCACCTGATCGCTAACCATGAAGCAACAGTACCTGCATGTTGAGGTTGCAGCAGAAACCCTGGATGCTGCCGTAGAGAAAGCTCTTGCGCAGCTGAATTGTACGCGTGCTGAAGCCGACATTGAGGTGTTACAGGTCCATTCTTCGGGTGTGCTTGGTTTTTTTGGGAGACGGCCCGCCAAGGTTCTTGTCAGGCTGCATGATCGCGGCGTTATTGCACGCGAGATTACCTGCCGGTTACTTTCATTAAGTGGTCTTGACGCAGAGGTTGAAATGTCGTCAAGTGGTAAATCCATAAACCTCAATCTACTTGCCCGGGACCCGAGTCGCATGATTGGTCGTCATGGGCAAACCCTCGATGCTCTGCAGACTCTGGTCGGAACCATGACGGATCGCTTGACCACTGAGCGCACTCCGGTTCTCCTTGATGTTGATGGCTATCGTAACCGACGCCAGGTTTTTCTGACTCGTCTGGCTCGTCGTCTGTCCAGCAAGGTTCGCCAGTCTCAAAAACCATCCTCCTCCCCACCTATGGTGATCAGCGAACGTCGCATTCTCCACGAATTATTCAAGAAGGAACCGGATCTTGAATCATATTCAAAAAATCATGACGGGGGTCGCAAGACCGTTATTCTCCGTTTGCGGGGCAAATAATGTTGTCGTTTGATACGATTGTTGCCCCCGCAACTCCCCCTGGCGAAGGTGGTGTCGCCATTATTCGCCTCTCTGGCCCTCGTTCGACGGAGTTTCTGGCTGCCGTTTATCGCGGCAAAGTGTCTGTAGCCGTAATGGAGTCTCATCGTCTTTATCATGGGCACCTTTACAATCAAGAGAATGTGCGAGTTGACGAGGTCCTGGCCGTAGTTATGCGCGCACCGCGATCATATACTGGCGAAGATGTTGTTGAAGTTCATTGCCATGGCGGTACCCAGATCCTCCGTAATGTTCTGGACCTTTTTCTTGATATCGGTGCACACATGGCTGGACCGGGGGAGTTTACCCAGCGAGCCTTTTTGAGTGGACGACTCGACCTGGCTCAGGCTGAAGCGGTCATCGAGGTTATCCGGTCGCGGTCGGATCGTGCGAGTCAAGTTGCTCTTGATCATCTCGATGGCCATTTATCACGAAAGATTTACTCCTACTCTGACCAGGTAAAAAGTTTTTTGGCTCTTCTTGAAGCCCATATAGATTTTCCGGACGATGAAGTTGGGGCCCTCGACTTATCTTCATTATTGGAACCAGTTCGGAAGCTTTCTGTAGAGATGGTCTCCTTGGCGAACAGTTTTGATCTAGGCAGATCACTGCGCGAGGGGATCAACGTTCTGATCCTTGGTCGACCGAACGTTGGCAAGAGCTCTTTGATGAATGCCCTGCTTGGAGAATCGAGAGCAATTGTAACCGAGGTTGCGGGCACGACTCGGGACACACTGGAGGAACAGTTGGTGCTTGCCGGTTTTCCGGTTCGCCTGGTTGATGCCGCAGGGGTGCGTCACACGGAAGACTTGATTGAGCAGGAAGGAGTGCGCCGCGCCCGTGAAAAGGCTCTGGCTGCGGATCTGGTTCTGTTGGTTGTTGACGGCTCTTGTCTTTTGACTGATGAGGACCTGATGGCAATGGATCTTTGCCAGCCCGGAAAAACTCTCGTGATTGTCAATAAAAGTGATCAGGCGCAGGTTTGTGATCTTGACCGGTTGTCTGCTTTTCCATGTCAGGTTGCAGTGTCCGCAAAACACGGCCTCGGTTTGAGCGAGTTGCGTGAAGTTATTGTGGGTCACTTGGGCAGCGATCAAGCTCTTGGTGGCGGCGAAGGAGTCGTAATTACTGAGCGCCGTCACAGGGATGCCTTGTTACGCGCAAACACTGCTTTGGAGGGTGTCTTGTCTTCCGCTGACAATCTGGCTCCTCTTGAGTGTCTGGCGATGGACTTGAGAGAGTCTTTGTTGTCTCTTGGACAGATTACCGGCGAAACGACACCGGATGAGATTCTCGACCAGATTTTTAGTCAATTCTGTATAGGTAAGTAGTTGGGCGTTCCACGTGAAACATTTTGCTTTTGTTTCTGTCTTTTGTGTTCCACGTGAAACAGAGGGTTAGTGTCACTGGTTTGAAGAGAGTTTTTTATGGCGGAAAACTATGATGTGGTTGTTGTCGGCGCAGGTCACGCCGGTTGTGAGGCCTCTCTTGCTGCAGCCCGAATGGGTTGTCGTACCCTGCTCCTGACATTAAACTTGGATGCTGTTGCGCAAATGTCATGCAATCCGGCCGTCGGCGGTTTGGCGAAGGGGCATCTTGTCCGTGAAATCGATGCGCTGGGTGGCGAGATGGCGCGAAACATTGACGCCACTGGAATACAGTTCCGCGTCCTTAATACCAAAAAAGGCCCTGCGGTCAGGGCCTCTCGTGCCCAGGCTGACCGGGATCTTTATCGTGCCCGCATGAAGCAGGTGGTGGAGGGGCAGTCAGGGCTTGACCTCAAGCAGGGGCAGGTAGTGCGCCTGCTTGTTGAAGAAGATCGGGTTGTGGGTGTGGAGACACGCGATGGTCTGGTTTATTTATCTTCTTCAGTTATCCTGACGACCGGAACTTTTATGCGTGGCCTGATCCATATAGGCCTGGTCAATTACCCCGGGGGGCGGGCAGGAGAACCTCCTTCCGAAGGCTTGTCCGATCATTTGCGCTCGCTTGGGTTTGCTGTGGGCCGTTTGAAAACCGGCACTCCGCCTCGTCTCGATGCTGCAACTATTGATTTTTCCGAACTCGAGGAGCAGCCTGGCGATCTCGAGCCCAAGCCATTTTCTGCAGATACTCCGAGTATCGATAGGCCACAGGTTTCCTGTCATATTACTTATACAAACAGTAGCACCCATGAGGTGATACGTGGTGGCTTGGACCGTTCTCCTCTTTATTCAGGTGTTATAGAGGGGGTTGGCCCGCGCTATTGCCCGTCGATTGAAGATAAGGTGGTGAGATTTCCTGATAAGGACCAACACCAGATATTCCTGGAACCTGAAGGGCTTGCGAGTGGCGAGATTTATCCTAATGGCGTGTCAACGTCACTTCCGGTTGATGTACAGTTGGCCTACTTAAGGACTATGAAAGGCCTTGAGCGTGTCGAGATCACGCGACCGGGGTACGCAATCGAGTATGATTATGTCGACCCGATTCAGTTAAAGCCGACACTGGAAACCAAGCTTTTGAAGGGGCTTTATCACGCCGGCCAGATCAACGGTACGTCCGGATATGAGGAGGCTGCTGCTCAGGGGTTGCTGGCGGGAATAAATGCGTCTCTGCAGGCTCATGGACGAGAACCTGTGGTTGTCGGTCGGGACCAGGGTTACCTTGGTGTGTTGGTGGATGATCTTGTCAATCTTGGTGCCAAAGAGCCTTATCGGATGTTTACTTCGCGGGCGGAATATCGTCTTTTGTTGCGTGAGGATAATGCCGACCAGAGGTTCAGCCCCCTTGGTCGGGAGGTTGGCTTATTGACTGATGAGCGTTGGGAGGTGTTCTCGAACAAGCTTGACGCGTTAGTGCGTGGCCATAAGCGTTTGCGAGAGGTTCGCATTTCGCCGGGCAACCAGAAGGCGTTGGCTCGTTTGGGTTTGCATGATTTAAAAAATGGAGCATCGCTTGAGGAGTTATTGCGCAGGCCCGAAATCGGTATAGAGGCGCTCTGTTTTCTCGACACGGAGCTTGCGGACCTTTCTCTTGAGGTTCTCAACGAGCTTGAAACAGAGGTTAAATATGCTGGTTATATTAGCCGCCAAAAAGAACAGGTAGAGCGTTTTCAGAGACTGGAAAACCTCGTGATTCCGGAAGGTTTTGATTATGATGTCGTCACGGGTCTTTCTGCTGAGGTTAACGAAAAGCTCAAGCAGGTATTACCCCGGACTCTGGGTCAGGCTGGTCGAATCCCTGGCGTCACCCCAGCGGCGACTGCCATTTTGGCGGTTGTTCTGCGTCGTTAGCTTTTGATCCCATGATTTTGTCGAAGCAGTTGGAAAAACTCGATCTTAAGATTCCTCTGGAAGCGTTTGTCTCTCTGGAGCGCTTGGCCGATGAGCTGTTGCGCTGGAATCGCATCCGCAACCTGACCGCAATTACCGATCGTGACGAGGTGCTGGAGAAGCACCTCGTTGATTCCCTGACCCTGTTGCCTTTTGTCCATAAGGCGACCCGGCTGCTAGACATAGGTTCCGGTGCCGGTTTCCCTGCGCTTCCCTTGAAAATAGCCTGTCCCGAGCTTGCGGTTGTCTCTGTTGATGCGGTTGGGAAAAAAATAGATTTTCAGCGTCACATCGTCAGGCAACTTGGCCTGAAAGGCTTTACGCCCCTTCATGGGCGAGTCGAAGTACTGACCGAAGAGCAGAAGTATAGAGCAGGGTTTGATCTGGTAACGGCACGGGCTCTTTGCTCTTTGGATGAACTGATAGGTTTGGCCGAGCCTTTTCTTGCGCCCGGTGGCCGTCTGGTGGCGATGAAGGGGCCTGATGGACAACACGAGTTTTCCGAGCAACACGATCTGCTTGAAAAGAACGGTTGGTCTGTTGTTTTGCATCAACTGGAATTGCCTGTTTCTAGTGCTGGGCGGTGCTTGATTGAATTGACCAGATAAAGCTCTTTTACCCAACATGTAGTGTTTGTCCTTATGATTACAACAACATCTGGTGTTTTGCTGTCGTCTGGCAAAATTCCTTTGCAGATCCAGGTGCTTATGTTAGTCTGAGCGACTCGAAAAACTTCACCCTTTAAAGGAGCGCGGGCATGGCCCAGGTAATCGCCATTGCCAATCAAAAAGGCGGCGTCGGCAAGACCACGACAGCAGTAAATCTTGCTGCGTCACTGGCTGCTGCCGAAAAGCGTACTTTGTTGGTTGATCTGGATCCCCAGGCCAATGCCACCAGCGGTGTTGGTGTTGACCCGAACGGCATGAAGAATACCGTTTATCATGCTCTGCTCGGTTCGGTTCCGGTAACCGATGTGCGTCAACCCACGGGTCTTGAACCGCTCCATCTGCTGCCTGCAAATCCCGACCTGATCGGTGCCGAAGTGGAGCTTATTTCGGCCCTGGCGCGGGAGAACAAGCTAAAGTCAGCCCTCGCTGACATCGTTGAAGAATATGACTACGTCCTGATCGATTGCCCCCCTTCGCTCGGCCTGCTGACAATCAATGCCCTGACGGCCGCCGACAGCGTTCTGATTCCCCTGCAGTGTGAGTATTACGCTATGGAAGGGTTGAGCCAATTGATAAACACTGTGCGTCTGATTCAGCGGGAACTGAACCCCGGCCTGGTCATTCGCGGCATCCTGTTGACAATGTTTGACGCCCGTAACAACCTGTCTCACCAGGTCAGTGAAGGGATTCGCGAGCATTTCTCCACGCAAGTCTTTGAAACCATGATCCCGCGCAATGTGCGCCTTTCTGAAGCGCCCAGTCACGGTCTTCCCGCCTTGCTCTACGACATTTCTTCGCGGGGGGCTACGGCCTATCTGGAGCTGGCGCGCGAAATCATTCGTACGGAGTCATAAAATCAGTATGGTCAAACGTCCCGCACTAGGCAAGGGTATCGGTGCCCTTCTTACATCAGCATCCCAGGATGGTCGTCACAAGTATTTCGTCTGTCCGGTCGAAGAACTCAAGCCTCATCATCAGCAGCCGCGCAAAACCTTTAATGATGCCAAGATGGCAGAGCTGGTTGCATCAATCCGTGAAAAGGGCGTGATTCAACCCCTGGTTGTTCGTCACACGGGCGATCATTACCAGATTATTGCCGGCGAACGTCGCTGGCGAGCGGCACAGAAGGCTGGCCTCAAAGAAGTCCCGGTTGTTATCCAGGACGTATCAGAAGACTGGGCCCTGGAAATGGCGCTGATAGAAAACATTCAGCGCGAAGACCTGAATCCGATTGAAGAAGCCGAAGCATATCGCCACCTGATGAGCTCTTTTGACCTGTCACAGGAGGAAGTTGCCCGGCGGGTTGGTCGTGAGAGACCGACCGTTGCCAACGTGTTACGCCTTTTGCGCCTGCCTTCGGCAATTCAACAGGATGTGGTCAGCGGTCAGCTCACCATGGGTCACGCCCGAGCCCTGCTGGCGTTGGAAAGCGCAGCACGGATCAAGGACGCCCGCGACCAGGTCGTCAAGAAGCAGTTTTCGGTTCGACAAACCGAGTCGCTGGTCAAGAAGCTCAAGGGGGCCCAAGCTAAAGGCTCGCCACGCAAGGCGAAAATTGACCCTGAATTGGCTGATTTGTCGGCACGTCTGCAACGCAGCCTCGGCACTAAAGTGAATATTCAGCCCCAGGCCCGAGGGGGTAAGGGCGGGAAAATAGAAATCAGCTATTACTCACCGGAAGAACTTGAGCGCCTGCTTGATATTTTCGAAGGCCGTTGATTAAAAACCATTCATTTCAGTATGTTAGCCGTGTGTCGTTAGGAACTATGAGCCATGTTTAGTAAGAAGGAAAAAGAACCCATGCGCAAAGAAACTCCGATAGAAAAAAGTGAAATCAAGGCTTTTTTGGGCCCCGGTAGTCAGTTTGAAGGCAAACTGGTTTTTAACGAAATCGTTCGTCTGGATGGCGCTTTTCGGGGTGAGGTCACCTCTCATGACACCCTGATCGTCGGAGAAAGTGCCGACCTCCAGGCTGATGTCCAGGTTGGCACCTTGCTCTTGAGCGGGAAATTTAAAGGCAACATCAAGGCCAAGGCAAGAGTTGAGTTGCGTGCCCCGGCTCACGTTGAAGGAACGATTGAAACGCCTGCCCTGTCTGTTGAAGACGGTGTCACTCTGAATGGAACAATCAGCATGACTCTTAAAGAAAAAGAAGTGGCTGACAAGCCGGCCGAAGTGGTTGGCAAAAAGTAATCGAGCAGAGCTTTTCCCTTCTGGATTAAGTGTCTTCTTTTTGTTCTGGCTTTTGAGAAAAGAGCCTTGACATGGCTTGGGTGCTATGGTAGTCATTCCCTGCTTTGGCCCCATGGCCGTGGCATTTTTTAGGCTCTTTCAAGGCTGTATACAGTATACCGATGTGTCCTTTGTGGCGCGAACTTAAATGAGGTAAGCCGGTGATCGAAGTTAATTGGACGCTGTTCCTGCAGTTTGCCAACTTCATGATTCTGATGGTGGTGCTGAATGCACTGCTCTTCAAGCCGTTGCGGGCCGCTTTGCAGGCACGCAAGGAAACCATCGAGGGTTCCAAGGCCAAAGTCCAGGATATCGACGAGCAGGTGCAGGCACAAATTGCCCGTTATGAAGCCCAGCTTCAAGAGGCACGTCAAGAGGCAGGACAAGAACGAGCTGCCCTGCGCAAGACAGCCCAGGAACAAGAGGGTCTTATTCTCGGCGAGGCAAAACAGACGTCTGCGGAGAAGCTGCAGAGTATCAAGTCGCAGATTCAGGAAGAGGCTGACGCAGCACGCAAGTCGCTACGCAGTGAAACCGAGATTCTGGCCAAAGATATTGCCTACAAGGTTCTGGGGAGGGCTGTCTAATGAACTGCATGTCAACACTCCTTAAGACTCTGCTTCTGGCTGTCATGGTTCTCGCTCCTGCTGTCGTGTTTGCCTCTGGTGGAGGCCATGCTGATAGCGGCGTACTCCTTAAAGACTTTCTCTATCGCTGCTTCAACTTTGCCTTGATGGTCGGGCTGCTTGCCTACTTTGTAACCAAACCGATTCGCAAGGGCCTGAAAGACCGTAGAGAAGAGATAGAGAAAACCCTTGCTGATGCCGAGGCAGCCAAAGTGGCTGCGGAGGCAAAATATCTCGAGTACAGCGAAAAGCTGACTAAGGCAACAGAAGAGATTGAAAATATTACGGCTTCAATTCGCCACGATGGCGAAGTGGAACGTGAAAAGATTCTGGTCGCGGCCAAAGAGATGGCCGTTAAGATAGAGCAGGAGGCCGACAGTAAGGCTTCCAGTGTGGTTGCCAATGCACGCAAGGAATTGCGTGAAGAAGCCGCTCGCCTGGCCGTAGACCTTGCGGAAGACCTGCTGAAGAAGCAGGTTTCTGCCGATGACCAGAAGCGTCTGGTCGATGAATATATGCAGAAAATGGGAGAACTACATTGAGCGTCAGTGCCCTTACCAGACGTTATGCCAAGGCGTTGGTTGAACTCGGCGTGGAACAAAAATCTGTAGAGTCCTACGGTGACGAGTTGGCCAATGTTAAG